>NZ_JAWVWO010000001.1:0-566044 GCF_033657265.1 Flavobacterium sp. MMLR14_040 | reverse complement strand
TGAAATTGCGTATGAGCTGGGATTCGAACACCTTCAGAGCTTTAGTAAATTGTTCAAAAACAAAACAAACGAAACACCCTTAAAGTTTAGAGCTAAGCTTAATAATCGTTTTATTTAAGTTTTTAAAGTCTCTTTTTGCAGAGAGAAAATAAATGTAAAAAATCCAAAGTTACCTTGCCTGATAGCGTAATTGAAAAAAGGCGCCAATTGTCTTCAATTGGCGCCTTTTGGCTGATTATATGTAGTTATCTGTCTTCCAGTGGCTTTAGTAATTTGGTTTGGATATCCTGTTGGTATTTGATGTGAACTTTTAAAAACTGTATTGGTTTAAGGCAGTAAATTATTTCTAGAGAAATTTGGGACAATAAAAAAAACAAGGCATTAGGCTTTGGATTATAAAAACCATTGAAAAATTTAAGAAGCTAAATAATTACAAGAATGTAGCTTAATTTTTTCTCTAGTTTTTGTTTTCATATCCACTCATTTGCTGTCTTTTTTGATTTCAATATCTTTTTTTAATTGTGGTTAATTATTTGTAATTCAGCTTCTCTTTGTCCATAAATGGTATTCAGAAATCTTAAAGGAGAAGAATAAAAAGGTTTGTTTTCATCTGTATTAATTTTAATTGTCCAAATATTCTCTCCCCTGTTAAATCAATCCAGCCCTTCTGGCCGTTTGGTAATTGGAAACGAGCAAAATTATCCTGAAATTTTTCTAGTGTTTTGTATTTTGGTTCTTTATTTAATGGAAAATAACCAAATAGATTGTTCTTTTTTATTTTGAAAAACATTTTATTATTTTCCATTCCTTCCACCGATTCTAAAACAAACGGAAGACGCTGAACACTATAATACGCTTGATTTGTTGACTTTTCTAAACGAAAATAAGGTATTTAAATCATAGATATTGTCATTGCCGTTTTTCATCTTACCATATACATAAAAGTCATTTTGCATGGCCATTGTGGAGTTGAATTTCTGTGTCTGAATTAGAATGAAAATAGACAGCCTGAATACCAAGATTATCTTTTAATACTACTTTTTGATTGTCATCTACAAATTGTATAAAAAATTAAAGTTATATTTATTTGTTCATTATTATATCTCTTTCATTTTAAATGAACATTCAAATATAGTGAACAAAACAACTTGGTTCTAAACGATTGTTTCATCATATAATTTTTACTAAAAGCAAAAAACTGGCTGCATAATCATTGATTTTAGTATTTAAGTGTAAGAAAAATCAATCTGAAAAACAAAAAAAACTGCCCGAAATTACTTTTCGGACAGCCTCTTAAAATGAAATAAATTCCCAATTACGCTCTAAAAATATAAAGCGTCAGTTTATTAGCCAAAGGGATAATGATCAGGGCGCTAACATAAGCAATGGGCAGCATAATGAGCCAGGATTTAAAAAACGTAAAAATCCATCCTTCTTTTTCATATCCATTATTTAAAATGAGTACGCAAACTGCCATTATCAGTGTCATTGCTGTAACCACAAAAAGGGTATTGACATATTTAGCAAAAAGCTTCATGACTTTTAAAAGGAATCGGTTAGAATTTTCCGTTTGTGTTCTTCTGATTCTCTAAAGATGGAATTTCTTCAATAACATCCCAATGCTCTATGATTTTATTATTTTCAATTCGGTACAAATCATAAAAAGCCGAATGTGTTTTTCCAACGTAACCTTCACTTAAAACCAAAACAAAGTTTCCTTCTCCCAAAACTTTATGTACAGCAGTGTAAACTTGTGCTTTGTCATTATTTTCCCATTGTTTCAAAACACTAAAAAACTCCGAGACACCGTCTCCCATATCAGGATTATGCTGAATAAGGATGTCGCCGTCAAAATATTTTGAAGCTTCATTAAATTTTTTGCCTACCAAAACTTCTGAAACAAAAGATGAAGCTAGTTCTTTGTTAGCATCTGTTAAATGATGATCAATAGCTTTTGTTTTACCATCTGTCATTGTTCTTCCGCTCTTGTTTACTTTTTTAGGATTCGTCTGTAAATTATCCCAATGCTCTACACTCACACCATTTTCGAATCGGTGAATATCAAAAGCGACCGTTGGTTCAAATAAATAATAATCGACATGCACAAATCCGATATCGCCATCCTGAAAAGCCCTTACCACATTGGTGTAAACTTTTTCCATCGGCATTAAATCGTGCAGGGCCATAATTGCATCAAAACCGTCGGCTACATTAATATTGTGCTGTTTGTATGATTTAGGATTAATTAAGCCTATTTGTCCTAAAGTTTCGGTTTCGATACTGTTTTGAATTGCAGCAGCTTTTTCTCTGTTTGAAAGTTCCATTTTTATATTGTTAAAAATTATTCGGCAAAGTTATCTTGACCGTTGTAGTGATGCAATAATGGATAAAAGGTTCGTATGGGGATAATATTATCCATATAAGGTTATAGAGCCCGTATTGATTATATGCTTATTTTTGTACCTATAAAAAATATAGCTGCTATGTACGAAAAAAAGATTCCAAAAGATTTTGACTGCGGAATGAGTATAACACTTGAAATAATAGGAGGGAAGTGGAAACCCTGTCTTATCGATTCTATATCTAAAGGTGTAAGAAGACCGAGTGAAATACACAGATGCCATCCTGATGCTACCAAACGTGTTTTGAATCTTCAGCTAAAAGAATTAGAAGATCATGGTGTGGTACGAAAAACAATATACCCGGTACTGCCTCCTAAAGTTGAATATTTCCTGACTGATCTGGGTAAAACTTTATTACCATTAATTTCGCACATGGAAAAATGGGGCACTAGTTATATGCCGATATTTAATGAATTACAGAAGAATAAAAGAGATTTACAAGCGGCAGTTTAAATTGTTAAGGGAAAATCGTCCATCATAAAGTGAAAAATCGCCATTCCCCAGACTCAATTATTCTGTGATCTTTTTGCTACTAAACTTCATTTAAATAGTCACCTACAAGTGTACTCAGAAAATGGTTGGATTTTATAATGCCAAATGCAGTTCTTAAATTTGTATCTTTCTTATATTCTGAATAGATTGTATTTTGATCTACGCTAAACAGTTAATTTCTGGAAGTGGTAATTAGCAAAAAAATCAGTAAGAGATGTAGTTTTCTTTTAATAAATAAGATGTTTCTTTTAAAATTCTTCTATTGTTAAATTTCCAAGAGCAGAATGTCTTCTGTATTTGTCGTAGAAATTTTTGATGTAATCAATTACTTTTTTTTGCTTTTTTTATCGTTGGATACTTGTTTTGGTAAATCAATTCTGTTTTTAATGTCTTGAAAAAACTCTCAGCAACTGCATTATCATAACAGTTGCCCTTTCTACTCATGCTTTGGGCTATCTGGTTACTTTTTGTCAAGATGGAAACAAAGTCTTTACAAACATATTGCATTCCTCTCTCTGAATGAAATATTAATTTCTGGTTATCAGCTATAGGGCGATTACGCAGGGCTTATTTAAAGACGGCAATAGTTGTATCCATTACTTTCATGGTTTCACTTAACGACCATCCTACTACTTTACGGTCAAAGAGATCTATAACAGCAGTTAGGTAAGCCCAGCCTTTTTTAGTCCGAATATAGGTAATGTCCGATACCCATACCTGATTTTGATTGGTCACCTATTAGAAGGATGATAAATCTGATAGCTACATTTTAGAAGTGCAATTATTAATATTTATAAACTGAGTGAGAATTATGTAGATTGAATTATTTTTTTTCTATGCGATTTTCCCCATTCTATCATTTTCAGCATTAGGTCTCCGTATTCTTTTGAGTATTCAGTAAAATGGTATTCATAAAAAAGAGTTTCATCGGACATTACACGTGTAATGAGCTTGTTCTCTTCAAGTTCTTTCAAATTCCGGGATAACATTCTATTACTGAGTCCTGGAATACTTTCTTCAATATCTTTAAATCTAATATTACCATTACAAATGGAATGTAGGATTGGAAGCTTCCATTTGCCGCCGATGACATAAATGGTATCTGCTAAAGCTTTTGCTGCCTCTTGCTGATCTATTTTAACAGAATTTGCCATGATTTGATTTTAGTAACATCGGTTATACTAAATACAAAGTTATGCTAAATGGAAATAACTTTGCACTCAAATAAATCATAAAATAGAGATAATGAAAGCGATTGTACTGAAAGAGCAGGGTGGAGTAGAAAATTTTACTTTTGAGTCTGTTCCTGTCCCAAATATTAAAGACGATGAAGTATTAATAAAAGTAAAAGCAGTAAGCATAAATCCTGCTGATGCGATTGTTAGGGAAAATAAAAGTGTAAGTTGGATATTCGGCGAAGAGGTTCCATTAATTTTAGGCTGGGATGTTTCTGGTCAGGTCGTTCAAAAAGGCGCTAACGTGACTAATTTTCAAATTGGTGATGACGTCTTCGGTGTATTGAAACATCCTTATATCGGGAGAACTTACGCAGAATTTGCTGCAGCTCCCGCTTCTCAATTAGCTATCAAACCTAAAAATATTAGTCATGAACAGGCGGCAGCTTCTGCATTGGCGGCACTTACTGCTTTGCAACCAAGCAATAAAGTAGGTATAAAAGAAAACGATCGTGTATTTATAACGGCAGCCGGGGGAGGTGTGGGACATTTTGCCGTTCAGTTTGCCAAATATTTTGGAGGTTATGTACTTGCTTTAGCATCAGGTGCCAAAAAAGATTTTGTAATAGCTCTTGGTGCTGATGAGTTTATTGACTATCAGAAAGGTCCTTTTGAGGAAATAGTAAAAGATATTGATTTGGTTATTGAAGCTGTAAAAGCGGACGGCCATATTAATCGAAGTATGCAAGTACTTAAGTCAGGAGGAAATCTTATTAGTCTTTGGTCCGGTATAACAGCAGATGAATCTATCAAAGCAAAGAAATTGAATATAAATGCGTTTTATAATATGATAACATTTAGCGGACCGGATATGGAATTTGTTGCAAAACTATTACAGGAAGGAAAACTTGTGCCGCATGTATCGCAGGTCTTTTCGTGGAAGGAGATTGCCAAAGCGCATCTTGAAATTGAAAAAGGACACACGCAAGGTAAGATCGTAATTGTTATGGATTAAAACGTAAGCATTAGTATCCAAATAATTTATTTCTAAACATTAATTAATAATCATTTAATAAAATATATAATGTCAACACTAAAAGGTAAAACAGCATTTGTTACAGGAGGAACCCGTGGCATGGGTGCAGCAATTGTAAAACGTTTAGCATCAGAAGGTGCAAATGTTATCTTCAGTTATGTGAGTTCTGAACAGACAGCAGGAAATATGGTAAAAAGTATAAAAGAATCAGGTGGAGAGTCATTTGCTATCAAAATAGATAGTTCAGTGAAAGGTGCTTTAGAAAAAGCTATTACTGATATCAGCCAGAAATATGGCAAAATTGACATTTTGGTAAATAATGCAGCAATTTCGGTAAAAGGATCTTTAGAAACAGCTTCTGAAAGGATCGCTGAATACGATCGTCAGATCAACGTGAACATCAGAGCCGTATCTGAAGCTGTACGTACGGTAGTTAAATATATGCCAGATGGTGGTAGGATCGTAAGTATCGGATCTGTTGGAGCTCATCGTATTGGAAGTCCTTACATGTCTGATTACATCGCTACCAAGGCAGCAATTGGAGCTTATACTCGTGGACTTGCATGGGATTTGGCACCTAGGAATATTACAGTAAATACAGTTGAGCCCGGCGCTATTGACACTGACATGTTGCCTTCGGATGATGCGATTCGTGAAGCTTTTATTAATGCTATCCCACTTAAGCGTTTTGGCAAGCCAGAAGAAGTAGCGTCGTTGGTCAATTTTTTAGCGGGTCCTGAATCAAGTTACATTACAGGAAGCAGTTTTACAATTGATGGTGGAATCTCAGCTTAATATTATAAAATCTTCTTTTACAATTTAAAAAAACCTTTAAAGTCAATCACTTTGGAGGTTTTTTTAAATATTTTTATTGAAGATTATTTTTCATATTAATTATATCATTGACGGCTTTAAATTCACGATATGCTTCATATTGATAGATAATTTCTTTCTAATACGTATTGAATGCTGCATTGCCATATAGAGAGATTCATTAAATATCAATTTAGATAATTTAATAAAGGTAGTATTGGAAATACGAAATTATATGTAGACGAATGAATATTAGATTGTCAGTCCTCAATTCCAGTTCTTTTTAAGAGCAATTGCATAAGAACCATTCTCTTAAACTCGTCTTTAATATTTGGATAAGAAAAATCAAATTGTTCAATAACTACAAAACCTTGTTTTTCGTAAAATTTTGTTGCATCGGCATCTTCCATTGCTTTTAACCATATTGCCTTTTTATTTTCACCTGTGGCAAGATGTTCAACCATTTTAATGGTAGATTTTCCTAAACCTTTTCCAGCGGCTTCTTTTAGAAAATAGATCCTCTCGATTTCTAAATACTCCGTGTCTCTTGTTTTATCTATAGCTTTATTGTTGTTAATTTTTAATATGCCTACCGGTAATTCCCCATCGTAAATAAGAAAAAATCGGGTATCATCTTCATTCATTTCTGAAAATATTTTTTCTTTTGTGAAATTAGTTTTCATATAGTTCTCTCCACTATCAGTCCACAAATGAAGGTAATGTTCAATGTACGATTGTTTGTATATTTTCAAAATCTGCGGAATATCACTTTCTGAGCAAATTTTATATTCTGGAGCTTGTATCATAGTAAAAATATTTTTTTAATGTAATCTTCGATCATCAATTAATAGGGGTAGTTGTTGAGAAATATCAAGAGAAATAATAAACAATAGTTATGATACTAACTTTGTTAAAGTTAAATGGAATCTTTTGGTATTTGTAAGTACTAGGTATTTCTTTTATATTGGACATAAATATTCTTCAAAAATAAGTTGTAAAAAATACGCAGTAGGTTTGATATACAAAAGGATACTTGAATAGGTTTGCTAGGTAGTATGCGGACACAATTGTAATGTTAATTTTTATTTTTGAACTTTAAGCAAGCTAAAAAAATGGAGGTACCACTTAAAATTGATAGTTAAGATATTTTGTTATATCGATCTATATCGATAAACTTCCATATACGAACTTATAAAGACGATACTGAACCTGTGCCTGTAATATCAGATGTTATCTGAGGCTTTCCGAGGTAATAGATGTTTCCACTGCCATGTATATGGGCTGTCAGGGATTGTCCTGTTTTAATATAAATCTTGCCATTACCTACTATCGAAGCCTTAGCATTAGAACCAGACAATGTACGCAAGTCTGCTATCCCTTTACCTGTTAGTCTAACATTGAGGTTGGCAGCAGTAAAATTATCAATGGATTTCATTTCACTTTCACCGTTGCTAACTATGTCGATATTATCTGTGTAATCAAAGGTACCATGCGTTGTTAATTGACGTGTTCCATTAATATGTAACTCTGTAAAATAAGGAACAGTGATGGTGATGTCCAGGTCCTCATGATTGATATGATCCTGGTCATAAAGGAGGTTAAGCTTTCCGTTGCTAACACTGGATTGTAAGTGACTTATCAGGTTGTCGCTACCTGTAATGGTAATCCTTGTTTGATTTGAATACATAACCTTAATGTTTCTGCCAGCGTTAATGTTTATTTTGTTGAAACTTTCAAGAGCTCGAGTCTCGGTTACGCTCCTGCCACTAGCCACTAGGGAATCATCATCACAGCTGGTAAAGAATAGCGCCGCGATCACTACATAAAAAATATTTTTCATAACAATTCAAATTTAAAGGATTAAAGATTTATTCAGGCTTATAGTATTACTAACATATGTAATAATAGAATAGGCTTTGAATCGGGCGCAAAAGTAGAATTTCGTTTCAGCACATAATTACCTGTAAAGTATTTTCAGCTACGCAAAAAGTATAATTTTTGACTTTATGTTTTACAGCAAGAAAATTTACATATCTGACCCAAAAGACAGTTCACCCACACAGAAAAACCTGATGATCTGCAAAATCTACTAAATTTGAGCAGCTCTCTGAAGTCTATTCAAAACAGCTTGCGTTCTACTTTTCTGCATAAAAAAAAATCAGCATTATTTCTGTTGAAGGGCTTGGCAAGATTTAGCAATAAAATTTAGATGTGAAAATTGAAATAATAATCGATTTGAACATCTTATCTTTTTATGATACATATAAATACATTGTTTTTCCTCAAGATAATATCGGCTATTTGTATGTTGTTATTTAAGTGATAAATTGTCATTAAGGCAAGTAACAATATCTATGCCTTGCCCGTATTAAATTATACGCATCGCGTATATATACTGAGTTTCTAAAATTTACTTTTGCAAATACCAAAACTGCAGTAGTTTTGAATAGTGAATGTTAAAAATTTTTCAATTAAAGTACAGATAGAATGGAACTGAAACTGAAACCAATCGAATTAACACTTGACGGCACAAATGAAATATATCGTTCGGATAATGCGCAAATGCTGATACAAGGTTATGAAGAATTCTATAAGCAGATTGGCTACAATATCCCATGGATCGGGTATTTTGTTGTCAGGAAAAACCAAATTGTAGGTTCCTGCGGCTTTAAAGGAAGCCCCAATGACGGTAGGGTAGAGATTGCATATTGGACCTTTCAAGACTTTGAAGGACATGGAATTGCGACTTTTAGCTGTAAAGAACTGATATCTATAGCCCTGAGATTCGATTCGACTGTAGAAATTACTGCAACAACCGCTCCTGAGCACAATGCCTCAACGAAAATTTTAGAAAATTGCGGATTTGGATATTACGGCATAGTTCAGGATGATGAAATCGGAGAGGCGTGGCTATGGTTGTTACGAAGTAATCGCAAATAATGAGTGAATATAATATAAAATCTCCCGTTGAAACTGATTTTGATAACCTTATAAACCTGTGGGAGAAAGCAGTACGTGCTACGCACCATTTTTTAAAGGAAGAAGATTTAATCATCTACAAACAGCTACTTATAAAACAGTATTTTAAAGATGTGGATTTATATTGTGTCTTTTTAAATGAAGAAATTGCAGGTTTTATAGGTCTTGAGGAAAAAAATATAGAAATGTTATTTATTGACCCTCAACACTTTTCTAAAGGTATAGGTAAGGCTTTAATGCAGTATGCTATTATCCATTTAAAATGCGACAGGGTTGCCGTCAATGAACAAAATACTAAAGCATTCACGTTTTACAGAAAGTTAGGCTTTAAACCTGTAAGCAGGGTTTTAAAAGATGGTTTAGGCAAGCCCTACCCCTTAATACAAATGAAAATTGATATATAAATAGTACACTGCCTACAAATTTACAGAGATTATAGTATGGGCAACTATCATAAATTTATACCCCGAAGCTAATGGGTAATTTGGTTTAAAATTTAAACTTGGTAGGAGTTACTCCGAAGTGTTTTTTGAAAGCCGTTGAAAAATGTTGTACATGCTGATATCCTAATATGTAGGCAACTTCAGAAATTGTGTTTCCTCCAGCAAGCAAGAGCATTGAGGCATAATCCATTCGTTTGCCACGAACGTATTCAAAAACACTTTTATGATAAAGTGCTTTGAAACCTGTTTTTATCTTAAAAGTATTAAGTCCTGAAAGTCTTGCAAGCGAATCTAGAGTAAATTCTTCCAGATAATGATTGTCTATATAAAGTTTTAACTCCTGTATTTTTTTTATATCTGCATCTTTTATTTCCAAATAATAGGAAGCATGTTCAGAGGTTTTAATTTCTTTGAACTGCTGAAGCAGTAGTTCGCTCAATAGACCTTGGAGGTAAAGAGTATTCATACTATTGTCAGCATATTTTGTATTTCTAATTTTTTTTAGGACAAGATACATGTCGGCAGTAAGTTTATAAGGATGCTTGGAGAAGCTAAATGGCTGTTTTTTTTCTATTTTATTAACTATCCCTTCCATCCACGGGTCATTATCCTGAAGTATTTCCTCAAAAAATCTTTTGTTAATACCGATGGCCATACTATCAATATGTTGTGTACCCTGTAATTCATGTTCATTATCATTAGGTCCGTAAACAAAGGTACAATTACGGGATCTAACCTGAAACTGATTATTGATTCCCTGATAATTAGAATTTATTTGACCTTCCAGCAGAAGTGTTAGCACCACGTCCTCTTTTCTTTGAAAAGGTGAGGTGTCAGCATTTTCATATAAAGTCACATGCTCCACTACAGCAGCTTGATTACTTGCAATCTTTACATTTCGAAGGTTAATAATTTCAGAATTGTAGATTTGGTCTAATCGGTTATGTGCAACTCGCATTTCCATTAATTTATAATAAGTAACTTTGCTATATTTGAATAATTAAAACTTACATTAACTGAAAAGGAGTTCTCTAAGTAAGTATTTCAGGGCTTTGCAAGAATTGTCGCTTTAATACCAGGTTGCCGATCTGGAATTTTGAACAAAAATAATTAAAATTTTCCATCTCTATTAATTTATTGAGTCTTCTACTTGATTTTTCGATCTGATATTGCTTATATTCTTGTAGAAGTAAATGGTATATAGCCTCATCGATTCAATTATTAAGCAAAATTATTTTAGACTTTGAAAATGATATTAGTATTATAATGTAAAACTTTCTTTGTAAATTATACATTTTGCGTAATCAGTTATCCTTTGTCAGTATATAAAATATCGACAACGGAGGTATCTTTGCTATCCTAAATATTTATCTATAAAGATGATTGTACTACGATTCGAAAATAGTCTTTTAGTTTTGCTGAGAAATTATGAATTTTCATTGAAATATGACATATGAAAAAGGAACTACTTCAATATTTACAGTGTATTTTAATCATTTTAGCAATATTTAGCTGCGCCGATTCTGATACAACTGATTTAACTGAAACTGATAAGTGGACATCCTTTGTTTATGACCCATCTAACTCTTTATTGCCGGACAAACAAATTACTGCCATTTCATACTCGCAGATTAGTAAACTTTGGATCGGGACCACTAAGGGTCTTGTTCAGATAAGAGACGGAAAATGGAAGGTTTACAATGTCAACAACTCTGGCCTGCCATCCGATAAAATAACCACCTTGGCTTTCGGTGAGAACAGAGGGATTTGGGTAGGCACAAGCAAAGGGTTGGCAAATTACAACGGCTCACATTGGTTTGTATACAGTAATGCAAACAGTATTATTACTAATAATACAGTATTATGCAGCAGCTATGACAGTGTGCGTCACTGGCTGTGGGTTGGCACAGAATCTGAACTAATTCGCATTGATGAAATAACAGGGAAGTGGTACCGTTATGATATGTTTGAGGACAATTTGATTCTTTCCATGTCAGCTGCTCCCGATGGTACTATCTGGATGGGGCTATTTGATCATCTAGTCTTTCAGGGACGTGTAATTCAATTTGATGGTATGCATTATAAACGGATTAGTTTGGAGCAGGAAGGTTATCCATCCACATTTCCCGCTGCAATAACAGTTGCGAACAATAATACGATCAACGTGTTGCTGACAGGCACATCAGTAAAAGCTGTACTGCAATTAAATACCCAGGGTAAGACAGAATTGACAATTCCTGGTGAACTTAATGGTTTAAAGTCCTTGATGCAGGAAGAAACCAGTTTATGGATAGGGGGCAATGCACTGGCCTTAAACAAAGATACGATAACTTCACTTTTCACTGTTTATCCACTTAGCGGAAGTACTATCAGCGCAATGGCATCACAGAGTCAAAATATAAAGTGGATCGGTACGATTGACGGTGGATTAGTATGTCTTAAAAAAGGAATATGAATATGAAATACCATAATGTTATAAAACGTAAGTATTTAATTGTTTATAATAGAATGTAATCAAAGATATTAAATGGGTATGGAAATATTTTTTATAGATTTGACTGTTCTGGTTATACTTATATATTTTGAAAATGAAGATTATTATCGAACCTTTTTCGCCTAATTGGAGTGTGGCTTATCAAGAACTTTCCGAAGTTTTTCGAAAGCGGCTTGGCGGTCTGTTTACGGACTTACAGCATGTTGGAAGTACTGCGGTTACAGGACTTGCCTCCAAGCCTGTACTGGATATAGATATTGTTATTGATAGTGTCGAAGCACTACCCGAAATTACTGAGAAACTACTGAAAATGGGTTATACCAGTAAGGGAATTGTTGCCATTCCAGACCGGTATGTCTTTACTGCTGACTCGGCGCTTATTCCTTTCACAAATCCTCCCAAATTATGGATGAAGCATAATTTATATGTATGTGTTAGCGGAAGTACGGCCTTGAAAAATCATATCCAGTTTAGGGATTATCTTATAAGCAATAGTAAAGCCGCTGCTCAGTACGAAGAATTAAAATACAGACTTGCTCAAAATTCAGGGTCTATTGAAAAATATGCATCAGATAAAACGGAATTTATCAGTGCTATATTAAAGAAATGTGGTCTTTCAGAAGGCGAATTGAATGATATCCAGCAAGTTAATATTGTAAATGATTAACTATTTAGCAAATAAGACGGCAATTTGAATGTCTGAAACGCATGTTTAGAAAAGTAAGTTACTCAGCATCAAGTCATATTTTATTGAGCAGTTTTTAAGATTTTATTTATGCAGCTACTTCCATCTCCGCATCTTAGGCCGTTTATAAAACATTATCTTTTCATAAGCAGTGCTGAGACACTCACAAAAGTTCTACGAATATTTTCCGATGGTAATACGGGCGTGGTTTTCTGTCTGCAGACGGCATTGTATTCTGAAGATTATGATGAGTTGCCGCGATCATTTGTATATGGACAGATTTCGGATCATAAAACATTGAGAACCAATGGAGCCATTTCTCTTGCCATTGCAGTTTTTTACCCATTCGGAATGAGCAGTCTGTTAGGCATCCAGGCAACTTTACTGAAGAATATACTGGTCGATTCGCAGGAAATATTTGGGTCCGATGTAAATCATATTCAAGAGAGATTGCAGGTATTACAAAGCAGGGAGGATATGGTGCAAGTTTTGAATCATTTTTTCAGCAGCAGAAAGCCTTTTAATGCGAAGCTCTATCCAATTGTCTCTACAGCTACCCAATGGATGCTAACTCAGAAAGGGCTTTTTACAGCTAAAGAACTACTTGACTATACTGGTTGGCAACAGCGCTCCCTGGAAAGGGCTTTTAATGATGTTGTCGGGCTAAGTCCAAAAAAGCTGGGAGGAATTATCAGGCTGCACCATTTTCTTGGAGAGGTACGTAAGATTAAAATTAATGAAGATTTGACACCGCTGGTTTATGATTCAGGATATTATGACCAGGCTCATCTTATACGGCAATTCAAACAAATAACAGGAATTACTCCAACGGCTTACCAGAAAATCTGTAACCCTCTAGCAGTTAATCTAGTCTTGTTTGCTGACGAAAATGTACAATTACATGTAAAAACGTGTATGTAAATTTGTCAAAAAAAAAATATGAATGATATTAGAATTGCGACAGCACAGTTTGAAAATAAAAGTACCGACAAAGTGTATAATCTCCAACAGATTGCTGCATTGTCAGCAAATGCGGCCCGGGAAGGGGTAAAAGTGATCGTTTTTCATGAATGTTCGATTACAGGCTATACATTCGCCAGAAAACTAACTAAAGAGCAAATGCTCGATATTTCAGAATATTTACCTGAGAGCAAGAGTATAGAAGTACTGAGGCAAATTGCGGAAAAAAATGAAATCGCAATTTGCGCAGGATTATTTGAAAAGGATGAAAATGATAATGTATTTAAAGCCTACGTATGTGTAGATAAAACTGGAATTGTAGGTAAATTCAGGAAGTTACATCCCTTTATTAACCCATATATAAGCCCGGGCAATGGGTACTGTGTTTTTACACTTTATGGCTGGAAATTCGGTATTCTAATTTGCTATGATAATAATATTATCGAAAATGTACGGGCTACGAAATTATTGGGAGCCGATATTCTGCTTATGCCACATGTAACAATGTGCACTCCTTCTCCACGACCCGGTGCTGGATTTGTAGATCCCCAACTTTGGTACAACAAGGAGCAGGATAGCGAGCAGCTTCGCTCAGAATTCAATGGATTGAAAGGAAGAGAATGGCTTATGAGGTGGCTGCCTGCCAGAGCATACGATAATGCTATGTATTGCGTTTTTTCAAATCCTATTGGTATGGATGATGACCAGCTTAAAAATGGTTGCTCCATGATTATTGACCCCTTCGGGGCTGTTGTGGCAGAATGTACAGCTTTAGGTGCTGATATTGCGATTGCACTCATTACACCTGAAAAACTTGAAGCAGCGGGAGGGAGCAGATATATTAATGCGAGAAGACCAGAACTTTACAAAAACATTATAGGGGCATCACACAAATCTGAGCAGAAGGTTGCATGGCTTAGTGACGCAAGTAAATAATTTAAACCTATGCATTTATCTCCTAAATACTTAATAATTCAAATTGACTAAATTTTAAAACGAAAAAAATGTCCAACAAAAAAAACTTAATGATTTTGGTGGCGGGTCCTTACAGATCTGGTACTCATGATGACCCGCAACTGATTGCCGCGAACGTTCAGGCAATGACCGATGCTGCTCTGGAGATATACAATTTAGGGCATCTTCCTGTTTTGGGTGAATGGTTTGCACTTCCACTAATAGAAGCAGCAGGCTCTAAAGTGATAGGAGATACAGTATTCAATAAGATTTTTCACCCTATTGCTGTAAACTTAATCCAACACTGTGATGCGGTTATACGAATAGGAGGGCCCTCTTTAGGTGCTGATGAAATGGTTACTGCCGGTCTTATGGAAGGAAAAATAATATATTACGCAATCGAGGAAATTTTCGCTCATACATAATTTGTGTCAATAGTTAAGATTATATAAAGTTACTTACAAGGGATGAAGATCATGTATGACTTTTCTAGAAGTTTATATGATATGAACATTTTAAAGAAATAAAGATTTTTTTGCTTTTATAAAATATATACTCAAATCAAATAAATGCTACAATCTGATTATGGAAGTATTTAAATTAATTTATTTACAATAATTTAATTTCTGACTTAGGATCTTTATCGCTAGTCCATTATTTCCGGAATGCTTATTGAATATTATTTTCTTATCTTAAAAGATGTCGATTTTTACTCTAAAAAAAAAAATATATTTAGTCAGACTACGTATATATTACAGCTAATTTTAGTCTTGATTCGAAAATAAAAGCAAAAATGAGTCAAACTTACATTATTTATAATAGTTATATAAAAAAATGGCGTCAATTGTCTTCAATTGGCGCCATTTGGCTGTGTTGAACTCTACTGGACAAATTCAATAAATTTTATGGAATATTTGAAGAGATTGGCTTACTGGAAGTAAAGGCTGTCTTCAATGGCTTCAAGAATTTGGTTTGGATGTCTTGTTGGGGATCGAAGGAAAATGTAGCGTCAAAAAAACAATTCGATAATCTTTTTATTAAAACTGCCTTAGCTTATTGTGACACAAAGTTATCCATTCCAAATATTAACAGTTTTATATTTTCCACAGTTTTAACTGGTATATTTAGCCAGCCATTTAGCTTTGTGTTGTGCTCTTGAATTTATAAATTCAATATCAGTTCCTTCTGCAATAGCATCAAGAGGAAAACGTAAAGGCCTTGTACCATCGGACATAATAATTAGTTCCAAGATGCCATCGGCTATGGTTTGCGGATCCATATTGAATTCCTGCATTTTTCCAAATAATCCTGCACCAATAGCATTAAACATTTCACTTGCTACCGGATCATAAGCTTTTGCAATTTCAGTGTAATCAGCATTATTACCAGTTTTCGATCCGTTATTCATTTCGGTTGGATAAACGCCTGGCTGAATAGTAACGTTTTCAATATTAAATTGTTTTAATTCATCCTGAAGAGATTCAGTAATAGCTTCTACACTAAATTTTGAAGCTAAATAGGGTCCCATAAAGGGCAGGGAATGACCACTGGCACCTGATGTAAGATTAATTACCAAACCGCTTTTTGCAGCTCTCATAGAAGGTAACACGGCCTGATAAGTACGAATGATACCATAAAAATTAACCTCAAAAAATCTTTTGATCTGGTCAATTGAAAAAGCTTCGACTAATCCGAAACCTGATAATCCTGCATTATTTACCAAAACATCTATTTTTCCATATTTGTTGAGTACTTTTTGAAATGCGGTTTGTACTGAAAGATCATCTGTAACGTCTATTTCTACAACTTCAATATTTGGATATGAAGAAAGTTCTTCCGCTGCCGATTTGTTTTTGTCATTTGTGGCACGCATGCCGGCGATTACATTATGTCCCGCTTTAGATAAGGTAGTGGCTGTCAGTTTACCGAATCCGGTGCTGGTACCAGTAATAAAAATTGTCTTTGTCATGATTACTAAATTTATAATTTAACAGTACAAAGATCTGGTACAACAACATTTATTTTCATTGACTTTTGCCTGATAAAAAAACAAACAAAAGTCAATGAAAAATAAATAAGAATTACTTTTTCGGGTTACGACGAATACGTGTAATGGTTTCTGGAGTTATTCCAAGATAAGCCCCAATCATATGTTGCGGAATACGGTTTATTAATAAAGGATTGGACTCTAAAAAGTTTTGGTATTTTTCTTCTGCAGAAAAACTTATGTTGGCATGTATGCGGTTTTGCGAAACCATAAAACTCTTTTGTAAAATAGTATTTACCAAGTTATTGAAGCTGGGAATCTCATTACAAAGCATTTCAAAATCTTCCTTTTTTATTAATATGATTTCAGAATTTTCAATTGCATCAATATTGAACTTTGAAGGCGTATTATTTGTTAAACTTTCACGGTCTCCAAACCAGTAATTTTCCGGAGAGAAATTTATAATATGTTCTTTTCCATCCTTGTCAATAGAAAATGTTTTTATTAACCCTTTACACACAAATGCATTGTATTTCCACACTTCTCCTGCCTCGAGTAGAAATTGCTTCTTTCGTATTTTCTTAACTATTGATACAGAATCAATCAAAAACAATTCTGTTTCAGAGAGTACAATTTTGTCAGTAAGATATTCCTGTAAGATACTAAGCATTTTGACGTAGCGTATTTTCTTGTAAATGTACAAAATGAATTGAAACTCATATACAGTATATCATCTTAGAATAGCACTGGGTTACCCGCTTTCTTAAAGCTGGGGTCGGCAGTAGCCGGAACGGTCCATTACTTTTGCTTTCTGATCACCGATATACCATAAAATGAAAAATTCAGATGCATTAGTATTAATTTTAGAAAATATAAAAACATGGATTTCCAGCTTCTGTCAAAGAAGTACAAATTTTAGAAATAGAAATAAAAAATGGTTTGCGTTTCTTTTTGTAATTGCCTTTCCAACGTTGGCTCAGGCGCAACTTGAGCTATATTCTAAAGTAAACAGCGATGGGTCAATTGAACCTATAATAGATTATTTTGGAAGTAAAAAGATAAACGATCAGTTTGCATTGACCTTTTTCGGACTTACCCGGGAAAAATGGGGACAGGCATTAATCGGGTTATCTTATTCACCAATAGAAAGAGTTGTTATTTCGGCAAGTGCCGGTATTGAGCAAGGGCATCATTCACCACGATATTCTTCGAGTATTTGGTTAAAGAATGGTAGTGTTACTTTTCTGGCATTGGGTGAAAAGGGAAGTGGTGCCGATAATTACTTATATAAAGTCAATATGTTCTACAAATTTTCAGAGAAGATAAGTTTAGGAATTATGGATTGGAGATACCATGGACTTGGACCCAATTTCAGATATACAATTACAAAATTAAAAGTAACAATATGGATTATGCCTGCCTATGATCATGAGGAAAAGACTAGCAGATGCATGTTAGGAATTAGCGTAGCAATGTAAATCAGCTATTCTTTGCTTTTAAATAATTTGCCGAAGAATAGAAAGTGACTGCTCAATTTCCCGTTCGTTAAGTGCTGCAAATCCAAGCCTTAGTCCATTAGGGTTAAAGAGTTCGTTATTATAAAACGTACCGTCTGAAATCTTTAAGCCCTTCTTCTCTGCACGGTTGGCTAATTCTATCAGGTTTATTTTTTTATCAAATAAAGACCACACAGCCATGCCGCCCTCAGGAGTTTTAAAAGTGATCACATCCTTAAAATTAGTCTCGAGTATTTCACAAAAAAGATCTCTTCTCTGTCTGTATATTTTGATGGATTTACGATAATGTCTTTCCATTTCTCCTGTATCATAAAGAGATGCAAATGCCTCTTCAATCAAAGAATCCCCCTGTTTGTCTATTAGCTGTCTTAGCGAGGCACAAGCATTTACAAATTGTGAGCCTGAGATTAAAAAACCAATACGAAGTGCAGGAGCAAAAGTTTTGGTAATAGAACCAATGTAAATAACATTTTGGTTGTGATCAATACTGGCCAGCGGTATATAAGGTTTATTATTGTAATGAAAATCAAAGTCATAATCGTCTTCAATTATAGCAAAACAATATTCCTCAGCAAGTTTAAGAAGCTTTAACCGCCGTTCCATGCTCATGGTAACAGTAGTTGGAAAGTGATGATGAGGGATAATATAAACGGCTTTTATTTTTTGATGCTTTAATGTATCGGCTAAATAATCAATGTCCATCCCAAATTCATCGACTGGTATTCTCAAAAGAGCAGCCCCGCTATATTTAAAAATTTCATCTGCTGAGCGGTAATTTGAAACCCCAACAGCAATTTTGTCTGATGAAGTCAGTAATAACTGAGTTGCCAGATAAATACCCATCTGACTTCCTTTTGTAATTATTATATTTTCAGGACTCACAGCAAGGCCTCTTGTTTCAGAAAGGTATCTGCATAATGCCATTCGAAGGCGTTCGGATCCTTTAGGATGACCATACTTTAGAAAGTTCTTTCCATAGAATCTTTTGGATATGCTTCTGTATTCCCGCATTAGAAGATCTACTGGTGTGAGCCGAACATCCGGAAAACCGTCATCAATTGTCAGAACTGCTTTTTGAAAATCCTCCACAGCAAATTTTTCCGTAAACGGATTATTCCATTTAAACGAATCTGGTTTCTCTTCCAAATGTGAAATAGAAGTGTGCTTTCTTTTATCTGAAAGCTCAGGAAGCTTAGATAGCACAAATATACCTTTACGTTCAACAGATTCTGCCCAGCCCTGGCTCATAAGTTCTTCGTATGCGACTTTCACAGTGTTGCGGCTAATTCCCGTTAGTTCTGAAAGGACTCTTGTACTGGGCAAAATATCCGAAGGCTTTAAGGTTCCGTTACTAATCAATTGAATAAAACTATTGCACAATTGAACATAGAGAGAAACATTCGAATCTCTGTTGAGTTGTATCAGTGATTTATATGGAAGCATTTGTACAATTTTATGTTAGGCGAATTCCTCAGCTGTCTTAGTAAATTTATAATTTTCTTACCTAATTATGGGAAAATGGTAAATGTATTTCAAAGAGAAAAGCTGCTCGCTTAAAAAACGGAGCAGCTTACTGAATTTTATATTAAATTTATTTAGGCAGGAACGAGCTGTGTCGTAATTCCAATTCTGTTCCAGGCGTTTATAGTTATTATGGCCAAAATAACCTGTGCAAGATAGGTCTTGTCCAATACTTCTGATGCAGCCTGGTAGGTCTCATCTTTCACATGTCCGCTTATTAATGTTACTTCTTCAGTCAGTGCTAAAATTGCACGTTCTTCAGTTGTAAAAAAAGGAGTATCACGCCATGCATTGAGTGCGTAAATGCGCTGTTCTGTTTCACTGGCTTTGCGTGCTTCTTCGGTATGCATGTCAATGCAGAATGCACAACCGTTTATCTGTGAGGCCCTGATTTTTATTAAGTCCTTGTGTGTTCTTGTCAGCGGAGTGCTTTCTATAAATTTTTCAAGTCCAAGGATTGCCTGATATCCGGCAGGTTCCGCCTGATCGATCTTAATACGTGTTTTCACTTTTTAAATTTTAAATTTTATATTTATTTGTAATTGTTATTTCGGTATTTTTCCAGGAGAATATTAAGGTTTTCCTTTTCATCTGAAGTGAGATTATCAGCAAGTTTTGTTTCATAAGCAAGTACTTTGGGGGCAACTTCTTCAAGAAGCGCTATTCCTTTTCTTGTAATGGTTATATCTATTTTTCTGCGATTCTCACTGCATTCTTCCCGGGTTACAAGTTCCTTATGAAGTAATTTATCTATAAGCCGGGTGGTATTACTTGTTTTTGATGTCATTCTCTCCTGTATCATATACATGTTTGCACACATACCATTTAAGTTTCGTAATAGAACTAAAACATCATATTGTTCTTTAGAAAGAGTATGAAACTTTAATATTTCATTTAAATCTTCCTTAAAAGCAGTTTGGATGTATATGATATTCAGCAATATTCTTTTATTTATTGGTAATGAACCGCCGGATTGTTTTATATCTTCTATTTTCATAATAATAGAATTATATAGAGAATGAAAAATAGTTACATAACTACTATTTCTCTCTATTAAAAAGATTGTCTAAACTCCATTTATAATTTGGAATAAACGAAAGCAAAAGACTAGCCGCACTGGCAGTGAAAACACCATAATTAATAGGTTTTTGAATTCCTACTGAAAATGTCATAAAGACGATGAAGGTGAAAGTAAGAAGCGATGCGCCTATGGCTGACCATTTTGTTTTAAACCCTAAAATCAAAAAAACACCGATCGATAATTCGGCCACTGTTGCTACTATTCCCATAATATTAACCATGGGTCTGTCAAAAATGGGCATAAGTGTAGAAGTGTAATCAATGAAATTTTGCCAGTTACCCCATTCAATATTACCGGTGCCAGCAGGGCCTAGTATACCTAATCTGTCCGAAACCGGTGTTAAGAACGTAATACCCAGTGCGTATCTCAAAAGCAGCTGGGGAATTTTAAATGTATCTTCCATAATTTTTTTATTTATGTTTTTATACGGACAAAGGTATTGTTAGCCTGTGTTTTTATTTTACCCCAGATTTACTAAACTATAGGACCCAGATGATATCGTATTTACATCACACCAACATTTTTTTTAGGCTGGGGCAGGTGTTGTCTGTAATCTGGGGCTTCACCGATAACACCATAAGCTTTTATTTTACAGTACATAAAATAGAAATTATGAAAAGTATAGCCGTTTTCTGTGGTTCCAGTTTTGGTACCGAACCAATTTTTAGGGAAACCGCCTATAATTTAGGCGCATTATTAAGCCAAAAGGGTTTTAGTTTGGTTTACGGTGGATCAGCTACAGGTTTAATGGGCGTTTTAGCTGATGGAGTCTTAGAAAATCAGGGTGAAGTTATTGGGGTCTTACCAAGATTTCTTCAGAAAAAAGAAGTTGCACATACCAGATTAACCCAACTTATTTTGGTTGATGATATGCACCAGCGAAAAGCAAAAATGAATGAGCTTGCAGATGGTTTTATTGTACTGCCCGGAGGACTCGGTACTTTTGAAGAACTCTTCGAAATGCTTACCTGGTCACAACTTGGGCTTCACCAAAAACAAATTGTATTGCTGAATATCGGTGGTTATTATGATCCATTGTTGTCACTGCTTCAAAATCTTGAACATTTCGGATTTCTCAAATCAGGAAATCAGTCCGCATTTTTAGTTTGTGATTCGGTGTTGGCTTGTCTCAATGTATTTGAGAAATAATTAGAGATCTTAAACCGGATTGTGATTTAGTATTAATTCTGATGTTAATTGCCTTTTTCGAACGAAGCTGGATCCTTTTATTTGTTGGATGTGGTATCCTATTAAAACAGGAATGCCGGCTAATTTTGCTTAAAAATAATATTCGTCATGAAAAAAATACTGGTAATTAATGCAAGTGCAAGAAGTTCCGAATCTAAAAGCCGTGAGCTTACAGAAGTTTTTGTAAAGCAATGGAAAACGATTAATGGTGAAGCAGACATTAGTTTTCGTGATTTGACAATTTCTGAGGTTCCTTACATTACAGAAAGTTGGATCGAAGCAGCAGCAAAGAAAAAAGAGGAAAGGAGCGAGGCCGACAACAATGCACTTAAAGTTAGTGATGTTTATATCAAAGAATTGAAAGATGCCGATATTATTGTTCTTGGTTCACCAATGTATAACTGGTCGGTACCAGGTATTCTAAAAGCATATATAGATCAGATCGTGCGGGTTAATGAAACGTGGAAATTCAATCATGACCATCCAACAAATCCTTATAAAGGTTTACTGGAGCATAAAACATTATTTCTTCTATTAGCCCGAGGAGGAACAGGATATGGAAAAGGGGAGCCCAACGAGCATATGAATTTCCAAAATACTTATCTCGAGCTAGTCTTCCAGTTAATTGGTATTCAAAACATACATACTGTTGCAATTGATGGTGTTTCTGTCGATCCGGAAAAATTATATCAAAGGATTGAAAACGCATATCAGAGCATTAAAAATTTAATTGCAAATAAAGTTTATAAAAATATAAAGACAAATTATGAAAGCCAACAGTAAGCTATTTAAAGGAAGCCAGTCAATTATTTTAGCTGCCTGCTGTTATGGAATGCTGGGAACCTTTGTAAAGCTGGCCTATAAAGACGGTTATAATACTGCTGAAGTAACTATTTCTCAGTTTTTTCTGGGATTTATAGTGCTGTTTATATTTACTATTATTTCCCGTAAGTCAGTGGCTGCTGTAAAAGCACCTCAAGAAAATCTAAAGAGTTGCGTTAAACTCATTGTCGCCGGCACTTCATTGGGATTTACAAGCATCTTTTATTATATGGCAGTAAAGTATATACCCGTCAGTATTTGTATAGTTCTTTTAGTTCAGGCTGTTTGGATGAGCCTTGTTGTAGAGATGTTACAAAAACAAAAACAACCGGAATTTTCTAAGATAGCTACTGTTGTAATAATAATTTTTGGAACCCTAATTGCAACGGATGTTTGGCATCAGTACAATCAAATTAATTGGACAGGCGTTGCTTGGGGCCTTCTGGCAGCATTGTCTTACACAGCCACAATTTATTCATCAAACAACATCGAATTGGGTTTTCCGCCGATTAAAAGAAGTTTTTTAATGGTAAGCGGAGGCTTTATTACAGTTTTACTGGTATTCTGTTCTTCTTTATTACAAGGTTTTTCTTTTAGTATTCTCTTAAATTGGGGTATTCTAGTCGCACTTTTCGGGACTATTCTTCCACCTTTATTATTTGCTAAAGGAATGCCTTTAACGGGAATGGGATTGGGAGCAATTTTTACATCCCTGGAAATTCCGGTCGCGATCTTATTTGCCCATTTATTACTAAATGAATATGTTTCCGTTGGTCAATGGCTGGGAGTACTTCTTATAATAATTGCGGTAATTTTGAAAAACATTCAGATAAAAAATCATAACTAAATATTTGATTAAGTTTAAATCTTCTGTGGGGTTTTTCTAAATAACGATGGAGTAATACCTTTGTGTTTTTTAAAGATTTTATTCAGATGACTTTCGTCATTAAAACCAAGTTCACTGGCGATTTCACCCACTCGCAAATCACTATACATCAATCGGTTCTCTACAAGCTTTATTCTATATTTTGAGATGTAATCCTGCAGTGTTTCGTTGGCTTGTTTTTTAAAATACCGTCCCAGATAGGTTTCTGAAATTCCAAATTTCGCACTCATTACAGCTACACTTAGTTTTTCAGGTTCATAGATGTTGGACTGAATGTATTGCAACATTGTATGTGATTTTGCATCGGATTGTTTAGTAATATTTTCAGGCAAATATTCTGAAATATTTCGGGCAATAATTACAATTAAAGTATTAATCAATAACTGAATAAGTTCTGTATTATAAAGTGTCGGATTATGATGTTCATGCCGAATTGCATCAATAATCGGATGAACAAGATTTTTGTCTGTTATTCTTTTTAGAATACAGCCAGGCTGGTGATTGGCGTGTTGTAATATATATTCCAGCTTATATAGATTATTCGATGTAAACGGCCCGTTTTTGATGTAAATATCAGTAAAACGTAAAATGAAAACGGAAGTATGGGTTTCAATTTTTAAATCGTGAATATCATCAGGCGTTATCAAAAATAAATGACCAGGCTGATACGATAACCTATTTTCATTTATAGTCTGAATTCCGGTTCCTGATACTATATATAGTAGTTCAAAGAAATTATTGCCCACTTCTGTTGCCAGTGAATCATCAATTTCCTTAAAAACAACTTCGTACGGAAGATACAGATTATTTTTTGCCATCGCACCATATTACTAAATTAGTGTATAATATTACTATTATAAATTTATAAAATCAGTATAATTTTGCTCAAAGTTAATTTAAATATTTTAATGATGGACAAAATTATTCAAAAAAATCACGAGCAAAGTTTTCAGAAACAGAAGGTTACATTACCACTAGCACCGGTATCATTTTTTGCAATGACCTTAGGATTAGCCGAAACAGGAAACGCATGGAGAAACGCAGCGGCTCTATGGAATTTGCCTGCTTATTTTGGTGAAGTTCTGGAAGGATTGGCAATACTTTCTTTTTTATGGTGGTTAACGCTTTATTGTAATAAATGGATTCAGCACAGAAAAGCGGCACTGCTGGAATTCAATGATCCTGTTCAATCCTCTTTTATAGCGCTGATCCCGGAGTCGGTTATTTTAATGGCATTGGCACTTCATCCTTACAGTCAAAATAGTGCTATCTCGTTATTTTGGATTGGCTCAATTTTCAATCTTATTTATGGTGCCTTTCGACTTTCAAAATTGTGGACACAAGAACGTCAAAGCGAGCAAACAACACCATCATTATTCTTAACCTTTACAGCTAGTATACTGGTAAATGCTCTTGCAGCGGGATTATTGGGTTATACTAATTATGGATTTATGCTCTTGGGTATTGGCAGTATTTCCTGGTTGATAATGGATTCTGTAATTACACAGCAGTTAACCGTAGGCGGACTTGGAGTCAAAACAAGAAATTTTATGGGAATTTACATGGCGCCAGCCGTTGTTTTATTTGTAGCCTATCAGGTTTTGGCCGGTACAAATGCAAGCATACCTGTTACTTATGCACTTATGGGATATGCTTTGTTTATTTTTGTTTCCATAATTTTAGCACTAAAGTGGTTGAGAGAACAAGCTTTTGCTCCTGGTTATTGGGCATATACTTTTGGAATAGCCACTTTATCGCAAGGGTTATCCCTATTTGCTTTAAAAGCAAATGATTCAGTTGTTACTGGGCTTGCCTTAGTTATTTTCTGCTTTACAAATATTTTAGTTTTAGGTGTTACAATTGGTTCGGTTAAGCTTGCTTTAAAGGGCAAGTATATTCCAAAATAAGTAAAAAGGTTGAATTTTGCATTGAGGATTTACCAAGCTATTAATTGCACAAGACCGTACTGTTTATTGCCATCATCCCCTTAATGGTGATGAAGCTTTTATCGGTACCTGAATTTAAAAAGATATGACCCTTATCATTTAAAACAATTAAGGCATCGAGCACTGTTGCCTCGAATTCCCTGCCAGAACATAAAGCACCGCCAGAGACTTTTTGAGAATTAATGACCGGAGCAAGAAAACTGGTCATTTCTTCCAAACTGCATCCTGAGCTGTATTTCCCGGCAAGGAGCTGCAAAACTTGTATATGAAATAGTGGTAATGTTTCCATAAATATAGCTTTTACCTAATTTACGAAAAAACGATTAATTTGGATTGTTTTATGTACTTAAAATCAGCATTAAAATGAAATCTAAATCTAGTTTTAATTTCTCGTTATCCAAAACGCGATTAGATTAGAGGGGTTGATGATGCTATTTTTTAGGAGCTTTTCCCGCTATACGTTGCAATCTTTTGCGCCGAACACCGGCACAAAAGGATTTCCACTGCTATCGGGGCTATGGGCAGCGGCCCAATTTTTGCCTTTGGAGAAATGTAAATTTTAATCCAATTGTATTGGTGGAAGTGGAAAACGGTTATTGTGTATCATTTAGAAGACAAAGATAAGCGCTATAGCGAACTTAGACGACCAGTTATCACAGCCACTCTGAAATACATACTATGTAATTTTTGAACTTATAATTTTTTGGGCAGGGTACTTCCGCTAGAAATTCCATCTTTTGAACGAAGACCTCCGCAGAAGGATTTTACTGTCGGGCTGAAAAACGCCGGCAAGGCCAATTGTGATTATCATTAGTTAAATATTCTGGGGCAGGTAAACGTTAAATACGGCTCCATTTTCGTTGCTTTGACCGGCATCGATCTCCCCATTATGGTTTTGGACAATTTTCTTGCACATGGCAAGGCCGATTCCCGTGCCCGCAAATTCACTTTTACGGTGCAGTTTTTGAAATATATTGAAAATCTTCTCTGTATCTGCAGGTTTCATGCCGATGCCATTATCACTGAATTGAATTTTATAATAAGCCACCCCTTCCTTTAGATGTACCGAGCGGATCTCCTCGGGCGAGGTAATACTGCAGTGAATATCAATTTTGGGCTGCACATCAGGGCGTATAAATTTTAAAGCGTTGCCTATCAGATTGAAAAACAGCTGGGACATCTGCAGGGGAATGCCTTTGATGACCGGCAGCTCGTTCCATGTCACTTGGGCTCCCGTACGCTCCATTACCACATCATAATCTTCCAGCGCATTACGGGCCGTGTCCTCAAGGTTGACTTCAACGAAAGTGGCATCCTCTTTCGGCAGGGCCGAGTAGGCGAGCACATCGCGGATCAGTTTGCCCATACGGCTGGTGGCGTCTTTTATTTTATTGATGTATCCCTGTGATTTTTCGTCAAGCTGTTCTGTGATTTTACCTTCGAGCAGCTGCACAAAGGTGCTGATTTTGCGAAGCGGTTCCTGCAGGTCATGTGAGGCTATGTAGGCAAACTGCTCGAGTTCCCCGTTGGAATGTATGAGCTGCACGTTGGTGTTTTCCAATTCTTCATTGGTAGCCCTTAATTCCTCTATAACAGCGGCGATCTCTTCGGTACGCTCCTGCAATTGGTTTTCCAGTTCCACCTGCAGTTCCATCTGGATGGTAATATCCTGGGCTGTGCCGTTCATACGTACAGGTTTCCCCTCGGGATCAAAAACAGTTTTACCCTGGGCATGCAATATTCTTTTTTTCTCTGTAGTGGGATGGATTATGGTATAGGTCTCATCATACAAACCTCCCGATTCAGGATTCAGTCCCCATGCCACGGCATTGGCGACCCTTTGCTGGTCTTCTTCCAAAAGGATCGGTATAACTTCATTATAATCCTGGGCGGCAGGGTCATACCCAAACCATTCGATCAGGCGGTCCGAGTAGGTCAGTCCGTTTGATGCCACATCAATGCTCCAGGTACCAAGCTGGGCGAGTTCAACGGCGCCTCTCATGTTTTGTTCGGCCTCTTGCAGTTTGTTGCGCGCCACTACCTCTTCTGTTACGTCAATAGCCGTACAGATAACACCATAGATATTGCCTTTTGCATCGTATAATGGTTTATAAGTGTAGTCATAGTAGCCGTAATATGGCGAGCCATTCTTAATAAACATAATGCGGGATGCCGTTTGGGTATGAATTTCACCAGTCTTCAAAACGTGCTGGTAGGCACCGAACAAATGCGTCTCTTTCATCTCGGGTACAGCTTCCATGATGGGTTTTCCGATAATGGAATCGCCCTTGCCGAATATTTCAAGCATTTTTTCATTGGCCTGGTGCAGAACCATATCAGGCCCGGTGTATACCAATTTCGCTACGGGAGAATTATAAAAAACAGTACGCGCAAATTTTTCGCTCTCTTCCACTTTTTGCCTTTGGATCACCTGCAGGGTATTGTCAGTGACCCAGACGGCCACTTTTTTCACCTCTCCTGCAGTATCTTTTAGCGGGGCATAAACCAGAGTTATATAAACGGTTTCTTCCTTACCACCCCTGATCACCTTACGTTCGGCTTCGCTATTAGAGTAAGGGCTTCCCTTTAAAATAACACCCGCGAGTGCGCTTTCATAATGTGGGCGTGCTTCAGGGAAAGTATCCCAGTAAAAATTTCCAAGGATCGCTTCGCGTGGTTTTCCGGCCACGGCTATGAAACTGTCATTTACAATTTCCGCTTTAAGGGTCTGGGCATCCAAAACACAGATGCCCACCGGCGCATTCATGACTAGTAAATAGAGTTCCTGTTGGTTATCGATATTCATATAATAAGGCGTAGAAGATTTGAAAGTTCTTTTATATTCAATGAGAAAATTTATTTATATCCCATTACACCAAGTTAATCAATTACGAGGAATTTAAAAAATGTTATTTCTCTGCCTATATAATTGGTCGTCTAACATTATTGCCAGGTGCGGCAATGTCCAAGCCATTACGCTTTTCCACAGCGTTTCCTTAATTTTGTATAATAGTGGGTTTTTCTGGGATAATTGCCAGAAAGCGCTGCTCTCACCAATGAGTTGAAATATTAGTTTTCGATACATTTTATGAATCCACTAACAATTAATTTTTTTATTATCTTGCATTCAAAGATTAATAATAAAGAATATGAACAAGAGAGGGCCTATAGTAATTATAGAAGACGACATCGATGACCAGGAATTTTTAGGTCAGGCATTTGATAAACTTCAATATCCAAATGAAATAATTTTTTTCGCAGATGGCGAACAGGCCCTCCAATATCTTACAGAAACAAGCATTGAGCCCTTTATAATTTTCTCTGATATAAATATGCCAAAATTAAATGGAATCGAACTTCGGTCTAAAGTTCATGAAAATGAAGACCTAAGGATGAAATCTATTCCGTTTCTGTTTTTTTCGACAGCTGCAGAACAGCAGCATGTAGTGGAAGCGTACTCAAAATCGGTTCAGGGATTTTTTATAAAACCGTTTGATTTCAATCAAATGGTGGTAATGATCAAAAATATTGTAGAATATTGGCAAAGTTGCGTTTCACCAAATTACGTAAAATAACTATAGTGGTTTAGCCATACACATGAAATCCCGATCAATGGAACCCCAGCAGTATATCAGGCTCTCAGTACTTAATGACATGATCCACGATACGATTAGTTCGCGTTTTGAAGGGCAGCGTTTCTGGGTACTGGCCGATATCACCAATCATTCCTATAAGGCAGATAAAAAGATCCATTATTTTGAGCTGGTGGAGAAGGCGCAGAACGGCAATACGATCACAGCCAAAATGCTTGGCAAGTCGTGGGGCGGGGGAGCCGGTCGTATTGAGGAGTTTGAAAAGAACACAGGACAGGCCTTTACCAATAACCTGCATGTTCTGGTTCAGGTGAGCGTGGATTATCATCCCTTATACGGTTTGTCTGTGAGCGTGCTGGATATCGACAGTAATTTTATGCTGGGCATACTCGAGCAGCAGCGCAATGCTACCCTGGAGCGTCTGGTGAAAGAAAATGATTATATCCAGAAAGTGGGGGATGGTTATTTGACGTTTAACAACCGGCTTAAACTTCCGGCAGTAATTCAGAGAGTGGCTGTAATCTCGTCGAGCAGCTCGGCAGGGAATGAGGATTTCCGCCACACCATGCTGCATAATGATTTTGGGTATGTTTTCCAGATTGATGATTATTATACCGTTGTACAGGGAGATAACAATGCAAAACTGTTCTTGAATAAACTCATCGAGATTTATAATACCGGAATTCCATATGATGCCGTTGTGATTAACAGGGGCGGCGGGTCCCAGTCTGATTTTTTGATCTTTGACAACTACAATATCGGAAGGGCAGTGGCTAAGTTTCCCATTCCGGTGATAACCGGGATCGGACACCAGAAAAATGTCAGTATAGCGGACCTGATGGCCCATACCCATACCAAGACACCCACCAAGGCCGCTGAGTTTATCATTGCCCATAACCGAAGTTTTGAGCTTGGGATACTCGCGCTCCAGCAAAATATTGTCATCAAATCACAGCAGGTTTTTCACGCCCATTACAAAGAATTAAATGAGCTTAAAAACGCCATTTCCCGTAATGCAAGGGAACTTATACAGCTGCACGGGGAGGAGCTGACTCGAACCAATCATCAGATTACAAGCAGTTCAAGGGAAGTTTTGTACACACACCAAAAGAATCTAATCCTTGCTGCACAGCAGCTGGCGCAGAGTCCGAGAATGCTTTTTCAGCAACAGAAAAATGATTTTTGGAATATAAAAAATAGCATACAAAATGCGGCGAGTGATTATCTTCGCCATGAGAAGCTCACTTTGGAATACCACCAGAAAAGCATCCGGATGATGTCCCCGCAGAATATCCTTCGCAAAGGGTACGCAATTGTGAAGGTTCACGATAAAATTATCAGCAGCGCTGAGAATATAGAGGCTGGCCACGAGATAGAATTGATACTGAAAGATGCTAAACTTAAAAGCATTGTTAAAGAAAAAATACAATATAATGGAAGAGAAACTGACCTATGAGGCGGCAAAGTCCGAGTTGACAGCCATTTCAAAAGAAATAGAAAGCGAAGAAATATCAGTTGACGTGTTGGCTGCAAAAGTCAAAAGGGCCTCGGAGCTTATTGAGTTCTGCCAGGCCAAGCTTAAAAACACAGAAGAGGAAGTGAATAAAATCATCGGCAGGATGGAGAATCCTGAAAACTAATGAATGACAGTATCGATTTATTTTATAGAATACCGAATTAGAATTCAGTAAATAATTTTATTTTTGATGCCGAACAGCACGAGTATTATTTAAAATAATTGCAATGGAAAAGGGGATGAAACTGAAGGTTCGAAAAGAGCTGGACGGCAGGCAGCAGTCGAACATTATCAAATTAAAAGGAAGCCTGATCTCAAAGGGCTACACCGAGATCATACATATTTTGGATCAGGATGAGGAGTTTCATATCAATTCTTTTGATATTGAGAGTGGGACTGACAGTGAAGTACGTGAATTTATTACAGCATTTATTGCAAGGGAACAGCTTGAGGACAGCATATCTATTTTCAAGTAGTTATTCAGGGGCTATTTAATAGTGGTTTTCAGGAGCTTTTCCCGCTATTCGTTGCAATCTTTTGTGTCCGCCGCGGCGGACACAAAAGGATTTTCACTTCTATCAGGGCTAGGGCTCCTGAGGAGCCCGTTTTGTCAGTATACCAATAACCGGCGCAGCTGGCCAGAGCTTTAAAGGAACAAGTTATCGATAGAAAATTTACTTTTAGAACTTCCACCATTTTTTATCCTTATTCCTAGAAGTATCAGTGTCGTTTTCAGTGAATTCTTTAGATGGAACTGCCTTTTCATCTTCAGACAGCGTCTCAGAAAAAGGATCTGGCCAAGCATTGTCATTTTTGTCAAAGGGATTTTCCTGGGACTTCAAATGAGATTTTAAGTCAATGGCAGAATCTGCATCACTATTTGCATTTGATCCTGAAATGGTATTATCACTTATTTTTTGCAGGAAGCGGAAATTAAAGTCTATTGGTTTTTCTTTGCTAATTTCAAAAAAGTCGATTGTATACTGGTTTTTATCCGGGTTGACTGCCTTGATTCTCCCTTTTTTAAATACCTCATGCAGGACCAAATCCCCGACCGCAAAAAGTTCTTTGTTTTCTGCACCCAAATTTCTAACCGGTACTTGAGAGGCCTGAAGGATTTCCGGGCTAAGCTTTCCTTTACGGATGTAAAATTCCTCGCTGATTTCAAAGAGAAAACGCGATGGATATTTTTGGAGCCCCGTGGTAAAATTATACCCTTCGGAGTCGGTGATGTAAAATCTTTTCTCGGCGCGGGTTACCGCCACATAGGTAAGCCTTCTTTCTTCTTCAATCGCGCGGCTTCTTCTCTCTTTGATCGAGAGTGCGCTTGGAAGGACACCTTCTGTAAAACCGCAAAGGAAAACATAGGGGAATTCGAGTCCTTTTGAAATGTGGATGGTCATTAGTTTTACCTTATCCTGATTTTCATTATGGGTATCCAAATCGGTGAACAGCGCAATTTCCTGCAGGTACTCTTCCACGTTGATGGGCTCTTTATTTTCCTTTTCAAGCAGGAGCATGGAACTCACAAGTTCCTTGATGTTTTCCAGTCGGTCCTCATCACCGTCTTTTCGGTACAACGCGGCCAGTCCGCTTCTCTCGAGTATCTCTTTGACCAAATCCGATATGGATTTTGTTTTGGCAAGCTCTTGTAGATTGTCTATCAAATCCAGAAATTCAGCCGCTCCTTTTTTAGCCAATTCCTTATCGGTGCTATTTTGTTCAAGTGCTCGAAGAAGCGAAAGGTTTTGCTCTCGTCCCAGATAACTCAGGCGTTCTATAAACTTCTTGCCAAGGCCGCGGGAGGGATGGTTGAACATACGAAGGAACGATATATTATCGCCCGTTACAATAAGGCGTAAAAGGGACAGGACATCCTTTATTTCCTTTCTTTCAAAGAATTTGACACCGCCAAAAATGGTGTAGGGAATATTCTCCTTGATCAGGGATTGTTCGATGTTCTTGGAAATATGATTGGCACGATATAGTATGGTGATATCGGAATACTTTGCCTTTTCGGTTTTAAGGATCTCCTTGATTTCCGAGGCTACCCAAAGTGATTCCTCAAAATCATTTTTGCCGTGAAAATGGACCACTTCAACTCCTTCGGGCCTCTCGGTAATCATATCCTTGTCGACCCTTATTTTGTTGTTCTTGATAATATGGTTTCCAACTTTCAGGATGTTGGGCGTAGAGCGGTAATTCTGGTTCATGATGATCGTCTCGCAGTTTGGAAACATCTTGTCAAAATCCACCAGGTACTCGGGTTTGGCACCACGCCATTCGTAAATGGTCTGGTCCGGATCGCCCACTACAAATAAATTCTGATGGATGCGCGAGAGCATCTCCACAAGCTCAAACTGACTGTCCGAGCTGTCCTGCGCCTCATCAACCTGTATGTAATGCATGTTTTGCTGCCATTTTACAAGTACCTCATTATAAGTATTCAGTATATAAACGGTGAAATGTATCAGGTCGTCAAAGTCCAGGGCATAGTTCCGCTTCTGTTTATCCAGATATTTATGGAAGACCCTCAGCGATAAGTTCTCGGTCTTTTCGTCCTCAAAACTTTTATTGGCCAGAATGTAGCTTAAATAATCCGAGGTACCTTTTGATTTGGAAATGAACTGCAGGACCTGTTTGAAAGTCAGGTTTTTGGAGTTGATGTCCAGTTCATTAAACACTTCGCGCAAAATGGTCTTTTGATCTTCCGCATCGAGTATAATAAAATTTTTGGGATACTGTATCTTGTTGATTTCCTCGCGGAGAAAACGCACGCAAAAACCGTGATAGGTAGTGATAAGGCTCACATCATAGATATCTCCAATGAGCATTTTTACCCTTTTTTTCATTTCCTGTGCTGCCTTGTTGGTAAAGGTCACGCAAAGGATATTGGAGGAATTGATCCCGAGCCTGTCCACGATATAGGCAAACCTTGAGGTCAGCGCTTTTGTTTTTCCTGATCCGGCCCCGGCAATCACGCGCACAAACCCTTCGGTAGTTTTTACCGCCTGAAGCTGTTTTTGGTTTAGGTTCTCTAGAATCGGATCGGTCATTGTATTTTTTATGTTTGGGCAAATATTGTTTTTGAAATGTATCAGGCGCATTTGCACCTTGGGATAAAATCAAAAATCCTGAAAAGAATTTACCATAAAAATACTAAATTCTTTTCAGGATCCACGAGTGTCATTATGATCCTACACTGTTAAATATCCGACAGCTTGGAAGGATCTGTGGCCTCGGCAATGCTTTTCCCCTCAGGATTGTTTTTTTTGTCTGCATCATCCAGGTCATCCTCCTCGTAGTCATTCAGGCGGCCGGCTTCTCCTGTTCCCGCACCGGGTTGTATGTTTCCCGAACCGCTGTAGGCGCTGTTTGCATTCTGATTTGTGTTTTCCTGATCGTTTTCGGATTTGTTTTTATTCGTTTCCATGATTTTCAGCTTTTTAGTTTTTTTCTCCATGATTCTCCAATAGTTCGCGGGCCTGTTTAAGACCGGTGGCTATGGCAGCTCCTTCTTCCATGCCGTCCTGAAGCAGGGCATTGGCGATCTCGACAGCCTTTTCCCTTACCTCGGAGGGCTGGTTTTTATAAGATGGGGGATAATCCCCGTTGTAACACGGCATGATTAGTTGTTTTCTGCCAGATAATCCCTGACGTCATCCACTCTGGTACCTGCGGCTCTCACGGCACTTTTTAATGTTTCTGTCGGCACATTGAACTTTTCAGACCAGTACTGTACCTCGTATGATTCGTTAATGTTAATCTGCGAATCATCTGCTTTTCCTGTTTTTGATTTATCATCCATGATTTTAAATTTAATAGTTTATTTAAAGTTACCATAACAGTGCAGGGATCCTGTTACAGGAAAAACGCTGATTTTTATAGGATTGCAATGATACATGGAGATAATTCATTTGAAAATGGATCAGTTTCTTTTATCTCACCTGACGAAAAGTAAGGTTGATCCTTGGCAGCACTTCCCGGGCTGTTTTGGGCACCTGATGTTCCCAATAGGTGTTGGTATGTCCGGCCATCAGCAGAAAAGTGCCGTGATGCAGCGGGATTTCAATCTGGGGGATGTGCTTTAGGGTTTTATGGCGCAGACGGAAAAGGCGTGTTTCGCCAAAGGTAACCGAGGCGATGTTCATGTCCTTGTTGGTGCTGGTGGTTTTGTCGCTGTGCCAGCCAACACCGTCAGTGCCGTCCCTGTAGAGGTTCAGCAGCACGGCATTGAATGCAATACCGGTATGCTGCTCCACACGTTCCCTGATCTGAAGCAGTGCTGTAGGCCAGTCGGGATTCGACTTTCTTTCGGGTCTTCTGGTCTCCCCATACCAGGAAATCATTCTTGGGGCGGTGACCACTTTGTCGTACATGGGCATTTCATATTCCCTCCACTGTGTGGTATGGTATAAAAAGTTATAGTAATAGTCGGACTCTTCCTTGCTGAAAAAATTATCGATCAGCATCAGGTCCGCATCAGGGACGTCAAAGGTTCTTTGTCCGCCTTTACCTGATGAAAAAATTTCGGTGTCATCAAATAGCATCATTTTCATAAGTTTTAAATTGTACATCTTTTTCAACCATGACCCGACAATCAAATAAAAGCATTCTTAATTGCTCATCTTAAGCCTTGGCAGGTTGATTTCATGTTCCTGCGGGTAGGGCTGGCGGTCGGTCATGCTGACGTCCTCACGCAGTTGTTCGTGCGCCTTGAACTGCCGCTCATCAGAGTTCGAATACCTTGGATCGGCAACAAAAGGCATCTTGGACATTTTGGTTACCGTAATGGTAGGGAAGTGGTAATCCACCTCCACATGGCCCAAAAGCAGGTAACAGCCACCGCCCTGAAAGGGATATTCCTTGAGGCTTCCCGTGAAATGGGCCGTATCAAACAGCTCGCCTTCCGCGTCAATCCAGGTACCGAAAAACATGGCGCCCATCTTGGTGGGAACATGTTTGCGTGAGATCAGGTAGGCCAGCATGCGGACTGTTTTTTTATGATGTTTGAGCAGATCCCTTGCCATTACATCACCACGGAATTTGGTCTGCAAAAGATCAAAAGGCGAGCAGGAAACAGGAAAGCTCAAAAGCTCTATCTCGTCAAAGGCATCCTCAAATTCAGAACGCGCCAGCTCAGGAAGTACAAATTCCCTGACGGGCTCCTGAAGGAGCAAAAGTCCGCGGTTCTCGGGCTTGAAATTGACAAGGATCAGTCGGGCGATGACCAGCAGCTGATTTTTTGTTTTTCCCGTAAACCGGAAAGCGCCTATAAAAATCAAAATCTGCAGGGTCTCAATGCCGATAGGGATGCGGTTGATAAAATCTTCGAGCGTGAGGTACGGGCCATTTTTTTCGCGCTCGGACTGGATCAGCCGGGCGGTCTGTTCATCAAGGCTTTTCAGGTGCATAAATCCCAGATATACATCGGTTCCGTAGAGCGTGGTTTCCAGCTCGCTTTTGTTCACGCATGGATTGTGAATCTCAGCCCCTGACATCCTTGCCTCATGCACGTATACCTCCGTCCGGTAAAATCCGCCCTGGTTGTTGATGACCGCTACCATAAATTCTATTGGGTAGTGCACTTTCAGGTAAAGGCTCTGGTAGCTCTCTACAGCGTACGATGCTGAGTGGGCCTTGCAGAACGAGTATCCGGCAAAGGATTCGATCTGGCGGTAGATTTCCTCGCTGAGTTTCTCGGGATGTCCCTGCGCGGTACAGGAAGCAAAGAAATTATCCTTTACCTTTTGGAGCGCTTCCTTGGAGCGCCCTTTGCCTGACATGGCACGGCGCAGGATATCCCCATCCGCTGCGGGCAGCCCGCCGTAGTGAAGGGCGATTTTAATTACATCCTCCTGATAGACCATAATCCCGTACGTTTCGCCAAGCTGCTCCTGGAACACAGGATGGAAATATTCGAACTGATCGGGATGGTTATGGCGAAAAATATACTCTTTCATCATGCCGCTTTGGGCAACACCCGGGCGTATAATGGAGGAGGCTGCTACCAGGGTTTTATAATTGTTGCATTTCAGGCGGCGCAATAATCCCCTCATGGCCGGGCTTTCAATGTAAAAGCAGCCTATGGTGCGTCCAATACCCAGAAATTCATTGCAGCTGGTCTCGTTTTTTGAAATGGAGGTATCGCGTATATTAAGGCGGATACCGCGGTTTTTCTCAATAAGCTTTACGCTGTCGTCAATATGGCCAATACCCCTTTGGCTCAGGATATCGAATTTTTCAAGGCCGATGTCCTCGGCTATATGCATGTCAAAAAGCGCAATGGGAAAACCCTTAGGGGGCATTTCCAGGGGCGTGTAATTGGTTATGGGGCCCTCGGAGATCAGGATCCCACAGGAATGCATGCTTCGCTGGTTGGGATATTTCTCCAGCAGCATGCCGTACTGCTGTACCTCGCGCACCACCTTGTTTGTAGGGTGCAGCTCCATGGGGTTTTTGGTAAGGATATCGAGCTCTTCCTTGGGAAGCCCGAAAACTTTACCCACTTCACGAAATATGGATTTATACTTGAATTCTACATTGGTGCCGCAAAAAGCCACATGATCATAGCCATAACGCGAGAAAATGTATTCCAGGATCGTGTCTCGCTCCTTCCAGGACCAGTCAATATCAAAATCCGGCGGGCTTTTGCGGTTCAGGTTCAAAAACCGCTCAAAATACAGGTCCAGTTCGAGCGGACAGATATCGGTAATGCCCAGGCAGTAGGCAATGATGCTGTTGGCCCCGCTGCCGCGTCCTATGTGCAGGAACCCCTGTGAATTGCTGAACCTGATGATGTCCCATGTAATGAGAAAGTAACCGCTGAACTCGAGCTGGTCAATTACCTTGAGTTCCTTGAACATGCGGGATTTGGCCTGGGCGTTATTTGTGCCATAGCGCCACTCCAGTCCTTTTTTGGCCAGTGTGGTGAGAAGATTCATATCGTCCTTTCTGTTATTGGTATAAAACTTCTTGTTTTTTGGCGTTTTGAAATCAAATTCAAAATGACACTCGCTGATGATTTTTTCCGTGTTGGCTATAATCCCCGGATAATTTGAGTAGCAGCACTGGATCCTTTTAACATCCACCATCACCTCTGAACTGCGGCAGTAATCTGAAGGGGAGAGTTTCGATAAAATAACATTCAGGTCAATGGCTCGAAGCACCTTGTGCAGCTGATATTCCTTTGTGGTACGAAAGGTCACCGGCTGGAGTACGACCATTTTGTCCTGCCTGTTTTTCCAATCAGAAAGCACCAGTTTTGGAAGCTCTTCGGGACGAATGCCGATGTATTCATTTTCTCTTAACAGATCCGGCGCGTTCTCCAAAGGATAAATGACAAAAACATCCTCAAGATCAGGAGCACAGAGGGGCAGGGGTGTTTTTTCAAAATTATGACCGGTCAGAAAACGGTTCATCTCGGCAAGACCCGATGCATTTTTAGCAAGGCCGATGTAGCGCAGCTTATTTTCGGACCGAAATTCCATTCCCACAATGGGTTTGATTCCAACGCTCTGGCATCCTTTTATAAAATCATAGATCCCGGTCACCGTATTAATGTCAGTGAGGGCCATGGCCTTTACGCCACAGGCGGCAGCATGGCTGATCAATTCCGGTAGTGGAATTGTGCCGTAGCGCAGGGAATGGAAGGAATGACAGTTGAGATACATGGGCTCGGGTTTATTTATCGGACTTGCGTTTTAAAATTTCATTTTTATTGTTGGGTTTAAAGGATGCCCCGGCGCAGCGCATCACCGCGTCAAAGCCATATCTAGTCTTCATCCGGTCCATGGCCTGATAAAGCGAGAGCATTTCCTGGGTATCCTCGAAAAGATCGATCTGATAGGTACCGCGCACAAGCCCGCTGAACCGTACCCCGATAAGGCGCAGGCGCATTCTTCGCTGGTAGAGCTTTTCAAACAGATCAACAGCGGTCTGGGTCAGGATATGATCGGCCGAGGTATACTGCACGCGGGACTGCTTGGTCTCGGTATCAAAGTTGGCATAACGGATCTTGATGGTAACAGTGGATGTGAGCCACTGCTCGGATCTTAGCTGAAAAGCCAGTTTTTCCACCATTCCCAGTATCACCCTTTTGAGTTTGTCCATATCAATGGTGTCCTGCCCAAAAGTATGCTCGGTAGAGATGGATTTCCGCTCCGTGTAGGGTTCCACCGGATTGTTGTCAATGCCGTTGGCTTTTTTCCATAGCTCCAGACCGTTTTTGCCAATCATCCGCTGAAGCGCTTCGGCTGGCATCTGGGAAAGCGTTTCTATCCTGCGGATCCCAATCCTTGAGAGCAGCTGGAAGGTTTTGTCCCCAACCATGGGGATTTTTCGTATGGACAGGGGATTTAAAAAAGACTGGACCAGATGCTCGGGTATTTCGAGGTTCTGTTTTTGTTTGCCTTCGCCGGTTCCGATTTTCGATACGGTTTTGTTTACTGATAAGGCAAAGGTGAGGGGAAGGCCGGTCTCTTTTGTGATGGTCTGCGCAAGCTCGTCTGTCCATTTGTAGCTGCCATGGAACTTGTCCATGCCGGTAATATCCAGATAAAATTCATCGATACTGGCTTTCTCCACCACCGGCGCTTTTTCCTGAATGATCTCGGTAATGTCATGGGATAGCCTGGAATAGAGTTCCATGTCGCCTTTCATGATTTTGGCCTGTGGGCAAAGCTTCATGGCCAGGTGAATGGGCATGGCCGATCGTACCCCAAACCTTCGCGCTTCGTAGGAACACGAGGCCACAACACCCCTTTCACCGCCCCCGATAATGAGTGGTATCCCTTCGAGTTCCGAATTGGTCAGTCTTTCGCAGGACACGAAAAACGTATTCATATCGATGTGCACAACTGCCCTTTGCATAGTCTTCTCATTTTATACATGACAAAATTATTACAGATCGTAACATTATTTAATAGCTTGTATGTTCTAATTTATAACAAATTTATATGGTGCGTTTTTTCTTATAGGGCAATAGCCTGTAAATATTGAAAACTCGAAAAGAAATGCAGATTAAGAAAATGTAAAAAAGAATTTTTTTAATGTGTTTTTTCTGAATTATGGATTAACTTTACATTCCCCTTATCAAATCAGGATATCATTTTGCAGTTTTAAAATAGCATGACCTTTACTTTGGAATATTGTTTATCCAAAGCAGCTTTCTATATTACCAGTTAATGTAAATTTTAGTAGAATGGCATTTGAAAATTACAATTCCCACAGGTTTATTTACCAGGCCGATGACGACAGCGATGACAGGGAGTTCTTTGCTGATGCGGTAAGTGAAATTGACCCCGATCTTATCCTAAGACAGGCCCCCGATGGCATGCATTTAATGGATGAACTTCTCGCGCTTGCAGGTTCTGATCTTCCCCAGTTTATTTTCCTGGATATCAATATGCCCGGCAAATCAGGACTGGAATGCCTAAAGGAGATAAGAAGTTTTGAGGGAGGTCTTAAAGATGTGAACATTGTGATGCTTTCCACCAGCAGTGATCCGGAGAATATCCTCAGGGCATCAGAGCTCGGCGCTACTTTCTATGCGGTAAAACCCAGCTGTTTTGATAGGCTCAAATCCCTGCTTGAAGAGGTGCTTTCGATGAATCTTGTGGGGGCTGATGAAGGAAATAAAAAGTTTCTTTTGGTTTAGTTTTTGGGTTATTTTTTTTAGTTTAGGCAGGTCATAAAGTGACTTTTACTAATGCTATTTTTTAGGAGCTTTTTCCCGCTATCCGTTCCAATCTTTTGTGCCGAACACCGGCACAAAAGATTGGAACGGATAGCGGGGCTAGGGATGCTGAGCAGCCCTGTTTTGCCTTGGAGAACTCCACATTGAAACCCAATTGCTGTTTTTCTAATTAATAATCCAGTAAACTTTTGACAACATTTAAAGAGCGGAAATTTTAGAACATTTTTCTATTTAATCTTCAATAAAATAAATGACAATTAATTTTATTATTTGGCTATTTTTGGCATTTTGAAATTATTGCCTGTATTTTATGAGATTATCTTTGGTTTTTATTGTTTTTATTTTGTCATTTTCTGCAAAAGCACAATCGGTAAGCGGGGTTATAACCACTGCAGACGGAAAAGCACTGAGTGATGTAATGGTTTATAATTTCTCTTCGAAAAACCATGCCCATAGTGATAGTAATGCAAAGTTTATTCTGGAAAACACTAAAACTCAAGACAGCCTTGAAATAACAAAACGAGGGTATATTACCAAAAAATAAAGGTTTCGGATACTGAAACACTTTGGGTTTCTCTTGAAGAAAAACCTTTTTTATTAGAGGAAGTTACCATTACCAACAACCTGAAATATTTAAATACCATTTCCAGGATAGATTTGGAAATCCAGCCGGTTTCAAATTCGCAGGATTTAATGCGAAAGGTGCCGGGCCTGTTTATCGGCCAGCATGCGGGGGGCGGGAAAGCCGAACAGATTTTCCTTCGCGGTTTTGACTGTGACCATGGAACCGACATCAATGTTTCGGTTGATGGAATGCCCGTGAATATGGTTTCCCACGCCCACGGGCAGGGGTATGCCGATCTACATTTTGTGATTCCGGAAACTGTCGATAAAATTGATTTTGACAAAGGGTCCTATTTTGCAGAAAAGGGTGATTTTACAACAGCCGGATATATTGGTTTTACTACCAAAGAGGCTTTAAGCACGAGCGCCGTTTCATTTGAAGCGGGCCAGTTTGATACCTTCCGGACTGTGGCATTGTTTAATCTGCTTCATACCGAGAACCAGTCTGCTTATTTTGCAGGGGAATATATGATGACCGATGGCTATTTTGATGTGCCTCAAAACTTTAACCGGATCAATTTATTTGCAAAATATTCAGCCAAAACGAGTAACGGCGATAAGATGGCCGTTTCCTTATCTCATTTTACAAGCCAGTGGGATGCCAGCGGACAGATTCCCGACAGGACCGTAAAGGATGGGACGATTTCACATTTTGGCGCTATTGACCCAAACGAAGGCGGGAATACCGCAAGGACCAATTTTAACCTGCAGTATGATTCCAAAATTGATGATCATTCTCACATCAAAAACAATGCGTATTTAAGCAAATATGATTTTGAACTATACTCAAACTTTACTTTTTTTCTAAATGATCCTGTTAATGGGGATCAGATCAAGCAAAAAGAAAACAGGACCATCATAGGCTTTCAGTCTGAGTATAATAACAAGCTGAGTGATAACTGGCTCTTTAAATTGGGCGCGGGACTCAGAAACGACAATAACAAAGACGTCGAATTATCCCACACCTTAAACCGAAAAACGGTACTGGAGTACTTGAGTTTAGGCGATGTAAACCAGAGCAATCTTTTTGCTTACTCCAGTTTTGATTTTACATCCGGGAAATGGCTGGTAAGTTCAGGTGTGCGTCTGGATTATTTTAAATTTGGATATGAAGATCAGCTGACAACAGCTTACACTAATCAGACGCAAACGAAGGCTATTGTCAGCCCGAAACTGAGTTTTTTATATACCCAGAATAAAACCCTGCAATATTTTCTGAAGCTCGGAAAGGGCTTTCACAGCAATGATACCCGTGTGGTGGTGCAAAAAGGCGAGAAAATCCTTCCGGAAACCTACGGGGCAGATCTTGGAGTTAACTGGAAGCCTTTTCCAAGGATGATTATAAATTCTGCTGTTTGGTATTTATACCTGGCCCAAGAATTTGTCTATGTGGGTGACGAGGCTGTTGTGGAACGGGGCGGGAAAACACACCGAAAAGGTTTTGATTTTGGTTTTAGGTACCAATTTACAAACTGGCTGTTTTGGAACACGGATTATACCTATACACATGCACGCTCTATCGATGAGCCAAAAGGGGAGAATTATCTGCCGCTGGCTCCCGTTCATACCCTGACAAGCGGACTATCGGTAAAGGAACTGCATGGTTTTTCAGGAAGCCTGCGAACACGGTTTTTAGGGGACCGCCCGGCAAATGAAGACAATTCGGTACTGGCAAAGGGATATTGCATCACTGATTTTTCGGTAAATTATCAAATTAAAAAGATTACTGTGGGTATTAATATTGACAATATTTTCGATACAAAATGGAAAGAAACGCAGTTTTTGACCGAGACGAGATTGGCCAATGAAACCGATCCTGTGGAAGAAATTCATTTTACCGCCGGAACCCCGTTTAATGCCAGACTGATTTTAAAATACAGCTGGTAATTATAATACACGTATTTAATTCTGTAGGGCCGGGAATAAAGGTTATCCATTTACTTTCTCCTTATGGTACTGCCTGAGCCATTTTTCCATTTTCTCAAGCAGCCGGATTTCCCTGGGGTCGCCAGTAGGATCTGGAAGCCCTGTGATGGTGCGGCTGTAATTGAATTTCCTGTCTTCAAAGCGGCAGATAAATTTTGGCAGTTCATTATGGGAAACCATCCAGCTGTCACGGTCTATTTTTTTTATTTCAAACTTTTTCATGCCCTTTTCAGCTAGTAGTATTATCCGGTTCTCTCGCTACGATCAGGCTGTTTTTAATGTTCCTGAAATTGCTGCAAAGATACTGCAATATTGAAAGTGATTTGAATCTGTCTGCTGAATTTCTTCCTGGATCCACCTTGGCCTATACCTGGTATTGAAGCGCTGTCTGACATTTGCCTTAAAGGCTGCGATCTGGAAAAAAAACCCGCCCAATACAAAAAATGCATCAGGCGGGGTGTCCATAAACATAATCTTCCATTTTATGTTTACTTGTTTATTTAAAGGGCAGTAAGGCGCTTTTTGGCTTGTTTTTACCGCTGTGGGGTAAAAAGGATGGGCATCTTATAAGGTCAAAGGTGTAGTTTGCTGACCCATTGCAGTTACAGCCTTCCGGTATGTTATTACACAATTCGCATCTTTAAATTTTGTAGTGCGGCAGTGCAAGGTATTTAAAAATAATAATAGTGCAATATTATGGGACAAAATAAGCACACGGTTTTAGGGTTTTAGGAATTGTTACCGGAATCTGATGTGAGTGATCAGTATTGTCGTTTATAATTAATGCTTTCTTTTTGGAGCTTTTTCCCGCTATTCGCTCCAATCTTTTGTGCCGAACACCGGTACAAAAGGATTTCCACTGCACAGGAGCGAAGCGAACTGGCGAAGCAATCAGGGCTAGGGGAGTATCGCACAACGTTCCGGTATTACAGTTGGTTTGTGATTAAATTAAGCTCGATTTTTGGAATTGCCCAAAATCATTCCACATACAAAACCAGCTTCACATTAAAATTATTGCCCAAATCCGTTATAGTAGCTGTTGATGGCCTGAATTTTTTACGTTCGATGAGTCGTTTTTATATATTCAATTTTTGCGCAATGCGGTTACCCCTGCGTTACCATCATTTTGGCTAACAAATTCCTCATTTACACTTCATGCTGCAAAAATCAGTTAATGACATTTGCAGTATAAAATTTTAAGAAATGAAAAATATTTTAACACACAAAACAGCATTTTTATCCTGGCTGGCTATTTATCCGGTAATGAACATCGTGTCCTATTTTTTTGATGATGTATTGATGCAGGTCCCATTACTCTTCCGTACACTAATACTCTCAGCAATCCTGGTTCCTCTGATGACCTATGTGATAATGCCGCTGTATACTGCTTTATTTAAAAAATGGCTGGAGAAACAATAGATTCACCGTATCTGTTATTAATTAATTTTATTTAAATTTAAGCGATGAAAAAGCAAGAAACTACCCACCGAAAAATTGACTCCCTCCATGACTTCCACAGGGCTCTTGGGCTGCCAAAGCCATTACACCCGATGATAAGCATGATCAATCTTGATGATGTAAATGTATTGCCGGACGCGCTGCCTGAAATGATGGTGCTCAATTACTATAAAATTGCTTACAAAACCAATATGGCGTCCCAGGTTCGGTATGGTCAGAATCATTATGACTTCAGTGAGGGCGGTTTGATTTTTACGGCCCCAAACCAGTTGTTTGAAAGCCCGGATGAAACTAAAAAGTCCGGCTATGTACTGCTGATCCATCCTGATTTTTTATTATCCTACCCTTTGGCAAGAAAGATAAAGGACTATGGCTATTTTTCGTATTCGGCCAATGAGGCATTACATTTATCGGACAGGGAAAAAACTACCATCCTTTCTATTTTTGGCATCATTCTCGAGGAACTGGAAAGCCGAATTGACGATTTCAGCCAGGATGTAATTATTTCACAGCTCGAATTATTACTCAATTACTGTAACCGTTTCTATAAACGCCAGTTCATTACAAGAAAAGCAGTAAATAATAGTTTGCTCGAAAAGCTTGAAGACATACTGGAGGATTACTTTAAAAATCAAAGAACAGCTACTGAGGGTATCCCAACAGTTCATTATATTGCAGGGCTTCTACACTTGTCACCGAGCTATCTCAGCGATATGCTGCGCTTGCTAACAGGCCAGAATGCCCAGCAGCACATCCATACTAAGATGATCCAAAAGGCCAAGGAGTTATTGTCCGGTACAGATCTAACGATTTCAGAAATTGCCTATCAGCTGGGTTTTGAGCATCCGCAATCTTTTAGCAAACTCTTTAAGACCAAGACCAAACTGTCCCCTGTCGATTTCAGGCATTCCTTTAATTAGTTGTCTGGTATTTAAGATTACCAGCGTTAAAAAGAGAAGCTAATTCCAAGTTGGATTTAGCTTCTCCTTTTATTTTATAACAGATTGAAACCAGCTTGAATTGTCTAAAGGTCCATTCTCATTTTGACTACGCAAGCCCTCAATTTGGCTACGTGCGGCGACCGTAATCTATCAACCTTTGTGTATTGTTAAACTAAAACATTTATACGATGAAAAATCAAGATCAAATCTCAGTTATCGGACTCAGCACCAATCCCGTTATTACGTACAGCCCCATTGTAATGCCGGTTTCTGGCAGACCGGCAGACATGCATGTAAAGATATCGGCACCTGCCAGCGGAAACAATCTTCCTATAGTAATCCTGTCACATGGGCATGGCGCCTCGACTTATCTTTCCTCATTAAGGGGATTGGCGCCTCTCACCGAGTTCTTCTCTTCCAAAGGCTTTATTGTAATTCAGCCCACCCACCCTGATGCCAAGCTTTTGGGTCTGGACACTACAGGCCCTGAAGGAGGTTTGTTTTTGAAATCAAGGGCCAAAGACATCCATTTTATCCTGGACAACCTGGACCATATCCTGGCCAGAGTTCCGGGCCTGGAGAACCGCGCCGACAAATCACAGGTATCGGCTATTGGCCATTCCCTTGGTGCACTGACTGTAGGAATGCTTGCCGGCGCAGAAGTTACCGATACTGTAACGGGTGAAACAATAAACTTGGCCGAAACAAGGCTAAAAGCCCTGGTAATGATAGGGGCACCCGGCGGTCCCGAAGGCCTAAACGGTGATTTTGCCCTAAACCATTATCCTATATTAAAAGGGATCAACTACACATCTATGTCACTGCCCACACTTGTAATCAATGGCGACAAGGACATTAACCTGAATTTTTCAAACGTTGAAAACTGGCGCGCCGATCCCTACTATCAAAGCCCGGTACAGTCAAGCCTGCTTACCGTATTTGGCGCCGAACATATCTACGGGGGTATATCGGGATGGGATGTCGCTGAAACCACAGATGAAAACCCTCAGCTTGTCGCCTTTCTCTGTGAATCTATTCTGGCATACATCCGCTCGGCAATGGATCCAAGTGATAATAGCTGGGCAGAATTGCAAAAGGAGTTTGAAAACGATCCAGATGCAAAAGCGCGCATCGACAACAAATAATACTGGGATCCATACGCTGGATTGTTTATGAATCAAAGGTACTGCCAGCAATAGGGCAGTACCTTTTTTATTTTTCTTTGTCCTTTGTCAAATGTAAAATATCACTTAAATTCGATCTCAAAATTAGCTGCTATTTTAATAACTAATCGAAAACAAATGCGATCCATCACCCAAAAAGACATTCAAAAACCTATTAACGGTTTATTTTTCATGATCATAAATACCGCTATCTGGACTTTTATATCTGAATACTATCTTGAAAATAAAGATTTAAGAATTGTTGGAATGCTGTTAGGACTTGTCATTGCCTGTTTTTTATATTTTTATTTCAAATTGGCTAAGGCACAAAAAAAGCTGCCTGAAACGCTAATTGAAAAAACCGCTGAAGAAAAAAGCAGAGAAAAATGGTTTCTGATCATTTTTGGCCTAGAAGGTTTTGGAATATTAGTAGTCAAAAATATTCTCGTAAATACTAATCACAACGAATTATTCATTCCCTTTTTTGCGTTAATTGTTGGTTTGCACTTTTTTCCGCTTGCCCGAGTATTTAAACGAACTTTTGACTATTACATCGCCACATGGACTTGCCTATTGGCGATATTAGGTTTTTATCTAATTACACAAAAAACTGTAAATCCGTATTTGGCAAACGTAATTGTAAGTTTAGGCTGCGCGGTTTCAACTATTTGTTACGGGATTAGAATGATTTTTGAAGCAAGAACAATACTCTGGCGAACTAATAATTCAAATAGCTATTAAAAAATCTTAAAGCTGGCGCCTAAAATAAATTAAGGACAGGAACAAATTATTTCAGATCTTAATGCATTAAAATTTTGGCTGGGAAGGTTTAGTATTGCGGTTCAAACTATGACCTGTTTCATCCCTTGCGCGTTCATCTTCCTGAAGCTCTTGGTTGCCCAGCGGCCTAATTTCGAATTCCTTCCTTACCGGATCATCCTTTTCGGGCGCTATGGTCTCAAAGGTGTCGCTTTGGGCCTCATCACTCTTGTTTGTATCCATATCCGTTTGGGACCCCTCCGGTGGGTCATTCTCTATAAGGTCCTTTTCTATGTCCTTCACCGTTATGTCTTTGGGGCCGCTTTGGGGTTCCTTATAAGGGTGCTGCGGGTCATAGGGGCTGGGTGTTTTTGGCTGCGTGTTTTGGGGCTTTGGTTTGGTTTTGGGAATTATTGTCGCCTGGTGGTATTTTTGGTTGTATTTTTTTCGTTTGATATTGTTTTTTTGGAGCTTTTTCCCGCTATCCGTTGCAATCTTTTGCGCCGAACCCCGGCACAAAAGGATTTCCACTGCTATCGGGGCTAATTGTTGTGTCCACACTATTGTTAAGACATACTTTATGATGCTTTATACCATAAGATAATAAAGTTTTCCAAATCCCTAAACCGAATCGTGCCAATTCAGCCTATAGGGGATTTGTATACTGAAAAAATGGATTTGGCTGTGATGAATTCCTATGATATGTTGTATTTCTAAAAACTCAAAAATCATTTTTTAGAACAACTTTTTTGTTACATTTGAGGTAAAACAAACAAAGTTTTTCCATAAACTGACCTTATGCGTCATACTATATGGTCAGTGAAAAATATAGATTTTAATAGCGATAAAAATGACCGACAAACTCACGGAGCTTGAAAAACAAATTGGACACCTTTCAAAAAAATCAGAACTGTCCGGAGAAAACCTTTTGGTATTCCCTGAAAACTTCAGACAGGTTCATTCCTTTAAGATTTTTGGAGACAATTTACTTGCCATACCAGCGAACCTAATAATTGAAGGTGATGATGAAGAATTTGAAAAACCGTTTAGTTTTTTAGACAGCCTGGAAAACCTAAAATTATTCGAGAGTGAATTCAGGCCAAAAGTTCCCTATGATTTTATACAAATTGGAAATTTATATGGTTCAACTGAAATTGTAGTATTAAATAAATTGAAGGACACTATTCATATTTTTCATGTCTCTGACTTATCAGACAAGGATTGGCTGAAATACAAATTGGAAAAAGGAATCTGTGATTTAGAATCATTTATTGATAGTATTCAAGTACAGACTGTTTGTTGTTTAATGGACCCAACTGATTACTCTAAATGGGATATTTGTGAAATTCGAAATAATGAAATGTTGACTGGTGCCGGGCTCTTAAAATTTAAAGACAAGGAAACTGCATGCATGAAATATAATAGATTTATAGAAAAATCATTAGAGAGAGGATTTCAAATATACTACGCTCCGAAAAAAATATTAAATGAACTCCAGCAATAATTTACAAAATCTAACACTGGCTCCAGGCGGGCTCAACTTTAAGCCAGGAGCATTACGTTTGATATACACAAAAACAGGAAACTTTGTACTTTGAAGCCTCATGAACTCAGGTTCAAAGTGTTAGTTGGTTAAGCCACATCATACACTAAATAATTAAACATAAAATGAATTCTAAAAATAGAAACTTAATAAATATATTAATTGGTATAATTTTAATCCTTTTTGGCTATTATTTATATTCTTTAAATGCGTTATTGTTTCATTATATGGGACTTTTAATGATAATTTACGGAAGTTTTGTATCAATTGTTAAAACGCTAAAAATAATATTTTTGAATAATGGCAAATTTAAAGCTATACGCAGATTTGAAGAACGTGAAAACCTGCAAATACCTAGTTTTATTAAAGAAATTTTAGAATTTAGAATAAAAAACAATCGAGAGCTTCTTTTTGAAGTTGCCTATTTGGGTGAGTTTAAAGTTTTAAATTATAGCAGTAGAGACAGCAATTTTAATAATCCAAGTTTCTTAAAAGAAGCAATTCTCGACTTTGTCAATAGCGAGTTTTATCCAGTATTCCGTGTAGAAAATTTAATTCCTATAGCCCGTAATAAGAGCAACGGCGCTTTATTTGTTGAAGAAAATAAATCCGAGGTAGTCTATATTGATTTAGATAATTCTAATTTTAAACCTTTGGCTTTAGATAAAAAAATAGATTTTTATTTAGACCTCAATAAATTATCGTTGCAAAATAATGCTTATTATGGCAATGCATTGGAGAAATTAGAGAATATAATTTCAAATAAGGAATTCTTTTATGATGTTCCGGATGGTATTTTTGAAGGTAAGGATTACTTGGAAATTTTTGATAAAAGTTTCAATTTACTAGATATAAGTATTGATTATTCCATTACAGCTATTCAAGAAAAAGAAGATAAATATTTTATCGAGTTAGAAATAAAGAATAAAATTTTTAAAACTTTTTTTCAAAAATATAGCCATTATATCGATAACGAAAGAATTACTATTGTTTTAAATGAAATTTTGGAATTAACACAAGCTCATTTTCAAAAGAAATTCTATTTACTCTCTTATGAAATTTGCGATTTCGGAATTGTATTGGCTGACCAAAATACTTATGAAAAATTAAAAGAAAATGGCTGTATAGATTTTGATTTTGAAAATCAAAAGTTAACAGCAGAAGAAATCAAAAGTATCAGGAAATATTCTGATTTGTCTACAGAAATTGAAAATATAGAATTTCATATAGAAGTGGTAAAAAAATCCAATAAGAACGATTTTAAAAAAGGAGAGCAATATCATTTTTCCTACCAGACGAAATATTTATTTGATGCTGATGGATTAAATTTAATTAAGGAAAAACTAAATATTATAATTGTAAAAATAGAATTGGGATATGAGATTTTCTTTAAAAACTGACAATAATATTTAATGATCAAACGATTAAAAATTTGTAGAATAGATTTGGGTAATTAGATTAATTGAAAATAGTTCTGGATTTGGAGGATTTGATAAAGTCGAAGAATAGGGCTCATTTAATGCAATATCTAGTTTAAGTCAAGAAAATCTGCTGTTATATTAAAAATACTATTATGAAAAATAAAACCATAATCGAAAGATTAAAAGAGACCGAAATTCAATTGGAAAAAAACGTAACTGAAAGTCTAAAATTAACAGACAACAAAACCCAACTTGAGTTTTATAATCTTTGGAAAGAACATGATAGCAATAAAAATATTGAAAGCATGTTTAATGATTTGAAAGCAAATATTAATAATTACTGGTTGAATGACAAGTACAATAATGACCTGAAAAAAGAGTTCAATATGCTTTATTTTGAGCATGGAGGGCTGTACGGCGGCGCATTTGATACCTTTGCCATCGGTTTCAATTACAGTAGCATTGAATCTCCTATTTTTAAAACTATGGACGAGCGACTGAATTATTTAGAAAACATTTCTTGTTTGCCAGGGTGTATAATTCCATTACTTTCTGATTTGACCAGAGAAATTCAGGGAAAAGAAAATGATTTTGATGATTGGGAGGACTTAATGGATATTTATAATTTATTTGAAACTGCAGCATTTATTGAATCATACCAGACTTTTTTAAGGGCTCACCACGAGAATATATTTAGTAAATTAAATTTTAAAAAACCTTTTTATTTAGCGGTTGGCGAACATGATGCAGGAGCTCCGAAATTACTATATGTAATTGAATAAAATACACAGCGAATATGCTACAACGAATTTGGACATTTGACCTATAGCGCTTAAAACGGATTTGGGCAACAGCCTTAATGGAAAGTTGGATCTGTATTTTGGAACCTGGCAAATCTGAACAATGGGGCTAATTTAGCCCCGAGCCCGCTGTTATATCCTATCGTTAGCAGAAATGCTAAGATTTGCGTAGATTCAATAACTTACTACAACACGTCTAATTAAATTAATGATGAGATTATTACAAATAACACTTATATTTTTTTAACACTTATATTTTTTTCAATATATGTTTAAGACTATACAAATTTTAAGGACACCTTGAATTAAATAAATCAAAAACTTTAAAACTCTCAATACAATACTATGTACGAATATCTTAAAAAAAATTGCGCCATGTCCAACTTGTTTGATAAGGTATATTTCGCAAATAAACTGAAGAATTTGAAAAGCGCTATTAAATTCATGAAACAGACCACTTTTGAATTTAATAAGGAATCCCTAGTATGGGAGCTCAGAGAAAGCTCAGAAAATTTTTCTTTTGAGTTTAAGAGGGAAAAAGAAATTATAAGAGAAGTGTCAGGGGACGGCCTATTTGAAATAAAATATAAGAATTTTAAAGAAAAAAAAATACTCTCTAAGCATTATTTTCCTGATAATTCCACTGAACTCTTTGAATATGATCAACAGACAGGCCTGGCTAATAAATATATAAAAATCAAAGATGGTGTAAGGACCGAGCAGGCACTGAAAATTGACATATTAGAGGATGGTTCAATAATTCATTTAAATGTAAGTATGGAAGTTCACTACGATAGTGATGGACATACATTGATTGAGAGGGACAGGAACAGTGATTTGGAACTTATTTATGATTATTCCGGTTATGGAAAAAAAGGATTTTACACCAAAACGCAGCGTATCGGAGATCAGATTCATGTTGTAGAAAAATATGGCAATAAAAATGAATTTTTAATAGGGAGGATCTCGTATAGAAATAATATCGTTTCAAGCAAAGACATGCTGTTTTTTGATGAGACCGATAAACTTGTACAATACCTGAAAATTTTTGACGAGGATTCATTTGACAATCATTATTATTTTTATAATGACAAAGATTTATTGATTGAGGATAGAATTTCCCTTCCAAATGGATATATGGGTACTGATCATTTATTTGAATATGACCAATATGATAATCTCATTAAAACCACAGACAGATCATATGAATATAAATATGACCAAAAAGGAAACTGGATAGAGAGGGTAGAAATTTACAGAGGTGAAATATCCAATAAAACAACCAGGGAATTTACTTATTTTCCTGCAGGGCTTCATTTAGTTTAGCTCCAAGGATAATAAGGCACGCGGTTATTTTTGCAGGGGATCTGCCTTCACTCTATTCGAAGGAGACACTGAAAAAAGATTTTATATTTTTCGATTAGACAATCTTTGCTTATCCGAGCGCTGACAATATGCTAACGAGGGTGAACCATGAGATATAAGAGTATAAAAGCTCAGGATCTCTAAGCAATTTTACTTTGATAATTACTATCTATTAGCAATTTTGGCAGCATTAGCCATACTATAATAATATTACTCTTTTGATTAGTCCCGTGCAGAGGATTGCCGGCAGATCGTATAAAAAACCTTTAAGGATTATAAAGTTTTTTTTAGGCATCAAATCTCCTTGCATTAAAATTTTCGCTCGGAGGGTTTGGCATAGCCTGGTGCACATTGACCTGTTTCATTTCTGGTAAGTTCATCTTCTTTTAGCTCCTGGTTGCCCAGTTTCCCTATTTCGAATTCCCTGCGCGCCGGATTGTCCTTTCAGGCTATGGTCTCAAAGGAATCATTCTCAGCCTCATCGCTCTTTTGGGTATTCCTATCCGTTTGAGACCCCTTTAAAGGGTCATTCTCTATGAGGTCCTTTTCTATGTCCTTCACCGTTATGTCTTTGGGGCCGCTTTGGGGTTCCTTATAAGGGTTCTGGGGGTCATAGGGGCTGGGTGTTTTTGGCTGCGTGTTTTGGGGCTTTGATCGGGTTTTGGGAATTACGGTGGCCCTTGTGGTAATTTTTGGTTGTATGGAAGTTTTTTATTTTATTTTTTGGATTAGATTATTGCTGTTGTTTTTTAAAGGGGTGTAGCGGGCAGGTTGGGCGGTATTGGCGTTTTTGTTCGCGGTTGTGCTTTTGTGCTTGGTACTTTGTCAAATATAAAAGGATAGTGATATTTTTTTTTTTAGAATAAGGATTTGTATTTATAAAATAGCGATCAGGTAATCAGGTGTGTAGGTGCGATATTATATACATGGACTATTGCTCATCTCTGAGTTTTTAGATTTGATATTATTTTTTTGGAGCTTTTTCCCGCTATCCGTTGCAATCTTTTGCGCCGAACACCGGCACAAAAGGATTTCCACTGCTATCGGGGCTAGGGCTGCCGCAGAGCGTTGTATTTCTAATTTTACAGGCGGTGCAAAAAAATCAGGTATTTTTTCGTAAAATATTTTCCTGTTTTTTTAGGTTTAATAAAAAAGGAAACGAAAACAAAAAAAAACACTAATGTATTGATTAAAAATTTTTTAAGTAATATAAGGTGCCAATTGTCTTCAATTGGCACCTGTTGGATTTTTTGTGACAGGAGAGGACAAGTTTATATAAAATTTTTGGACGATTTGAAGAGTTTGTCATAGGACAACATGTAGTGTCTGTCTACGAAATATCATCAGCGAAAGGTTTTTCCGTTTTAAAATGGTTATCGATGCCAAAGTAATAATGCCAGTGCTCAATTTTAAATCTTCAATATACTAATAAATATTTTTCAGAGATTACAATTTTTAGCACCGAACTATAAGGAAGAAATATTGTTAAACGGGGAAAAATCCCTGTCTTCCCTGATTTTTGATACCGCTGAATATGTGTAAGTTCAAATTGTCTTTTATCAGGTCTAGAGTTACCGGGTCAGGCATTTTGTTGTCAAAAATAATAATCTGTGAATTATCTGGGAGTTTTATAATGTCGGTAAAAAATGATTTTAGAATTTCAGCCTTTATTTTTTCGGCACCAGTGTAGTCTTTCTGCTTTTCTTCAAATGTTGTTAGGGGAGAATCCAAAACAATTAGATTAGAAAAATCTGTCTGGTTGAAACTGCAATAATCTAGAAGTCCAATTAGACACGCCGTGAAAGAAATGGACCGTTTACCTTTTCCGTAACTTCTTCTTGACTTTCCGGAAATCATGATATCAAAAATATTATAAGTTGAGTCAAAATCAACTTTCACTTGTTCTTCATAATTCCAGTTGCTAAGTCTGTTTTCAATAAATTTGCAAAGACTTACAAGTTTTGAGTAAGGAACCAAATTTATATCAGTTTCACTTTGATTTTTAGAATTTGGAAGCTGTTCCAAACGATTTTTCTCATCTGCCAACCTAGTTATTAAATTGTCAATAAAAACAATCTCCCTGTCTGATCTTTCCAATTCTAAATATTGATTGAGTTCATCTTTCAGTTCCTTTATTTTAATGGAAAAATTAGTATCTAAATCGGCTTCAATTTCACGAAGGGTATTATCCAGAATCTCAATATCAAAAAGCAGTGAGTTTTCCTCGGAAGATAGATTTTCAGCTGTTTCTTTTAGTCCGGCTAGATTGTATTTCGTTTTGATAAGTTCATTTGTTGCAGCAAGCATGAAATTTTCTTTTTCCAGCATATGGTCAATTGTATGATCTTCTAAAGGAGATGAGCAGATAGGGCATACACTGTCACCCAGCTGGCCTGAAATAACATGAGTTTCAAGGATGAAATTAAGCCGATCTGCATCGCTGATGTATTGCTGTTTTAATATTTGAAATCTCTGTAAAAGTTCCTTTTTATATACAAGGTCATTATGCAGTTCCTGTTTTTGAGCCAGCAATTCATTTTTTGTTGAAATTAGGTTTTTTGCCGTTTCAATATTATTCTGCAGTGTCTCATTTATATTTAGAAATTTCTGCCTTTCTTCTTTCGAGTGATTATTGTTGTTATCAATCAGCATTTGTTTTTCGTTACCGTAATGCCTGATCTGATATTCAATAAACTCGATCTTTCCCGATATTTGATTCTCTGCAACAGTAAAGTCTTCTTTTTCAACAACGTCTGAAAAATCGTTTCCAGAAAGAAGAATATGTAACAGTGACTGAGCCATTGTACGTTCTTTATACTGAACGGAATAGTAAAAAGGAGAGGTTGTTTTAATGATCTGGTCTTCGGGTATAAAAGTCAAATTCATTAAGTTTTTCCAAGATGCCGGAGATGTGGAACCTTTATCTTTGCTGACTAATACTTTCTTATCCTTCAGGCCCATAAAACCAAGCAGGAAGGATGAAATGTGATTCTCATTATCCAAACGGCCAGTGGTATGAAGTTCTTTATAAGGAATGTTTTTATTATAAAAGTCTTTGAATTCGCATTCCTTAAGATAAATTGCGGTTTTTCCAATTCGGCGCCATAATGTAAAAGGTTTTGAATCCTCATATCTAATTATTTCTATAAGTATTTGATCATAACCGGTACTTTGCGGAATATCTTTTGGCGCCTCGCCAATGCCCAGCCCATATGAAAGAGCAGCAAAAATATATGATTTTCCTGTGTCGGAAGCGCCTGTAATTAAGTTTGCACCACTTTTGAATTCTAAGCGGGCCGTCTCAACATGCTCTCCGCTAATGTTGATGCTGCGAATAAAAAAACCGCTCATATCGTTTTAATTCCAGAAGTTAAAAAATCACCGCCCCACTTTTGTATGTTATTATCAATAAAAAGCTTGATTTGGTCAGTATCTTGCGATCCCCATCGACTTACAACCCACCGACACCTATCGTTGAGTTCAAGAAAATAGTTTGTTTGAAACAGTTTCAGAAATAATATTCCTGCAGGAGTAATCTTGTAAAAAAAACCTTCCGGCATAACAACCAGTGTTATGAGTTCCTTTGTAGCCATTATGGATAGTCCTTTTTGTATAAGCTCTTTTTTTGAGAATACCTGCACACCTCGGTTAGGTATTGGGGCATGCAGACTTTTTGGGCCATTTATGTCAGAGGTGTTCAAACATAAATAGTCCAAATACATTATCTTTTCGAGGTCCATTAACTGGTCACCTCCTACGCCCAAAATTATTAATGACCTCATTCCGATTTCAATAGGTGTATTGTATATTTTTACTGTTTCTCTAATTTCTTTCATGAGTCGATCCATTTAATCCGATTTTCATTCGCTAAATGATTACATAACCCGTCTTTATCCAAAGGTTTTATTTCCAAGTGAAGCGGATTGCTTGAAAAATCAGTACGCTTCAACTCTTGCGAGGCCAATAGTATACGTCTATAGCCTGAATCACCCTGGTGGAGTTCCAAAGTAGTCTCTAGAATAGAATGAGCATCATCCAAAAGTTCCGAAAATGGCGAAGGATTTGCTTCTGTGAAATTTTCTCTGCTGAATTTGTCGAGTGATTCGGCACTGTAAAAGCTATTTCTCTGAGTATTAAAATGAGTAAAATATCTACCTCCTATATTTCTCAATTCTGAAATGTTTTGAATCTTTTGATTTAATTCCTGTTCATAAATTTTAAACAGCAATTCGGTGTAGGTCTGTTCACGTGGCTGTATGTTTGTTTCTGGAGCCGGTATAAGCTCCCTGTATTTTTTGATTCCTCCACCAAATCTTAATACATGATATTCCGTCAACTTGTGCTCTTCAATTATTTCATGCGGTGCTAAATCATTTAAAATGGAAAAGTCAAAGGATTCTACATATTTTTTTAGCTCTTTTGTTAATACAATATCTTTGGTTGAAGTAATTAGTTTCAAACAATAGTTTTCCCAATTTGCTATTAGCTTTTCATTTATATGTTTAGGATTATCAAGCCAATCCAAAACTGCAGGCCCGCAGCCTTTTGGTGCCACTATAAAATACTTTTTTGGGACGGGATAAGCACCAGAAAATGTATAGTAGCATAGCTTGCCCAGTTCTGGATATATTGTGGTAGGTGCTATTTTATTATTGTAATGCTTGCATTGGTAGATATCGATCGAACCATCCGCATAGTAGCCCACCACATCTCTTCCTTTATCCCCAGCTCCAGCAAATGAACGAACTTTTGCATATCTTTTATTGCGACATCCAAAGAGCCATTCTAAAATAAAAGTTTCGTAGTCGTCTGATGACATTAATTCTACCCTTTCCAAAGCAGAAATAACGGAACCCTGTATTGCCTCTAATGCTGTAATTCTTCTAAGAGGTGTAGGTTTAGAAAAGGGTAATTCTTCCTGCATTGAAATCAATTGTTTATATTTTTTGATAACGAAAAATAAGTATTTATTATTAAAGAGCAATTAAATTCTCACAAACAAAATCCAATATCTTTGTTATAAGTCTGTTTTATATGGCTGAATTATACTAATAAAATTAATCTTCAAAGTTATGATTTTAAAAATTCACTTTATAAGTAGTTATACCTGTTTTTATTTCTAAAGTTCCTTTTTAAGCACGATAAATTACTATTTTGTTTCAGTAGACTGTAATTAAAAATTTACTAACTTTTATTTGTAACTTATTAGTTGATAATGCTAGTAAAAAAAAAAAACGGCTTTTGGAACAAATTAAGGATTATGAATTAAGATTAAGCAATGCGAGAGACTTGTTCTTAATTTCAAGAATATATGCCGATGATTGTAAATTGATGAAAGAGACATAGGTGTACGAATTACAAACCTTGAAGTTGTTACTTTCTAAAAAGGAAACGAAATTAAAAAAATAGTGTCAATTGTCTTCGATTGGCGCCATTTGGCTGTAGTGACCTCGACGGAACAAATCTCTTTTTTTAGGACAGAGATATTAATCTATTATTTTTAGGCATCGGATGTAAAATCCTTCAATCTGGTACTCGTTGCTGATAGTTATATTTGGGTCATTTATTTTTAACTGAACTGCTTTTGAAGTTTTACCCGGAGGCGGAAGCTCAGGCTGGTTTGGATCTGTATCCGAAGTCCAGTAAAATACTGATTTACCAAAGTCTTCAAAATTACCTGCCCTGAAACCAAATAGCTGGGCATTAAAACCTTTTTGATCTTGAAGGATTCTGCCGCCTGAATTTAAACCACCAAAATTTTTTGCCAGTGTTTTCCAGTCTTCAACACTAGGAATTTTCCATCCTAATGGGCAAATATTTTCTGAAGCATTGACGGCAAACCAGTTGTAAATCCTGCCATATTTTTGATTTTCTTTTTTATTTTCAAACACTGCCTGGCTAGGAGAATGAAAATTCTGCCACTGCAGGCTATTCTGCACTAAAGTAATAGGGCTTCCATTTGCAAAAGAAGCAACTCTTAAATTTTCCGCCATCCAAATTTGGCTTCCAATTTTTATAGTTTTATATTCATTTCCATCTATATCATTAATTGTTTCTTCCGTGATGGACAGTTTTGTTGATTTACGGTTTTAATTGTTTTTTAATTAATATGTTTTTGTGATCTGAGCATTTGCAGCAGGAGTAAGTTCGATAGAAGTAAACTTCAAAATTTCCGCTACGACGTCATCTTTATTGTCAAAAATTGATAAAATAAGATTTTTATATTTTCCTTTATCTGACATTTCCTTTAGAAGCGGATAAATAGGACGTTCATCTGTCCAGTACTGTTGATTTAGAAAGACCATAGGGCTGGCGTAGCCAAAACTTAAATAATGGTTCTGTACTGCGTCCTGAAAAATTTCCTGGATAGTTCCCGCACTTCCTGGTGCAAAAATAACACCTCCTTTTGCTATTGCCAGAAGCCCTTCTTCACGTATGCTGTTGTCAAAATATTTTGCAATTTTTGAAGCGAAAGGAGTTGGAGGTTCGTGTCCATAAAGCCAGGTTGGTATTCCCAGACTGTCGTACGTTGTGTCAGGATACTGATCCAAAACCTGAAATGCTTTATCCAGCCAAAACCTGTCCTTGAAGCTAGGAGCTTGAGATAAGATATCAAACGCTATTTTTAATTCTTCTTCATCTCGACCTGCAAACCATGCTCCGAGGTGAGAAGCTTCCATTGCACCTGGACCACCGCCTGAGACTACCAGGTATCCCAATTCGGTAAGCTTTTTACTAATTTTTGCTACATCGAAGTAACTGAGATTATTACGTGGCAGATCGTGTCCGCCCATTACAGCTACTATTTTCTTTTCATCATATTTTGCCAGAAAATCATATAATGCATCAGTTATGGAATGGTCATGAAGGCGTCTGGAAAGAGTTTCTTTAATATCCTGTGCTTCTTTGCCGGCAGTTATATAATGATTGTAAACAATTTTGTCCAAAGTACTCTCGTAACTGTCAGGGTCGCCAAGGGCATATCCTCCAAGAAGAGAAGACTTTGTGTATAATGAATTTAAATAGCTGTTATAAGGCGTGTTAGTCTCGGGGAAAATCAAATTATCCTGAAGGAGAAACTTACCAAAAGTATCAGGTAGCTTGCAGCCTAAAAAAAGACAGTCTGAGAACTGTTTGTTTTCCAGTATACTATCGGTAAAAGTAAAATTAAGATTTTGAAAGGCCATCTGGCTAATCTGATTTGCACTGCTAAGAAGGATTCTTAAATCTTCCTCATTTTCTATTTCCCTGTATTTCATAAAGTAAAAATTTAATTTTAGTAGAACCGATTAAGGATACAGCAAAACAAAATAATTCTATATTTTGGTGTAAAGTACTATAAATCAAAAATATATTATTTAAGGATATAAAGAAATACGTATTTATACGGTTTTTTATTATTAAAAAACTGCGAGTCATGTCCATAAAAACTTCTGCTTTCAGACTTTTTTTTATTGCTATTTATTCTTCAAAGTGTAAAAATACTATCTTACAGCTTCAATAATTACCATTAAAAATATGGATCACGAAGAACTGGGATCAAAAATAGGAACTACGGAAATAAATGATGCGGCTCAGCTGTGGGAATTCCTGAAAAGCAGCGCTGGACTGGACTTAAAATACTATGATAAACAAATGCTTGACTCGTACGATCCTGATCTTAATCTATATTCGCTGCTTGGGATATCATGTGATCTGCCTTCAGTCGAGGAGAATTTAGCAGCAGGACAGGTCACTTTAGAGCGCCTGCTGGAGGTTCTTCTTACTGCATTTCATCCTTATAGTAGGATGATGAATGAAATATGCCGTTTCTTTGCCAAGTACGAGATCAAATATGCAGATGAAAATATTAAAATGGAGTTTGATTTTGATTCTCTCACAGAGGATATGAGATTTGATCTGGAAAGTTTTCGTGAAATGGTTAATAAATATCATTTAATTGAAGTTCAGATCTCAGCGTATGAAATAACAGCTTCTCAAATCAATGAATTGTACGGCATACTTCGTTTAACGGGTAGCGCTTCAATAAAAAACGTGGCTGCAAAAATGTGGACAGATTCCTATATTGACGAAAAGTCAGGAGCTGTTTTCAAAGCGCCAGACCTTAAAACGCCAATTACAGGACATCCAGATCTAGACCGAAGCCTTGAAATTCTTATGAGTATATGGCGTTCTTTTGTAAATAACTGCCTCGAGCATGGCAGAAGTCTTGAAGATCTAAAGAAAGCTGCGAACTGGAATGAGGACAGGGGAGCGTTAGAACAGAATGTAAATGTCCTAACTGATATCAGGCTTTTATGCCGGATTTCTTTGGATCACTGGGCTAAATTTTTTATCGTCCAAGTTTTTTCTACCATTGAAGAAATTGAACAACTGGATGCTGAAGAACGTAATTTACGCTTCAATGGGCTTTCTGACATTCTAAATGCTTTCGTTTTAAATTTGAATAGAGTTACTGTAACTGTGCCTGAAAAGAAAGTAACGGAACAGCTTAAGGATATTTTAAACCTACCAGTCTGGAAATTTCGTTATGAACTCTATGCAGCCTGGATACTGACAAAAATTGACAAATCATTTGACGGATATCAGGTCATGCTCCACCATAAGAATGGAAAGCTTAGTCTTCCTTTTAAAGCTAATCTTATTGCTACTATAAAATCGGCAGAAGGTGATTTTGAACTCTGGTCGGAAGTTAGAAGTGCACTTGCAAACCCAAGCGGAAGCAAAAGGAAAGCAGCGATTCAACCGGACTATAGGATTTTCTTCAGTGCAGATGATGATACTCCTGAAAATCATTTTGTTGCAATCGAGGTAAAACAGTATAGAAATTCGAATAAAAAGAATTTCAGCGAAGCTATGAATGATTATGCTCGAGGGCTTCCCAAGGCAGAAATCTTTTTAGTTAATTATGGTCCTGTTAAGGACAATATGTATTTAGAATTCCCGGAAAGATGTACATACATGGGGCAGATCAGACCGGATGATTTAGGTTCGGATATCTTCGAAGAGAAACTTTTAGCTGTGTTGCCATTACCAGATATAGAGGGATTGGAGCATTATCTTGATTCATCAGTGCTGGCGCCTTATTTGGGATGTCCTGTAGATGAAATATATGTTGATATATCAGCGTCTCTTGAGAGTCCTGACTATAAATCATTTTTGAAAGTAGTACTCAATGAATTACTACGTCGGAGAAAAATTGTAAAGGTAGCAGCTGTAGATTCTGCGGAACGTTATTTGTGGAAGAATCCGAATCAAAGTGCGGTAGAACAACTTACAGATATTGAATTTAAGGGCAGTACAGATTTCACAGAAATTATTCGTGGAGTTAGTCGAAAGAAACTGATTATAACTGATCTCGATGGCTATAGGATCTGTGTGAGGAATAATGTACTAATTGGAGGCTGCTTAATTTATCATGATAAAAAAGTTGATTTTCAACCACTAAGTTCTGATTTGTGGTGATACGAAAAAATAATATTTTAGCCCGTAGAATAGCTTTGAATTTAATTTTTCTGGTTTAACTATATTCAAAGCTTTCTGACGGACTTTTTTTTACAAATTCTTGTAAAACATACCGGGCAGGGAGGTTATTTAATTATTTTGAAAAATATTATCGGTCTTCCCACCAGTCATAATTTTGAGAGTCTGGCTGTATGTCATAAAAGTGATCCAGTTTTCGACCAAATAGACGTCTTAAACTATTTCCGTTCTGATTTTGAGCCGAGAGTTCGGCTAGATAGTTTTGAAGATATTCAGTTAATAAATTGTTTAAAATATTTCTGTCAACTCTGATTGTTCCGCTATCTTGTGTGATAAATATACGCTCTCCGCCAGGATAGGCTTTTTTTGCATTAATTACCCAGCTGCCTTTTGTCCGTGCCTCATGCATGAGACCGCAACGTACACTGCCATAAAAGTCCTTGGCAGAAAATGGAACATTTAATCTTTTTCGCCCTGATCTCATACTGTAAAAATGATTTTCAAAAATTGCCTCAGTCTGCAGGAATTTTATGAAACAGTCATCAGCCTGTTTATATTCAAATGAGGGACTAACAGCTGTTTTCCTGTGATTATGGATTTTACCACTTTTAAAAGCTGCAAACATTTCAATTAAAGCACACTGTATTGTCAGTATGGTAAAACCTTCACCCTTTAAAGCCGCTGGATGTTTAATTTTATTAATAGGAGATAAATAATAATTTTCAATTCGCAATCTGAATAATTCAATTACATTTCTCCAGTTATCATTATAATCATAGTTATTGCGCAACTGGTTTCTAAATAAATACCATTGGTTTCGGTCGAGTATCTGTTTATTCATAATTCTCTATTTTTTGATTTAATAATAAGATTAGCAAGCAATTTATTGAATGTCTTTAGATTTATAGCTATTATTTTAATGATGACTGATAATTGTAAAAAACTATAATGAAATAGCTGGTTTTGTTCCTAGAATATTATTCTTTTATTAGATTCAACAATCTTTCAAGAAGAAATTCTACGGATAAAGAAGGGTCATGCTCACGTTTCCAAGTGGCTATCCAGCCGCTTTCTTTTGCAATGGAGATCCCTTTGGCATTTTCGATAAGCATTTTAAAAAAGGATGTATCTTCAGGAGTTATTGATTTTTTAGTCTGAAAAAAGTCTAAGTCAATATCAAGAATATAGTTATTTATCCACTGTTCACGAGGAATGTAAAGATCAAATAAACGAAACCTGCTTTCCAGCTCAGGCCCATTAATAATAGTGGATGGCTCATGGTATGATTGTGAATTGTTGATGACCTGCTGCCCAGAATAATTTTTGGTAACATTTATGCAGAAAACCCGGTCTGGTTTGTTATGATATGAATCGTGGCTGTATACGAGTGCTTTTTTTATAAAGCCTGCGTTGATCGCTGCATCTATGTGCTCATCGTGCTTTAAATCATTAATGTTCTCCCAGTTATCCTCGATCATTTTGGAAAGAAGCTTGGATTGTGCTAAGTCCCATTCAGCTTGTGACTCCCACCGTTTCCCCGTATACGAAATCGTGTTAAGGTATCCTTGGAAGGCCCGATGAAGATCTGTGTGATGATCGAATGTTACAAGATAAGGTTGTTCTGCTCTATACTGACGCCAAAATTTCAAGACATGGTGATGCTCCTCGCAGATAAAAATTTGTTTATTATTGAGTTCAAATTGTTCGGTTTCCATTTTTTATTTTTATATAACTAAACGAGCAACTTCTTATATAATATGGTGATTAATGCTTTTTAAGTACTATTAATTGCTTTTCAACAGCGCATTTTTATACATTTCAAGCCGTTCATCTCCTTTTATCCGTGATTGTCTGGAAGTCGACGGTATTATTTCTATGTTAATTATCTTATTGTTAAAATGTAAAGTCGCCGTTTTAGGAAGCTTACCAGTAGGAATTATAAATGGATTTCCATTCAGACTGCAGTACTGATGTAGCCATGCTAATGTGCTGCTGTTTTTTGAGCTGCTGGTTACCACAATTGTTGTAATAATTGGATGGTTTTCAAGGAGAAGAAAAATATCAGTAAATTCAATTGGGAATAGTGCATTATCATTGGAGCTGGTTTTCTGACGGTAAATCATATGACAAATATCGGCAATTCCGAGTCCTAATTGTGTTAATACTTTTTTTCGTAATCTAACAGGATCTTTTTTTTGTGAATTTTCTATGTTCAAACCTGCTATTTCAAATATAATTTTCCAAAAATCATTATTGGGATTGGGATAGAAAAACTCATAAGTTTTTCTGTTTCTCGGGTGGGTCGGGAAGGTTCCCAATAAAAGCTTATCTGCTTTTTTGGGTATAAAAGGTTGCCATGGATGAGTCTCTACTTCAAAATTATTATTGGTTATATAAGTCATCACCTCTAGAGTATTAAATTTTTATATAATTATTAATTTGATTTTTATTTAGCTTATAATCAACGATGAACTGAGAGTATTTGCCAGGTTTAATTAATTGGAGGCTAGGAATGAGAAAATGGTATACGAACTGTCCGTTAAAAAGACTTATCCGAATACTTAGAAAGGATTCTGACTGGTAAAGGAATATGTTGTGGGTATTTGGCTGAGAATCCAGAATCCATTTTTTAGCCTCAAGGCCTGCAGAAAAAGTTCTTTTTCCTGTTTTTACAAAATCCAGATATGGCTGAATTGGGATCTGGTTTCTTGAAGCGGGATAATAGTGAAAAAGAGTATTGAGAGCAATCTTTACCAATGCTTGTTCACACTTTTTGGAGTTGAAACTAAAACCTACTGAGACTTCTTTCATATTTTTAGTATCAGAAACATAGGAATTCATCATCTCTTTAGAATCACTGAATTTAAGCAGTTCTAGAATAAATTTCACTGCTGCTGTCTCGGTTTTTGCTCTGATTTTTAAATTTCTTAGGTCATCGAAGTATATTCTTGTATTGAGTGAATTGTGCAGATGATGTGATCGGGGAAGTATGTCAAGAATTATTTCATTTTTTATTTTCAAGTGACCTTTAATTTTCTTGCAAAAATAGTTGTTTTCTGTTTTTTCAATCTCTAAATAGTTAGTCTCGGTAAGCTTCGATTCAGGTAATTTTGAGATAAGCCGCAGGTTATTATATTTCCAAGATTTAAATTTTACCATTAATGCATTTAGATTATCCTGATGATCAGCCTCCACATAAAAAGTATTTTTAATTTGAATAATCTGAGGGCGGATAAACACCTGCATTCTTTCAGACTGGCCAACTTCGTATACGATACCACTTGCGTCATCCTGACAAAGGAGTAAGGAAGCTTTAAAAGCTGAAACTGAATTTCTAGATTTATTTCCAATGACACCTTCCGTACTTCTAATTAAGGCTACTGGAGATTTCTGGTAAAGTTCCCTTTCTAATTTTGAAAATTCATTGTTGCATTTATCGCACACACAGTCAATCATAATTTTTTCACCTCCTAAACCAAGCGGAAAAACGTGTTCAGTATTTTTAGGATATAGGGTTTGGCAGTAAACACAGCTATACATCAACATAAATTAACATTATTCTTTCCACGGCTTCGTTCATATTTTTTCATTTTTATGGTTAACCATTCCTAATTGATGCAATACTTTAGCACATTCTCAAAATCTCCTAAAAGATGTTCCTGTTCGGTTAAATCCAGATCAAATAAAATTTTAGTTCCAGCGACACTGTTTTTAAGCATCTGAAGGTATTTTATTATTGAATTTTACCTGAATTATTGGTTCGGTGAGTAAATTGATCGAGGAAAGTTCTTCAAAAATCCCATTCTGGTCATTGAATACTCTAAAATTCTTAAATCCGTTAAAATCGATTGGTTTCATAAATTGCTGTTTATTATAGCGAAGATATACTTAAATTTTTAAGGTATAATCAGTGACCTTTCGGATTAATAAGAAACAGGTATTTATACGTGCGGGGATAAATGATTTTAGAGACCTTGATTGCACTTTAGTACTATCGGAAGCATTTCAAAACAGGCAAAAAACAATCTTTTTTCCTTTATTCAGAATTTACAGCGGATTGAAAAACAGAACTAATCAAAGCCTGTCAAGCAGCCTGCTTTTTTTCCTTTATCGGTTTTATCCATAACATCACAATTACTTCCCTTTTACTTTTTATCAAAGTCCCTGTATGCTTTTGTTTTATTTCAGGAGCAAAGGTAGTCCGTGTCCTTTAGCAAAAGCAAGGCCGGGCCTTTCAGGTCCTGTCAAAAAATCTCCACCCATGCGGGTTGTATTTTTTGCCAGAGCCTTGCTTTTGCCGGACACTCACCTTTTTATGCTCATGAAACAAAACATAGCATACTGCGGCTCTTTAGACGAATAAAAAAAAATGTCAGAAATGAGAATTGAAATATTGAAAAAAGCAATGATGAAACAAAACAGCACCTGCTCTCATTGCCGAATAAAATTTAAAAAAAAAAGAAAAGTAAAAAAAGTAAAAATGCGGGACGGGAAAAAGAAAGTAACAATTTAAAAACTAGAAATCATGAACATTACAGGAAGAGTGACAAGAGATGCGCAGGTACGCACCTTGTCAGACAGCAGACAGGTAGTAAATTTTTCAGTAGCCATTAACGAGAGCTACAAAAACAAAAAGGGCGACAGGGTAGAGCAGACCACCTTTTTTGAGTGCGCCTACTGGATAAGCCCGAGGGTTGCCGAGTGGCTGACCAAAGGCACAGTGGTGGAACTCACAGGGATGGTAAGCGCTAGGGCGTGGAAAGGGAATGACGGGGAACCGCGCGCGGGGCTGAACTTCAATACCTCGAATATAAAACTGCACGGGGGCGGGAAGAAGTCCGAAGGTGCGCAGGCAGTGAAAAATGGGGATAATGCGGAACAGGGAGAAAACAAAAAAGCCACCTTAAAACAGCCTGAGGATGACATCCCGTTTTGAGCAGGCAGTAAAGGGTTCTAAACAATTTTATTTTCAAACTTTAAAAATCAAATATCATGGCACATAATATCAATTACAACAGCGAGACAGGAAAGTATTCTTTTTTCAGCGTAAAGGAAAAAGCATGGCACGGGCTTGGGCAGATCGTGGAGCAGTACCCTACAAGCTCGGAAGCCATCAAACACGCAGGGCTTGATTACGAGGTGGCTAAAAGCCCGCTATACACAAAAGCATCGGGCATTATCCAAACTTCGGGCGGTATTGAAATGGGCAGTACTGAACTGGCAGTACCTGACTGCTTTGCCACTATCCGCACCGACAGCAATGCTGTTTTGGGTGTAGTAGGGAAAGACTACCAAATCGTGCAGAACCGTGAGGCGTTCAGCTTTTTTGATGCCATTGTAGGCGGGGGCGACGGTATACTGTACGAAACAGCAGGGGCACTCGGGCAGGGAGAGCGCATTTTTATCACGGCAAAACTCCCTGATTATATCCGTGTGGGTAAAGGGGATGATGTGACTGAAAAGTACATTTTCCTGACCACCTCCCACGACGGTAGCGGAAGCATCACAGCGGCTTTTACGCCCATCCGCATCGTATGCCAAAATACCCTTAACGCTTCGCTTAGAAATATGAGTAACGTGGTGCGCATCCGACATACCTCGGGGGCAAAACAGCGTTTGGATGATGCCCATAAAGTGATGGGACTGGCGGATAAACTCAGCAGTCAGCTCGAAGGTATTTTTAATGAATGGGCTAAAGTGAAGGTAACAGATACGCAGGTTAAGAAATTGATTCAATTGGCATTATGTCCCAATACCGAAACACTCGCTTTAATCAAGAACGGAGCAGAGGATGAAGTGTCTACCGTGTTTAAAAATACCGTTGAGGATGCTTTTGCGTACGCCATGGCAAGTGAATCTCAGCAGATGGACACGACCAAAGGCACGCTTTTCGGGGCTTACAATTGCGTGACGGGCTACTATCAGAATGTGCGAAAATACAAAGACAGCGAAGCCAAACTGCAATCCATTGTCATGGGAGGCACCGCCCAAGGGAAAGCCCAAAAGGCATTTGATTTATGCACAGCTTTTCAGTCAGACGGTTCGAAAATCCTAAATCTGAATTAGGAAGTCAGATAACCAAAGGCTGTTGCAAATCGTGACAGCCTTTAAAATCAGGTTGTAGTGATGCGATAGCAGGATTGGACATCTGCACAATTCAATAACATAAAAGCGCAGGAATTATGGCAAGGAAGCACAGCAACAATTTTGAGTTTATACTGTATCTCTACAATGAATTTGTCAGCAAACACCGCAGTATAGGCAAGGAAGCCCGAGTGTATTGGCATATTTTGGACATGTACATAAAACTGGGGCTTTCAAAAAAAAGCCAGACAGCCGAAAAAAAGTACGCCCAAAAGCTTATAGCCATCATCAGGGAAGCGGTAATGAACTGGAACACCCATCTGCTTATCTTAAAAGGGGAAGAGGGAGAAAAGGAATATCAGGAAAATATGAAAAGCTACATCGAACGCCTCTACAGGTTAGGGCATGATGAGCAGAGCGTCATGGAATTAATTATTAAAAAACTAAAATTAAATTATGGAAACGACAACTAATTTTTTCAATCAGATAGCGCAGTTGCAGATCATAGGTGATTTGCACATTACAATAGCCAAAGGGGCAGAGGACAGGCTTATTGTACTGGTCATGCTTCAAAACGAGGCGTGCGGGGATAGCGCCAAACACAGCATACCGCCATTAAACCTGCGAGGGACAGCAGAGGAACTCGACAGCGGTTTTTTTGAGAATATCACTACGCCCATGGAGTCCGCTTCGGGTCTTATGGTCGACATGGAAGGCTATATGAAACAGCTTGAAGATACCAAAAAGCAGTCGGCTATGGAAAAAGAGAAAGCCGACAGCAAGAAAAAAGAGCATGAAGCCAAGGATAAAAAGTTCAGCGAAGCTATGGCAAAGGCGGACGAACTGGAAAAGGAGGGGAAATTCCGTGAGGCATGGATAAAAGTGCCCGAAATACATGAGTTTCCACTAAAGGCGGAGGAAATACGCAGACGAAAATCTGAATTATCAGCCCAATTTGCGCCCGATTTGTTCGGCAGTACAACAGGGCAGACAATACCCGAACCACCCCGAGAGGCGTTTTTTCCCGAGTATGCTAATGATAGTAGTGATGCGCAGGAGCATGAAACGGACGAGGAAGAAACGGAATACTGGGAAAATGACCCCGAAGCAGAGGAGTAGGATATTAATCTAAATAATGAAATCATGTTATTAGCAACACAATTACAGCGGGTTTTTATACTCAAAGACAAAGGGCAGGAAATCAGGCTTTCCGACCCCGAGCCAAGATGGAGCACAGAAACGGTACTGAATTTTTATGCCCCGACCTATCCGATACTCACAACCGCCAAAATATCAGCCCCTGCCATCAGGGACGATGCGGTGGAGTACCGATTTGAAACGGTAATGGGAACAAAAGGTTAATCAAAAATTTAAAGCTATGAATTATGCAACAGACAATCATATCGGGAACAGTGCAACTGCCCGAGCGAAAAAGACAAAAACAGCTTCGCGCACAGCTCGCAGGGTTTATGGGTTGGATGCAGAGACCCAAGGACGCAGGCGAGGTGCAGAAAGACAAGCAAAGGTCAGTGCCTGCGGGGATGCTACCGATGGTTTTCTAAAGGTCTCTTTTCTGCCCAGACTACAGGAGAATAAAACGGTACAGGCTTGTCAGGATATTTCCAAAATGGAGAGCGATTTTTATAGCTCTCTTGACAGTCTAGCAGGGCATTACCGTATTGTGCCGATGCCGACCTCTCATTTTGAATATCCCTATAATATGGCATTGGCTGTGTGGGATTTGGAAGAGAAACTCAAAAAAAGTGTGGGGAACTTTTCCGAACTGCGGTTATTGCAGGACAGCCACAGAACGTATCTGCTCATCGAGGAAAAATACAGCACAGGCACAACGTTTTATTATATCCCCATTGAACCGATTTATCAGATGCTCAAAGACCACGAGCGCAGGAAAAATGCGCATCTGCTTTTGTCGGTATGCTCGTATCTGTATCATATTGCAGATGTGCCGTATTACAGACAGCAGGGAAGTTATTTGTACTGGCTCTATGAAATGCACAGGGAATGGACAGAAGAGCAGGACGAGGACGGGGAGGAAAACGAGCGGTATATTCGGGAGTTTGACAAAGCGGAATTTATCGGGGACTGTATGGGACAAAAGTTTTTCAGTCCCATGAACCTGACCTTTTTTGAAAAACGGCTGAACGGTTTTAAAAGCCTTGATGACTTTGATAAGCAGTGTTTGGATATAGGCAAAAAAGCCTTTGCATTATTTACCGATTATCCTAATGAGAGCATTTTTCGAAATGCACCAACACATGACGAGGAGGAAGATGAAGACACGGAAAGTGAGAGTATCGGGATGGAAAAGTACATTTCCTTTATCTCCGATACCAAAGGATGGCTGTATGAAAGCATTGAAGAGGGTATCAACAATGAATTTAACGAGTACGGGGCAATGGATGAGCCGACCATTATAAAATGCTTTGACGGAAAGGAACTGACAGAGAAAAGCCTTGATTTTGAAAGCCGTCTGTTTAACCTTTTGGAAGATATGTGCGCTTTACTGTCTAACTATAAACACAACGAAAATGAATAATGTAATTGATAGAACAGAGGATTTCGGGACACTCTACCACCCGAAATCCGCCCTTATTTTCTATGAAAGTAAAGGTTTAAATAAAGATATGTATGTCGAGCATTTTGATATGGATAAAAACGGCACGCCTATTAATGCGCACCCACTTACTGAGCGTGAAGCAGAAGCCCTCGCAAAAGCCCTTATGACCGAAAAGCAGAAGCAGAATGCTTTTTTAAAACCCGTCGGGATTCTGCCAACCACTATCCTGCACATCAATCCGAGCAGGGACAAAGGCGCTGTGACATGGTACACCAAATCCCAAAAAAGACCGCTTTATTTTATAGAGGGTTTAGGGATTCCAAGCGGTCAGGGGTTTGTGCCTCCCATGGTCTGGCAGGCAAGCAAAAACAGTCTGCGGGTATTTGCGCTTTTAAGTAACAGAAGACCTACGGAAAAAACACCGCTGTACTATGCACCATTTTTTAACATTTATGAGGACGGCAGGGTATGTATGGGGTCTGTTAGTATTGAGATAAAAGAATCTGCCTGCGTTGAGGAATTTACAAAGGCGTGGGAGGATTATTTCTTCAACAGCTACTTCAGCCACCTTATGGGAGAGAACAGCCCTGTAAAGGGTAATTGCGTGAGCCTGTGGAAAGACCTTGTTGCAACAGGCAGAACTTTTCCAAAGGAAGTTTTGAAAAGCAATACTAAAACACTTAAAAATTTATTGTCATGAAAACAGGCAAAACCAAAATGCATTTTACAGACCCGTATCTGATTAGCCCCACCAATCCAATAACGGTAAACCTTATTGGGGCAGGCGGTACAGGCTCTAAGGTGCTGACCGCCCTTATGGAAATGAACCACAGCCTTACAACGCTCGGGCATGCTGGTCTATCGGTGCGCCTTTGGGATGACGATAATATCACAAATGCCAACCTCGGTAGACAGCGTTTTGCGCAGAGCGAGGTCGGTCTTTACAAATCCGTGGCACTCATCAACAGAGCGAATCGTTTTACAGGCACACACTGGAAAGCGGAAACCGTAAAATTTGAAAGGGACAGCTTTGGAAAACTGCCGAGGAATGCAAAGGCAAGTATTTATATTACTTGTACGGACACTGCAAAATCCCGTTTTAACATAGCCGATATTTTAAAAAACAGCAACCAAAGGCATCACAGGGACGACCCCAAATACTGGATGGATTTTGGCAACAGCAAGTATACAGGACAGGTCATACTCTCCACTATTGGGGAAATTCCACAGCCCAAGTCCGAAAAATTTGAAACGGTGGAGCGCCTGCCATTTGTGACAGAGGAATTTGGGGAGCTTTTACAGGAATCTGAAACGAAGGACGACACGCCAAGCTGTTCACTTGCAGAGGCACTCGAAAAACAGGATTTGTTTATTAATTCCGCTTTGGCGCAAATGGGATGCTCGCTATTGTGGAATTTGTTTCGTGAGGGCATGACAGCAAACAGGGGATTTTTCCTGAATTTAAAAGATTTCCGCTCTCAGCCCATTCCAATATAAGCCCGAAATCGGGCGGCAAAAAGACACTCCTTCCTCTCGGGCGGAGCGTCTTTTTGCGTTTAAAACGGTGGAGCGCTTTTGCTGCAGTGCCCGCTATTTTACCAAACCCGCTGCGTTTTTTTAAGGGATGTTTATCATCCCTTTTGCTGTATTTGGCGGCTTCTTTTCTTTCCGAGGCCGGCCAAAGAAAAGAAGCAAAAGAAGACCGCCTTTTTTATGGTTTTTATTTTATTTGTATAATAGGCGCTTTTTTCCAGCGGGAAAAGCCTTTGAAAAGATACGCTATGTTTTCAAACTCTATAAAGGCTATGAGTTCTTCTTTGCACTTTATTTTAAATCCCCTGAAATGCTGAAAATCCTTCAGCGGTATATCGGCAAGGTCCCCAACAGTTTTGATCTCTAAAGCCTCCAATACGCTTTGCAGTCTTTTACTGAAAGCAAATAAACTGTCGTTAAGCAGTTTCTGCCGTTCTTTTTCCTCTTTTTTTTTTCTGATCTGAGCGGGGCTGTTATTTGGATTTAATTCGCGCTTTAATGCCTGAAGTTTTTTCTTGTAATGATCGATTTCACGTATCAGTTCGGTTGCTGCTTTTACTTTATTGCAGGTTTTCTCGTAAAGCTCCTCCACATATTCGGATGTAACCCCGTATTGTTCTGCTGCCTGGGTCAGGGGCATCTTATCAATGAGTAGTTTCTGAAGTAAATCATATTCCTTTTCAGAAAGTACCTGCTTGGACATTTCGATATAAAACCTGTTGGTGCGGTCAATAACATTATGCATAACTATACAAGTTAAATCTTTATTGCCAAAATAGGTTTTGGCTCTTGCAGTTCAATCCTAAGATATTAACGTTAATGCAGTTATCTAATTTATTTACAGGAAAAGATTAAGCTCAGGAAACAAAACAGCCCAAAGCAATGCTTCGGGCTGTAATACTTTTAATTTCTATTTTTTTAATAGTTTTTAAAATTTAAGGTGCATACTGTTTATCACCTTGGCTTTTACCAGATCTGAATTTTTAATCTTGAGTGTCTGGTGTCTGCCTCCGTTTTTCTCAAAGATCTCAATTAGCAGCAGTTTGTCATCCGCTATTGTAAATTGGTCAAAGAGAAACACATTTTGGTCCGTTGCTTTTCCGGGAACTTCATCGATCATTTTACAAGTGCGCAGCGGCACAATTGGCCTTTGCTGCGAGGCTGTGCGTCTGGCTGTTTTTTTATCCACCACCTTGAAACTCATAAAATCAATACTGAAAGGTACATTGGTTTGGTTTTCAAGCTGCGTATGGAAATAATACTTGCCGTTGTGGATATAGATGGCCTTTAAGCTGAACTGAATGCCGAAACTCTCCGATGCAATGTGCTTTACGATTCGCTTGTTGTTTTTGTAAATAGTTTCCAGGATCAGTCCTGCCAGTGAGGGCGGTGTTTTTCCAAGCTCCTCAAAAAGAACATCGCTTGCAATGACTTTGTCTAAGTTCTTCTGCATCCCCATAAGATCATAGCTAAGGGTAGGCGGGTTGGCGCTGTACTGTACGTTAAAATTGTAAAAACGGCCGTCATCGGTAATCACCGAAAAGTTGGTTTCCTCTTCAAAAGTCTTGACTGATGCCTTGATGCGAAGGACGTTTTCAGCATCCTCGGCCTTTGAGGCAATCAGGTATTCACTTCCGAGATCCACGTATCGGATAGCGGACGGGAAAATAAGATGTGAAGTTTTGTCATAAGTAACCTGCATTTGGTACGGCGGTATCGTTCCTAAATCAAGGCTCGTGGCTTCGTTTTCCTGCGCAGATGCGGCTAATGAATATGCTATTAAAAGGGCTGTTGCCCAAAATAGTTTAAATTGATTTTTCATAATTAATTTATTTTAGATTGCTGTTATTTTTTGGAAACCAGATACACCTGATGTCCTGCTTTTAGGGTCACTTTAGGCGTCCTCACTTTTTTGGCGAAATAGCCCGAGATGCCCTGAACCACCCCGCGGCTCAGGTCAGCGGCCACCTGCTGTCCTGCAGACTGTGTCATCATAAGGCTCGTGCCGGACTGTTGGCTCATGTTGCCAGCCATTTCAGTTAGAGCACTTCTTTCGGCAGAATAGGGAAAAGGCACTCCCTGCTGGCCGTCAAGGTCATAAATGGTAATGTCCACCGGAATAATGGATTCCTCAAGTTCGATGGAAGTGACTTTCAACTGAAGGCGGCCGGCCTGTATCTTCGCATTTGCTGTTATTATCGTGCCCGCTGCAATGGTTCGACCTGAAATCCTTGCTGGTTCTAAAAGACGAAGGGAAACACCTGCCTCGCCAATAATAGTTTGTGTTTGGTGCACGCGGGCCTTGACGCTGTTTTTTGGCTGAAGCGTTTCTTGCATTGAACCGGCTGAATTATACCCTCTGCCGGTGCTCCATTCTGCAAGAAAAGTGCTGTCGGAAGGCTGGCGATACAGCGAGGAGACTTTGCTTTTTTTTGCAGAAACCAGTGCCGAAAAAATCTTCTCTTCTGATTCCGCCTTTGCTGCTGTAGTGTTTTTGCCTGCAGGCTCGACAGAACCGGAGCCTGAGGGAAGGTATTTGGCGGCCATCTGATAGGATTTTTCCATAAGTGCCAGCTGGTCATCAACCGTGGCAGCTTTGGGAATTTCCTTTTGCGCGAGCTCCTGCTTCAGGTCCTCGAGCTGCCTGTGCAGTTCCTTTGTTTCTCCGTTATCCTGCTGATAGAAAGAGTCCAGCGTGCTTTGGGCAGTACGGTAAGTGTTCAGCGCCGGATTGTTAGCTCCTTCCGCGTCATCGGGCATTGATTGTTTCTGCTCAGTTTTGCCCTCATTCCAATAATCGGACAGCGTGGTTAAAGCGTTCTTTTTTTGCTCTTCTTTGTCTTCAAGTATTTCCTGCTCATACGCTTTCTGTTTGTCTGCCTGCAGTACAGATCCGCTTGCCTGTGGCACGCTGTCGTTCAGACCAATGCTTTCGATCTGATTTTTATCTTTCGAGGGCTTAAAGATCAAATACATACAGCCGAAACATACAATTCCCATCAGTGTGAAAATCAGCGGTTTTTTAATGCGCTCGGCAGTTGTCTTTTTTTCATCAGGCAGAAACGGGGAACTGTTTTGGCGAGCCTCGTCTGAGAGAAGGCTGACCTTTTTTTTATTTTCTTTCATAATCCTATTTTTTTAATTGGCTTCAGGGAGTCCTGTAGGGACGCCGGACTTTCTTTCCCTGCCGAGGCAGGGTTTTCGATATGTTCTACAGCCATATTGTTTCTCGCGTATGCCGTATCGCGGCATACGTTGAAAATGACAACTGCGGTCAGCAGCACGTACGCTGCAAAAAAGTATAGTATCACCTGATGTTGCCTTTTTATTGGCATTGCTTCCCAGTTCCTGTCAAGCCCTTCCAGCCATTGGTTTATATTTGCTCTTAATTTATTCATAACCTTGTTATTTTTGTTCTCAAAACTTAAAACGTTTTGGACATTTATCTGTTTTTTGGTGCTGTTCATCATTGACCAAGTCGACTGCCTGCGACGCGCTGGGCGCAGATATAACAGACAGGTTTGTCAGTTCCGCTTTTTTCAGCAGCTGTCCAAATTGATCTTTCCTTGCCACCTCCGTTCTGTTGAGAGAAAATTTACCGTTCAGGTATTTTACCAGCATAATGCATCGTACACTGGGCTTGTCTTCGCCTGACCATTGCAGGTAGCCTGTCAGCAGCAAGTCCTCTTTAGGCAAGCTGTCTTTTCCATTTTTGCAGTTTTCAAGGTATTCGCTGATGCTGTCTTTTAACTTTCCTGCGTATGCACCCTGCGCATGGAAATGGCCGTTAAATCCTTTTTGAGTCAGGATTCTCGCAAATGTGTCTAAATCTAATAATGCTTCCATAAGATTATTTTAGCGTTCGATGACTTCTATATCCCTGTTTTCAACCACCGCAAATTTTTCAATATTAAAGCCCTGCGGATTATTATCCGAGCGCACCGAATTTACGAGAAGGCAGGATGTAACCAGACTGCGTCTGGTTACATTACTCGAGCGTATGATAATTTGCCTTGCATAGCTCCGCACCACATACGGGTAAGTCTCGAAATTGCAGACCACGCTGTCCATTTCGATACGCTGCTGTACATTGCCCGATATGATCCGGTTGTAATAACCTTTTTCCAAAAGATCCTTGTAGTAGTTAAAGGCACTTTTATCGGCAAGGCTAAATGCCCTTTTCATATTGTTTTCAATGGCATTTTTGTCGGGCGCCAGGGTAAAGAACAGCTCGTGAAAACGCCTTACGTGCTCTCGGGCTTCCACAGGACGGTTGATCGAGGCGTCCTGAGCAAGTGCGAGCATGAGCGATTTGCCATTGTCCAACACATAAATTTTCTGGCGCTGCTGCTCGGCGAAACCATACGATCTCCAAAGCGCGTATCCGGTCACTAATGCACAGAGCACGGCAAATACAATGGCATACAGCCTGATCTGCTGAAAACTGTTTTCTATATTTCTGAGTGTTTTAAATTCCATTTTAGTGAATGTTTATTGATTACTTATTGACCAGCCTTCCGGCAATGTTGCCTGCGGCCGAACCAGCGCCTGCGCCTGCTATATTTCCGGACTTCATGGCAGTCTGGTGGATGTTGCGTGAAAAGTTTCCTGCGCCGCCTGCTTGGATAATCCAGCCTGTCACAGTTGGAATGGTAAAATATCCCACTATGCCGATGATCATAAAAATGATGTATACGGTGTTTGAGGTGTCAGGAATGAAAGCAGGATCAGCAAGCATTTCTATGTCCCTTTCAATAATCAGGGACTGGACCCTGGCCAGCATCGAGCTGAACAGGTCCGCTACGGGAAGCCAGAGATAAACGCTGACATACCGTGTAATCCACTGCGTGAGAGTTGACTGGAATCCGTCCCAGACTGATATGGCAAATGCGATAGGCCCCAGGATGGACAGCACTATGAGAAAGAAAGTGCGTATGGTGTCGATCACCAGCGCTGCAGCCTGAAATAGTATTTCGAGCAGGTTGCGAAACCAACCTTTTATTATTTTCTCTATCTGATAGGTCTGCCTGTCCATATACATTCCGGCCATTGTCCCGATGTCCGAAGGCGACCAGCCCAGCTCGTCCAGTTTCTTGTCGAACTCCGCGTCCGATACCATATAGGCGGTTTCGGGATTGCGGATCATCGCTTCATGCTCCAATAGGTCTTTTTTTTCCTGCAGATTGTTCAGGTCCAATACCTGATCTTCCAGAATGCTATGTGTTCCCTGAACTATCGGGCTTAATACGGCATTGATTGTGCCCAGCACGATCGTCGGGAAAAACATGATGCAGAGACCCAGTGCAAAAGGACGCAGAAGCGGGTAGACATCAATAGGTTCAGCTCGGCTGAGTGCCTGCCAGACTTTCAAGGCCACAAAAAACAGCGCCCCAAGTCCTGCCAGTCCTTTGGCCACCGCCGCCATATCGGCGGACAGTGGCTGCATCTCATCATACAGCGAGCGAAGGACCTCGTGAAGATTATTGAATTCCATATTACCAGTATTTTTGGTTGGGGGTGCCGTAAAGCTCAAGAACCCTTTTGGTGCTGTTCTGCTTTTTAGCTCTTAAGATACTGACCGAAATATTTTTATTGGTGTAGTAGCGCACCAGGCTGTGGTATTCTTTTACCTCTTTGTATACACGGTCGATAATATCCATTCGTTCCTTATCACTGAGTGACAGGCTCGAGGAGGTGACAATCTGCTTGAGTTCTTTCAAAAGCTCGGTACTCTCTCCCAACAGCGCCGAATATCCCTTGGCAATAGCGGTGAGTTCCCTTGCCGAAAAGTTTGGATCATTGAGCATCCTACCGAAATTCTGCACATACATTTCCGATACATCACCCACCAAAAGGACGGTCTGCTGTACCTTGCGGGCGTCCTTTACCAGATTGTTAATCGCCTGTAGCTTATCGTAATATTCCTTGCCCTGTTTGTATACCTTTTCGACTTCCTTGAAATTTTTGACCACATTGCTGACTGTAGAGGAAGTCTGTATGATCTCGTTGGCGCTGTTGAGGATTCCCGAGGCAAGATTTGCCGGATCGGTAACCACAAACTGGGCTTTTGCTGATGGCGCCGAGGCAAGCATAATTGCCGCAGACACCATAAATAGTATTTTTTTCATTGTTATCGATTTTTTCATTGTTATTGATTATTGATTTTTCTTTTCGCGGCGCCTACTGGCGATCTGCTTGATGGCAAGTTCTACATTGCCGCCAAGTTCAGCGGCAAGCTGCATCACCTCCATTTTTTCTGTTTCTTCTGTCGTGTACGCGAGATATTCCTCAGCGGACACTTCTGTGGCATAGACAGCCGAATGCGTCCCTCCAAGCCCGATCCATACTTCTTTGTAAAGACGTGATGCATCGTTGTTCATATTAATGGATAATACCTGCGCTTTTTCTTTGTCTGTCAGCCCGAGCATTGCCTGTATTTCATCAAACTTGTTCATATATTTGCGCTGATCCAGAAGTATCTTGCAGTCCGAATTATTGATGATGCTTTCCTTAACAATAGGGGATTGGATAATGTCATCAACTTCTTGGGTCACCACAATGGCCTCGCCAAAGAACTTACGAACAGTCTTAAATAAATACTTTATATAATTTGCCATACCTTCCTTTGCAATAGCTTTCCAGGCCTCTTCAATCAGGATGAGTTTTCGGATACCCTTAAGCCTTCGCATCTTGTTGATGAACACTTCCATAATGATGATCGTGACGATTGGAAAAAGGATTTTATGCTCCTTGATCGCATCAATCTCAAAGACGATAAAACGCTTGGAAAGCAGGTCCAGCTGCTTGTCGGAATTCAGCAGGTAATCATACTCGCCTCCTTTGTAATATGGCTCCAGTACATTAAGAAAATTGGCAATGTCAAAGTCTTTTTCCCTCACCTGTTTTTCCATCAGCACGCTTCGGTAATCTCCCTGAACATACTTGTAAAAGCCATTGAAAGACGGAAAGGCGTCATCGCGCTTGATCTTTTCGATATAACCGCTTACGGCATTGGACAGTGCCACTTCCTCGGAGCGGGTGGGAGGCTCGTCATCACGTTTCCATAATGTCAGTATGAGCGTCTTAATACTTTCTCTTTTTTCAATATCGAAAACCCCGTCATCGGTATAGAAAGGGTTAAAGGCAATGGGATTGTCCTCGGTATAGGTAAAATACACCCCGTCTTCGCCTTTGGTTTTTCCATTGATCAGCCCGCACAATCCCTGATAGGAGTTACCGGTATCTACCAGCAGGACATGGGCGCCTTGTTCATAATATTGCCTCACCATATGATTGGTAAAAAAAGACTTGCCACTTCCCGAGGGACCGAGTATGAACTTGTTGCGGTTGGTAATGATACCGCGTTTCATCGGCAAGTCGGAAATGTCCAGATGGATAGGTTTTCCCGTCAGCCTGTCTGCCATCTTGATGCCGAATGGCGATGGGGAATCATGGTAATTGGTTTCTTGGGTGAAGAAGCACAATGCTGGTTCAATGAAGGTGTAAAAGCTTTCCTCGCTTGGAAAATCTCCTGCATTGCCGGGCATACCCGCCCAGTACAGCGCCGCCGTATCAGTAGTATTGTGCCTTGGCTTGCATTCCATAAGGGCCAGTGCGCTCCCGCAGTCGTTCTTTAACTGCTTGAGTTCGGACGGGTCGTCCGACCATGCCATGATATTGAAGTGCGCTCGGATTGACGATAGTCCAAAGGAATGCGCCTCATTCAGATAGCGTTCAATCCACTCTTTGTTGATCTGGTTGGCGCGGCTGTAGCGTGCCAGTGAATGCATGTTTCGGGCGGATTTTTCAAACTTCTGCAGGTTCTCCTCACTGTTGTCCAAAAACAGGTACTGGTTGTAAATGTGATTGCAGTTCAGCATTAGCCCCACAGGAGCTGCAAAAGATAAACGGCAGTCGCTGCGGTCTGTGGACAGTTTTTCATATCGCGTATCAGCTGATACCGATGAGGGCATGTCGTCGGTGTCTGAAAGCGTATGAAGGCACAGCCTGTTATTTCCTACGCGTATCTCTTCACTGCCCAGCACAATATCCTGCATCGAGGTACCTGATTCCTTTGAAAGGGTCAGGTACTGTTCCAACAGTCCCGGCCTGCCTTGCTCACCGATGATGTCTTCTTCGCTTATGCGGCTGATCTTGACAAATCCGCAGTCGTTTATAATGCGCTCAAACTGAGCGACGGCTTCCATAAAACGGTGAACTGTTTCTTTATCCCTGATTTCTTTTGGTATAAGTACACCTTTGCATAGTGAGGAGAAATTGCTCTGCATCCTCATACGCTCTTTGGTGGTTTTGGTAAGAAACAGATAACAGTAATGGTTCAGGAACGGGCGCTCATTAAAGTGCCGCTGATAAGATCTGGCCAGAAAACTCTGCACATCCCTGTACATTTCAGGATCATATTTCTCCCTGATGTACCAATCCTGTTTATGGACAATCGTAAAATCGGGTAGGGTCTTAATAGCCTTATGCCAGGCAGAATGAATTGCTTCATATTCGGCCGAAGCCACTGTGAAGAGTTCAGGCAGACGGACTTCAAAGCAGGCGGTAATATCCGCATCCTTTGAAAGTATGCAGTTATTTTCCACTGCCAGCAGCGGAAATCTGCTTTCCAGTGTAGTGCTCTTGGCTGTATTTCTCATACGTCACTGGATTTAGGAATTGACTGTAAATAGCGTCGTACTGGCTTGCGGCAGATGATGTAGCGTGGATGTCTTTTTTTTGCCCCGATTTTCATAAGTCCGTGTTCCCCGTACTTTCTGTTCAGCGAGAAGGTCTGCCATACAATTAGCGAGCTGCCGCCTGCGCCCAGAAAAAGACAGATATAGGAACTCGTTCCGGCCATATATAAAATCATGACCAGGATAAGTATTCCAAGCAGCCCTCCTGCGAAAATGAACAGGTACTGTGCCTTGAGTCCCCTGAACTCGACTGTTCTTCCTATGCCTTTGTTGATGTTGTAAGTATTCATAGGCAAGGTTAAAGGAAGAAGGAGCGAAGGATGGTGGCCGCGACAATAAGGAAGATACAGGCGCCGAACCAGCTCGCCGCGGTTTTTGAGGTGTCGGGATCTCCGCTGCTGAATTTATTGTATACCTTAACCCCGCCGATCAGGCCGACTACAGCTCCAATGGCGTAGATGAGTTGTGTGGCGGGATCAAAATAGGAGGTAACCATTTGGGTGGCTTCCGTGATGCCTGCTGTTCCGTTTCCCTGCGCCGATAACTTTAAGGATGACAGTAGTATGATTACTGCCGGCAGGAATTTTTTTCTTTGTTTTTTCATAATGAAACACTTTAGATTGTTACTGTACTTCCGCATTATGCGGGCTCTGGCAACAAAAGTGTGATGAAAATCGAGTTCCTTCCGTAAAGTGGCTGTCTGTGGTATTAGTTGACTAACTGTGGCGTTATTCTTAGTGTTTGAGCATAAAAAAACGTCAAACATTTTAAGTTTGACGTTTAAATTTTCATGCAGAATTATACGGTGTTTATTAAATGAGAAAGGGGAGTATTGCCCTTTCAGACATACTCCCCAATATCAAATTCATTCAAATCAATTTTCCGCAGATAGGAAGAGCCGGAATGCTTTTCAGAAGAAAGGCTCCCGTCCAACAGCTCAGCTATTTTTCGAGAGGCACTTTCTATGGAATTTTCCAGCAGGCTGAATAATTCGGTTCCTTGTATTTTCTGAACTAACGCTATCGCTGTTTCCTGTTGAGAGGGCTCCAATTTATCTTTTTGAAGCAGCATCCCCACGGAGCTTAGTTCCTCGAAGGTAACCCCTTGGGCAAAACCGTCATCTGCGCCGGATATTCCATACCTGTTCCATTCTTCTTCTTCCTGTTCAAAATCAGGCATATTGCTGAAAAGTTCATCCAGCTCTTCCTGCGGAATTTGAACACCTATGTTTTCATTTTCGTCGTATTCAATGTCAAAATTATGGGGATCCACCTCTGTTTCCTCGATTTGGCTTTCATTGGCATTGTTTGGGACTGAAAGGCTTCTTGCAGGCTTGGGCTGACCCATAATATCTGGCAGGTTCGGGTTAACTTTTTCCTTTTTTGGCTGCTGTTGCCTTAGCCTATTTTGAATGACGATCTTGTCCTGCAGAAGAAGGACTATGACTATTAGCAGGCATATCACAATAACTGTTTCCATAATCAAAGAATTGGTTTTTGTTTTTCAATATGCAGTGTCTCTATATCCTTTCCAAAATCCTGAAAATGCTGCTTCAGTAAATTGTACATGTAATCTGAGATTGTGATTTTTCCATCGCCGAGAATAAAAACAATACGGGATATCTTCCTGTGAAAATCCTCACTGATATATACCGACTTGCCGTTTCTAGCTATAAATTCTGTTGGTTGTAAAAAATTGTCTTTGTATTGCCCGATTTGTGCGGGCGGCTTGATTTTCTTAAATAAATTTTTCATAATCATAATATTAAAAAATGGGTTTAAACTTCTCATTAAAATCTTCAGTAATTGCTTTCTCAAATATTTCAAAATGATGTTCGAGAATATTGTCGAGATAAGCATACAGCGGTATCTGATCTTTCCCTATTACCTGAACAATGCGGGACAAACGTTCGTGATATTCCTGACGAATGTAAATACTCTTCTCTCCACGCTTGGTCATTGAGTGGGTTTTCAAAAAGTGGCCCCCATAACTTCCGTCAACACCTTTCTTTGCTCGGTTCTTTTCCCTTTGTACAGGTTTAATCGACAGTGACTCTTCCTGTTTTACATCTATCTTTTGTATCTCTTCGATTGGTTCATGCGGAAACTGTATCCCTTCTTTTTTGACGCCGTCAACCATCAGGTCCATCATCAATTCTTCATTAATGTCCGGCGGGGCTTTTCTCTTATTTTCCTTTTCCATAAATCTACAATTGAATAATTTTTAAAAATTCGTCTATGAACAGGTCTAATTGACACGCTTTCATCAAGCGTTCATCAGGAGGCATTATCGTGGAACGGAAAACAGTTTTGCTGTCTGCTTCACTTTCTTTGCGGAAACGTGTGCTGCTCTTGATTTGGCTTTGCATAAGGCTTAAACCTAATTGTGCAATAAGTTGGTTATACACTTTATACAAAGGCGTGCTTTCCCTGCCGTCAACCTGGTTCCAGAACAGGTTAATAGTTTCTATGGAGGTTTCACCTTTTTTCATAATCACATCCTGCAAAAGCTGTGTGAAGATCAGCGTACTTTCCATTACCACACGGTCGGCCGTGATCGGGCTAAAAATGTGGTGCATTCCTGCCAATGCTTTCAGGATGCCGGGCGTGTTAACGGTTCCGGGCAGGTCGAAGAATACAACATCAACGGGAGCAGGAGAATCATTTACAAACTCTTGAGCTGCTTCCAGTACGCTGTCTGCTTTGTACGGCATGATGGGATAGGCTTTTTTGCTGAGGGTAGTAAACTGTTTATACGCCAGCTTTTTCAAAGCTTCGTTTTCCATTACCATTGCCAAATCCCTTGTCTTCATTTTTACAAGGCTGTGCTGTGGAAAATCCGCATCAAATACGACTACGTTATAGCCCAACCGATAGTGCAGCACACTTGCTAGAAGGGTTGTAAATGTACTTTTGCCAACACCGCCTTTTTGAGAAGAAAAGGCGATAAACAGAGGTTTCTTTTTTGTGTTCATATTTGATAATTTAAAGTTTATATATTCTAGCAATACAGTTTTGGAGGCACACTGATTTCAAGTTATTTAGCACCGGGTAGCTGTCAGGGATGCCGGCCGGCATTTCTGAATGCTTGCTTTTTTTAAGTACAGCATCACTTCATTCATTCCTGTATCTAGTCAGGCGGGAATTCCATCTTACTTATATTCTTTCAACCACTCCATCAGGAATTCAGGATAGTCTCACGTCATGCTGTCACGCTTTCCGACATTTCCGCATTGTTGCGATCTTGCATTCTAGCAATCGTGAAAACCAGATGATATGAAATCTGGAATGGACCCAATATACTTGTACTGAAGTACGGGCTGATTGTCCTCCTGCCAACATTCAAACACAAAGGAATAATCATTTTTGTTGCGCTCTATGGTTGTGGCATTGCTTGTCGCTTAAAGGAAGTGTTTGGTACTTCTTTATATTACAATCCTTTTGTAAACAGGGATTTACTTTGTAAAATGAATTTTTATTAAAGGATTTATGCAACGACTACTGAAAAAACGGAGAATAACGAAACGGCTTCGAGCCGTTTTCCCTGTTACATTTAATCCGTCCCGAAGGGCGGATTTTTGTGTTCACCAGAACACGGCAAGTTGTGTTTTGAGGCACTCGAAACCGAGTTAGTGCCTCAAAACAACTTGCCTTGCCGGGGGCTGAAAAAACCTTCCGAAGTCAGGTTTTATAAAAATTTAATTATGGATAAATAATGAAGGAGAATAATAACAACAAAAAACAGAAGGGTGGACGCAAGCCTAAAATCGACCCGAGCATCCACCGCCATGTATTTCGTCTGACGGATACGGAAAATGCCAAACTTTTATCGCTTTTTGAAACATCGGGAATTCCTAATAAAGCAAAATTTATCACCTCGATGCTGTTCAGCAAGGAGATGAAATCGATTAAAATTGATAAAGGAACAGTTGATTTTTATATGCGGTTGACTTCGTTTCATAGTCAATTCCGCTCCGTAGGCGTTAATTATAACCAGATTGTAAAGCTATTGTACCGTCATTTTTCCGAGAAAAAGGCGGCGGCTTTTCTCTATAAATTGGAAAAACAAACTGCTGAAATGGCGGCACTATGCCAAAAAATCATACAGATAACTGAAGAATTTGACGCAAAATATCTGAAAAAATAGCCTTAGAAATGATAGCAAAAATCGGAAGAAGCGCAAATTTATACGGAGCTTTAGCCTACAACCAGCTCAAAGTTGAGAATGAAAAAGGGGAGATATTGTATGGCAATAAGATAATTGAAACCGCTAGCGGTAATTATTCCGTTGCACAATTAGCCCAATCTTTTACTCCTTACCTCATTGCCAACCGCAATACAGAGAAACATACGTTGCATATCTCGCTTAATCCCGATCCGAAAGACAAAGTAAGTGACGACAGGTTCATGGAAATGGCAGATGCGTATATGCAGGAAATGGGTTATGGACAGCAGCCTTATGTAGTGTTCAAACATACTGATATTGACCGTAGCCATATCCATATTGTATCGGTGTGCGTTGATGAACAGGGTAAAAAGATTTCGGATAGTTATGAGAAAATGCGCTCTATGAACGTCTGCCGTGAACTTGAAAGGAAATATGGATTGATACCTGCAACAGATAAAGAGCATAAACAGATAGACAAGGTTTTCCATCCTGTAGATTATAAGGCAGGTGATGTTAAAAGTCAGATAGCTTCCGTAGTTCGTCACCTGGCTAACTATTATCAATTCCAAACTTTAGGAGAATTCAATGCCTTGCTTTCTCTTTTTAATATTACCACCGAAAAAGTGCAGGGCGAGTTGAAAGGAAAAATGCAGGAGGGTTTGTTATATATACCTTTGAATGAAAAAGGCGAAAGAGCCGGACATCCTTTCAAGGCTTCTTTATTTGGAAAGAATGCTGGACTGCAGGCTCTGGAATTGAATTATGCAAAATACAAAGAAACTTTAAAAGACCACCCGGCAAAGCCGACCATTAAAGCTGCCGTTACCATTGCCCTGCAATTAACAAGTGATGAGGAGGCTTTTAAAAAACAGTTAGTGGAGCAAGGAATGAATGTGGTGGCACGTAGAAATGACACAGGACGTATTTACGGAATTACCTTTATAGACCATAATTCTAGAACAGTGTGGAACGGCTCTAGATTGGGAAAAGAACTATCTGCCAACACATTTAATGATTACTGGAACAAAAATATCACACCTGAAATTAAAGATTCGGTTAAATTGCAATCGAAAATATCCCCAGCAAATAATGCAGATATTCCGCCAGATAAACCTTATCATTTGTTCGACTTCCTGAATACTGCGCAAAAGCACGAAGGCGATTTAATTGATACATTTGGTACCTTATTGCCAGAAGCCAATGGAGAAGATTATCAGGAACAAGATTTTGCTAATAGAATGAAGAAGAGAAGAAAAAAGAGGGAAGGCAGATAAGGATAGAATCAAAGCTATCCGAAAAGCCGACGGTTTTATCGGATAGCTTAGTTAAAAAGGCTAGAGTAAATTCCAGTTTTGAGCCACAAAATTATTTAGCTGGTCTCTCATTACAATGCTGCTGGCTAGAGATAGTCTTATTATTCTCTCGACCTTTTGAAAGCTTGCTTTCGTTTTCGGAACCTGATAGTTCTTTACAAAAGCATCGCAAAAATAGACGACTTCATAGCGTTCTTTTTTATTTACACGTTCTCTGTCACGAATAGCCGTGTAATTGGGATTGTCACCAGTGGTGGTCGTGTTTACATAATCACTATTGACTAGGTCATTTTCATCAAATTCTACCATAATTTATTAATTTAAAATTTCCTAAAATTAAGAGCTTTTAAAAAGCAGTTATTACGGTTTTCCGTAACCTTAAAATTTAAATTTTAACAAATCAGTCAAACACTGCCGCTTGCCGCCATTTTCAACCACTTTTAATACAAGCAGTTCTTATCGTATTTAAATTCATGAAACAACATTAAATGTTTTGAGATGCAGGGAGAAGATGATTTAAGAGGATTAGCCAAAATTATGGCTTTTATGCGGGCAGTAAGTATCCTATTGATACTGATGCACCTTTATTGGTTTTGCTACGGGTACTTTATAGCTCGGGGCTGGACACTAGAGGTAATCAACAAAATATTAGACAATTTTCAGCGTACTGCGGGATTGTTCTCGCATACTCTTTATACCAAAGTATTTGCCTTGGTGTTGTTAGCTTTAAGCTGCCTGGGTTCAAAAGGAGTTAAGAACCAGAAGATAACGTGGCCTAAAATTTATATTGCTTTGGCAATTGGGTTTGTTCTGTTTTTTCTGAACACAGCCTTATTAAAGCTATCAATCAATACCGCAACAATTTCTTATATCGTTACAACTGGTTTAGGATATATCGCTTTAATGGTTGCCGGAGTCTGGATGAGCCGACTACTTCGTAACAATCTCATGGAGGATGTTTTCAATAACGAGAACGAAAGTTTTATGCAGGAAACTACATTGATGGAAAATGAATATTCTGTTAATCTATCCACGAAGTTTTATTACAAAGGAAAATGGAACAATGGGTGGATTAACATAGTTAATCCTTTTCGAGCAACGATTGTTTTAGGTACTCCGGGCTCAGGAAAATCATACGCAATTGTAAACAATTACATCAAACAGCAGATTGAGAAAGGTTTTTCAATGTACATCTACGATTTCAAATTTGATGACCTTTCTACCATTGCATATAATCATTTATTGAAGCACAGCGATAAATACAAAGTACAACCAAAATTCTATGTCATCAACTTTGATGACCCCCGAAAGAGCCACCGTTGCAATCCTCTTAATCCTGATTTCATGACGGATATCTCGGATGCTTACGAAGCAGCATATACGATAATGCTGAACCTCAATCGTAGCTGGATACAGAAGCAGGGCGATTTTTTCGTCGAAAGCCCAATTATCCTTTTGGCTGCAATCATTTGGTACCTGAAAATTTATGACGACGGTAAATATTGCACATTCCCACACGCGATAGAACTCTTGAATAAAAAATACTCAGACGTATTTACTATTTTAACCTCATATCCCGATTTGGAAAACTATCTGTCGCCTTTTATGGACGCGTGGCAGGGAGGGGCACAGGATCAGTTGCAGGGACAGATAGCCTCTGCAAAAATCCCTTTGTCAAGAATGATTTCGCCTCAACTGTACTGGGTTATGACAGGAGATGATTTTTCATTGGACATCAACAATCCCAAAGAGCCTAAGATATTATGCGTAGGCAATAATCCTGACCGCCAAAATATCTATTCTGCTGCGCTGGGATTATACAATTCACGTATCGTTAAACTCATTAACAAAAAAGGCCAATTGAAAAGTTCTGTTATCATAGACGAGCTGCCCACTATATACTTTAGGGGGCTTGATAACCTTATTGCAACCGCCAGAAGTAATAAAGTGGCTGTTTGTTTGGGCTTTCAGGATTATTCCCAGCTGACAAGGGATTATGGCGACAAAGAGAGCAAGGTAATTCAGAATACTGTAGGTAATATTTTTAGCGGCCAAGTGGTCGGCGAAACTGCAAAAAGCCTGTCGGAAAGATTCGGGAAAGTATTGCAGAAAAGGCAGAGCATGAGCATCAATCGCAACGATACATCAACTTCAATATCAACTCAATTGGACAGTCTTATACCGGCTTCCAAAATATCCACCCTGACACAAGGCTTTTTTGTTGGTTCTGTATCGGACAATTTTGATGAACGCATCGAGCAGAAAATCTTCCATGCTGAAATTGTCGTGGATAATCAAAAGGTTGCTTCCGAAACTAAAGACTATCAAAAAATTCCTGAAATCTTATCTTTTATTGACGAAAACGGTAAAGACAATATAAAACAGGCAATAGAGGAAAATTACAGGCAGGTAAAAACGGATATTGTACTAGTTATAGAAACCGAATTGGAACGTATAAAGAATGATCCCAATTTAAAGCATTTGATACAAAAGGATAGGACTAAGAAGAGCGAGTAAAATTAGATGCTAAGTTAAAGTTTTGACCAGGGCCAGGCTTTTCAGTAAGTCCAAAATAAAACAAAACCCTCGAATTATTCAGAGGGTTAATTTATTTAATTGTTCAAAATTTGCAGCATTTTGCCAACCTCAATATCCATTCTTGAAAAGGCAAACCATTTTTTACCCAAATCCTTGAGCGAGGCTCCAATGTGATAGAGTTCCGTATCGTCAATTATCAAAAAACGGTCGTGAGCATCAGAGAAAATTTCGATTTCAATCCTGGGATATTGGCTGTTGTATCGCTGAACATCCAACCGCAGCTGATTGCTAATACTTTTGGTATAAATAGTTGCGGTGACATCATCGCTGCGTTTACCCAGTAAAGTTAGTACCGTGTCATCAACATAATTATCAAGTAGGATAATTGAGTTTTTGGCATTTCGGATAATATCGGAAACAAAGGCATAGGCATCAAAAATCTGCCCGTTATAGAAAATCCCTTTTTCGCTATGGAGCTTATCGCTTTCCAAAGCCTTAAAAATTTCTTCAAATTTTTGGTTCGCTTCTAATTGCTTGAATTCAATCTTATCTAATCGATGAAAAAGAGAGGCGTTGCTCATAAGTATTCTACGCATTTCTACAAAGGCTTCCATGATTTCTACACTGACCTTAACGGCAATGTAGGAACGCAGTATAGCGGAAGCCATGGCAACACCCTGTTCGGTAAAAACATAAGGTAAATAGCGTCTTCCACCATAACTCAAACCTGAGGTTCCAATTTGGAACCTCAAGATTTCAGCTTCCTCTTCATTCAATTGAAAACAAAAGGATTCAGGAAACCTTTCTATGTTCCTTTTTACGGCCTTGTTGAGGTTCTTTGTTTCAACCTGGTATAAGGAAGCAAGGTTGCTATCGAGCATAACCTGCTTTCCGCGTATGGAATAAATCAGATTTCTGATTTCCATAGTGCTAAGGGTAGGTTTATTTTCCATTACTTGGGAAGCTTTTGTTTTTGGCAAATTCAAAGGTAGTTTCGGCATTATCGTTCAGTACGATGTACGCATCGAATTTCTTTCCTGACCTGCTTTTCATTCCTTTAATGAGTGAAGTTGTACCCTTGCTGACAAGACTTTTAATATTGTCTATACTGATTTGCGCACCGCAGACATTGCGGAACTGTATCCAGTTGCAAGTCTCTTCAGGACACTTTACTATTTTGTCACGTATGATAAGTTGTTGGCTTTTACATTTAGGGCAGATGAGGTCTGACAAGTTGTTTTTGGCAATTGGGGTCTGCAACAATTCATTGGCAATAGATGCAGCGTAATTTTCCGTTTGCTTTTGAAATTTTCCTGCATCTGATTCGTTGTTTTCGATTTTTTCCAATGCAAGTTCCCATTGGGCAGTCATCGCCACATCTGCAATTTTTTTTTCTTTGACCAATTCGTATACCAATAATCCCTTTTCGGTTGGTACCAGAGATTTCTTTTCCCTATTTATGTAATTACGGTTAAACAATATTTCGATAATTGATGCCCTTGTAGCTGCAGTGCCAATACCTAAATTTCGCAAAACCTTTCGCTCACCTTGATTTTCGATATCATTTCCGGCACTTTCCATAGCTGACAAAAGGCCTGCTTCAGTGTAAAGCACAGGCGGTTTGGTTTTCTTTTCCAGAACGGAAGCTTCTTTTATTTTAAGTTCATCGTCCTTTTTCAGCTCAGGCAAATCCATTATATGTTCCGTATCATCATCAAGGAAACTGCCTCTAATAGAACGCCACCCGGATTCTATAATCTTACAGCCTTTTGATGTAAAATCATAATGCAGTACCTGTAAGTCGACATCAGTTATCTCTTTGATGCAGGGTTGTGAAACGGCTTCGAGTAATCGAAAGGCAATCATATTATAAATCGCATTTTCCTTTGGATTCAGGGCTGATGGCATTTTATCAGTAGTTAATAATCCATTATGGTCAGTGACACGCAAATCGTTCACGATATGTTTATTAAAACGGCGCCATTTCATTTGAGATAGGTTTTGTTTAATATTTTCCCTCTTTTGTAAAGCTCTTACAAGGTTGGGAATCTCTGCCCACATATCTTCAGGAATGTATTTGCTTGCGGTACGTGGGTATGTGATAAATTTCTGTTCGTAAAGGCTCTGGGAAATGTTGAGGGTTTCTTCGGCCGAAAGGTTTAATTTTTTATTAGCTTCTTTTTGCAGGCCGGTAAGGTCGAACAATAAAGGCGGTTGCTCTGTAACGCTTTTGGTCACTTGGGATGTAATTATTGCCGTTTGGTTTCGTGCAATGGCTTTCAAGACATCAGTGGCTAGTTTTTTATCTTCCCATTTGATTTTTGAGATACTTTTAAAATCTATCATTTCTTTGTTATGGGACAACTGTATCTGCCAGTAATTTTTTACTTTGAAACTCCTGTTTTCCAGATAGCGTTTGCATATTAAAGCTAATGTAGGTGTCTGCACTCTTCCGAGTGAATAAACCCCGTTTGCTAATGCAATGGAGAGCGCTTGTGTGGCATTGATACCCACTAGCCAGTCGGCACGGCTCCTGGCTTGTGCTGCCTGATATAATCCGTCAAATTCTTTTCCGTCTTTGAGATTATCAAAACCTAGTTTAATGGCTTTTTCGGTAAGGGAGCTTATCCAAAGTCGCTTAAAGGGTTTATTGCATTTCAAGTATTCGTATATGTACCTAAAAATGAGTTCGCCCTCACGTCCTGCATCGGTGGCGACAATAATATTATCGCTGTTGTCAAAGAGCTCTCTAATGATTCTTAGTTGTTTTAGCGCTCCTGTATCTACAGAATCCCCTTGATTTTTACTGACCTTTCTGACAGTCAGTAAAAAAGGGTTTGGAAGTATCGGCAGTGATGCTTTGTCAAATCCTGTGATTCCGTAATCTTCGGGCATCCCTAATCCTACAAGATGGCCCAGTGCCCATGTAACAAAATAGCCGTTACCTGTCAGGTAGCCATCTTTTTTTTCGGTGGCTCTGATTATAACGGCTATTTCCCTTGCTACACTGGGCTTTTCTGCAATAATTGTTATCATATTTTATTACATTTTACGCCCTTTTGATTTAGCAGTTGAGTTAGATTCTTCTTGTTGTTCCTGTTGTTTCTTGTCATCAGGATTTGTCTGACCTGATTTTAATGGCTCCTTTATGTTCTTAGTAGCTTCATTAGTTTTGCCTTCGGAATTGACAGCGGTCTGCGTTTTATGGGCTTCAGAAGGTTTTATCTGTTCTTTGATTTTATCTGGATTTTGAAATGAAAAATCTGTTTTATTGGTTTCCTTGTTGTAGGTGATATATCCATTGTATTCTTTTCCTTTTTTATCCACTAAGCCGCTGATATAAACCGTCTGACCATCTTTGAGCTTATGGTATTGCTCATTATTGAGTTCCTTATCTCTAAAGTTTTTAGGTGCTCCCTGAGTTTGGTTCTGCTGATTGCCTTGTGTCTGTTTATTAGAATCATTTCGGTCAAAGAGAAATTCAACAAAACGTTTATCTGCATTGAATTGCACAGATGCATCAAAGGCTGTTCCTTTCTTGGAAACCATTCCTTCTAGAGTAAGCGGCTTCCCTTCGAGCAAGGTTTGCTTTTGCTCTTCACTCAGCTTAATTCCTTTAATTTCATCGGGAATTTTAATGAAATCCGTGCGCAGTGCTATCACCTCATTGGTCAGCCTGTCTATACTGATAATGGAGGGCATGATCTCATTGTTTTTCGGATTGGTGAGATCTACTACGCGTCCCATATTGCCTGTTTGCAGCAGATTGTCTTTATCTTCCTTGCTGAACTCGTGACCGAAAAAAGGATAATTCAGATTAGGTTCTTTTCGGATGCCATGAATGGCCAATACGACCTGTCCTTCGTCATTTTGTTTAAGCGATAAACGGGCATCCATTCTTGTTACTGCAGTACCAAGATTAAGACTTACCGGTACAAGTTCATTTGTTTTGTATCCTTTGAGTAGCGGATCAAGCAGGCTCATTTTTTCAAGTTTTTCTTTGCTTAAACCCAAATGGTTTAATGTTTCCCAATCGATTTGTTCCGGTTTGTATTTGTATTCACTTGTTTCCGGATTTGTCTGTGCTGTTTCCATATTAATTTCATTTTTTTGTTTATAATCTTTTACTTCGTGCTGTTTCATTAATTGCTCACCTTCAGGTGTAGGATGATCTAAATGTTTCTGCATCTCTTTTGAAGTATCAACAGCCAGCAGAGCAGGGATTTTGAAGAACAAAAAATTAGTTGGGTTCTTCAGTTGGCTGAAAAAATTTGAAAAGAAATTTGAAAACACATCTCCGTGCTTGTCTACCCGCATAAATTGATTCTGATTTTTGTTGGTAGGGTCAACGGTTTCCAGATTGCCATTTTGGTCAATACCTTTTACCGCCAGAATTTTCTTTTTCTCTTTATCGAATACCAGCAGTATATCCGATAATTCTTCGGGAGTGTTAAATGCATCTTTAATATTTTCGCTCATAATTTTAAATTTTAAATTCATTTGCGAAATTAAAAGTTGAAAAGGTGCTAATTAAAAGCTGGAATCTATTGGCGTTATTTTTCACTCTTTGGCATAGTTTTTTGGCGTTCGGACACTGATACTTTCTCTGATGAACTGGTGTACATCTGATAGCTTATAATATATTTTTCCACTGATGGTATAGTAGGGGAGCTTGCCGATTGATCGGTAGCGCTGGAGTGATCTCCCACTTATTTTAAGCATCTGTAATATATCCTGATTATCCAATAGCTCTTCGCCGTCAACACTTCCTCGTTTTTTTTCAAGTTCTATGATATGTGAGCTCAAAAGATCGAAACGTTCTATGATTCGTTCCATCCACGAAATGAATTCTATTCTGTCTATATTCATGGCTGTGTGTTTTACATTAGTGATGCAAAATTGCTACTGGCAAAAGTTTTTCATTGCCAATACCAGCCAATGTAAAATGCTGTTTTATGAAAATTTTAACTGAATAAAAAATGAAGATAAGTTACTGATTTACAGGGATAAATAAATATTTAGAAGTAATTATATGCCAGTAGCCATTTAATGCCAATTGCACCTCATTGGCAAGAAAATTGCAAGTTTTAAAAAAATTAGACCTCTTTTTCCATGTGCTGTTTAAGCGATAATTTCAGCTGATCTAGAAAAATACTTTTGCTATCAGCCCTGTCTTTCATCCTATGGTAGGCGTGATGGACATCGCCGAGCTGGATCCTAAACAGCAGCTGAAAAACCATACTGATTTTACGGATGCCGGCTTTTCCATGAGAAATACTGCCCGATGCGTGAAGTGCGTAAATTAATTCGATCAGAGCATTCTTTGAATCTGTCCAGAAAAAATCTCTGTTAGCTACATTTCCGTCTGAAAAAATGGTGGCCTGCTGGGTGTCAGGTTCAATTTTAGAAACGAGGTAACTGTTAAGCAGTTCGTTAGCAATTATTCGCGCTACCTTGTAATCATAATAGGTAGAAAATTGAGTGTCAATTTCAAAAACAAAACTATTAACTCCTTCATGAAGGTCTATTTTTCCCCGACAAAAGAAATGATGGTCCCATTCGGTTCTTCCCGTGCGATAATAGCGATAAAAATCAGTGTTATAAAAGTGCTCTTTATATTCCTGCTTAAGGATATTAAGCTCATTGGAAAAATATTTATGATGCATTTTACCGGTTACAGCCGGACAGGATGCTTCAATTCGGAAAACTTTATTATAGAAAATCAGTTTTCCCAGTATTTGGGGTTTGATACTTTTAAAAAAATTAATCTCTTCATTTTCATCGGAGAATCCTTTTTCTAAAACATTTTTTTTAACCGTACAAAGCAAGCTTCGAAGAACGGTAGTCATGTGGTAGGATTTTTCAATTATATGTTCAGGGTCTAAGCTGAATTCCTGTTCTGCTTTTCGAATAACCTGAAGTGCGTTCTCACATGTAGATCTTATCATGGCAACAGAATTTAGATTTATTTGAACAAGGAAAAGTGAGGGCAGCTCTGCGCAAATACGGTATGACGTTACTTTTCGTTGGAGAATTTAAATATATTATATCAGCGCGCGGTATTGGTTTCATTCTGCAGTGTCTGCATCATTTCCATAGCGTAGTTATCCCTGGCTTGTACGTAAGCGACCTTCGTTATTATTGAAGCGCCAAGTTTTTTCTTCTCAAAGCTTGCCGATATGCCGAAATCAATTCGCTCAATTTCAAGCTCTCGCGCTCTTTTGATTGTTTGGTATAAAAGCTGTCTGTACAGATTGAAACCTTCTCCGGCAATGTAGTCCATGCCGATAAGTTCAGGTACATATACTTTTCCTGAATTTTTATAGCAGAACATTATCCCAACAAAATTGTTTTCAGGGGCATTTTTCAGGGTCAGAATTAAGAACTCCCAGTTTGGAGAGCTGTTCATATTTTCAAATACTTGTCTGTTGTATGTGAAGGTATTTATGGCTAGGTTGCGATCCTTTACATTGCAGTATAGCTCGTAGGCCCTGTTTATTTCTTCTTCTGTTAGGCAATCTTTTATTTCAACATCATAGAATTTTTCATACTTAAGTATTTCCCTGTTGAAATGCTGGCGGGAACGAGTAGAAAGCAGGGATCCATACTTCTCAATTGTGGGCCATTTTTTATTTTCAATAACACAGGATTCCGGCATATCAATCCGGAAATACCCATGGTTTCTTATCATTTCATCCCAGCGGAATCCGGTTTCAAAATCACGCAGAACAAGCATATCGGCCCCTAAAGAATTGTATGTTTCTTCCAGCTTGTTTAAGAGCATTTGAAAGGATTGCTCGGCCAGAGGATGATCCTTATCAATATAGCAGTGCAGTCCCTCAGTAAACAACGAGCCGGTACTTAATACTTTGGAAGTCATATGTATGGGATCTGTTTTTCTAATCTCTTCAAGGTGCCTTGATACAGATTCTGTAGCCAGCATATCATCTTTCCAGATACCAAATGTGCAGAACGTCATTAAAACAACTTGCATGTTTTGGTCCCTGATTATATAATAGAAGAAATCCCATTTATTGGCTGTATGCTGGTTGTTTGAGAAAGTCTGCTCGAGATACTGCATTCCTTCCCAATCCAAAATATTATAAGCACCCAGATACTTGTTCCATTCCTGCTTGTCGATGTTTTCGATTGTTACTTTTTCTTCAATCTGCAGCAATTCTGTTTGCTGTTTTATAACAGGGAGCCTCGTTTTGATGTCCATTCTAAAAGCCTGTCGTATTTTCTGGTCACTACTTCCTGTTTCTTCTACAGCTTTGTGAAAGTGGTGATCCATTGCACGGGCAAGATCTGTAATATCTTCAATTTTATTATGTGCAGATATCGTGATACGGATTCCGGTATTTTTTATAGGAACTGCCGGATAGATACCAAGGTTGAGATAAAAACCTTCCGAATAGAGACGTTTGGTAAAATTATAAGCAGTAGCAGGTGTTCCCATTCCAAGAAAAAAGACGGGAGAGTCGTTATCAGAGACTAGGGGCAGACTGCTTTTTGAAAGCAGCGTGCTGAAATAGGCTGTTTTTTTGGCAAGTTCAGTTTGGCGGTTATAGATTTCCGCAGAGAGATGGATGTCGCAAGATGCGATTGCAGCGGCAACTGATGCCGGTTCAAGCTGGGCAGAGAAGGTAAGAGGACCGCCAAAAGTTTTAATCTTTTCGCGTAATTTACGATCGCTGCAGAAAAAGGTTGCGCCGCTGGCACCAAATGTTTTGCTCAGAGTGCTGACAACCACAATATTTTCTTCTAACGTTCCAATTGCGTCAAAGATAAAACCAGTACCATTTTTTCCTTTCCAGCTCATTCCATGGACATCATCAAAATAGAGGTGAAGGTGCGGATACTTTCGGGCAAGGTTTAATAGATCCTGTACCGGCGCATAATCGCCGTACATAGAATAAACACCATCTGCCATGTACCAGATTTTTCCCGATTTTCCGCCTAACATCCGAATTTTGTCTTCAAGCATTTCAAGGTTATTATGGCGTATCATCTCCACTGGTATTCCCCTAAGCTTAAGAATCTGACAAGCATTCTGCACACTCCAATGCGCCTGATGGTCTATAATTACTGCATCTTCATCTCTTATCAGGGTTGGGATGATTGCCATATGTCCAAGGGTACTGTTCTTAGTTATGATTGGCGGTATATTGTACATCTGCTCAATCTTGCTTTCCAGTTCAGCATATAAGGGATGGGAAAGATAAGTTTTAGAAAGCGGGAACTGAGTTCCATAATTAGTAATGGCGCTTATTGCTGCCTCTTTTAGTCTTTTGTCCTGTTCCAGTCCAAGATATCCTGTAGTTCCGAAATGGAGCATTTCGCTTCCGTTAATTTTTATGCTTCGTCCATTAAGATATTCACCTTCAGCGTAAAGGTGTAATATGCCTTTTTCTTTTGCATTTGAAAAAACGGTGTCAACTGTATCAATAAAATTGTTGTGCTTTATTTTTGCCATTTTTTATAAGGTTTTTAAGTTTTAGAATTATCATCTTTTAAATATCTGAAAAACAGACATCTAAAATTCCTTATAAAAATTGAAAGTACTTTTATTGACAGATATTTTACTCCCAATTTGGCAAGTGTAATTCCCAATTTAACAACAAATCAGTGTGTTTTGCAAGAAATAATCCGCAATTGACAATTAGAATGTTTCTTAATCTTTATATTTTTGTTAAATTACAACCCTTTATTTAAAAACTGATAGGACATGATTGCGGCACATGAATCTTATGAGAATCGAAATGCGAGGTTTTGGATTGAAAAAGGAATTCTTTTTTTCGAATATAAACCCAATACTGCAATTGATTTAGAAGTGGCTATGCGTGTTGTAGCTGACAGGATTGCATTTCAAAATGAGAGACTTCTTCCTGTCTTCTGTGATACAAGGGGCATAGCCTCCATTGACAAAGCAGCCAGAGACTATCTTGCTAAATCCGGATCTCTGCTTGCAAAAGCAGTCGCATTGATTGGCAGTGAAAACGTTTCAATGACAATGAGCACTTTTTATCTGGAAATCAGCAAGCCCTCTGTACCTACCCGAATTTTTACCATTGAGCAGGAAGCACTGGATTATCTTAAAGGCTTTCTATAGAAACAGATCTAACTAGGCAGAAGTATATATAAAATCAGGACCGATGAAGAGACCCCACAATCGCCAGCGGCTAATATCCATGCACAAGATGTTATTTGAGATAGCACGGGGCAACTTCAATGGTCATATCCCCCTGAGTAGTTATGACGACGAAATTGAAACCCTGGTGGTTCTTGTAAACATGGTTGCCGAAGAACTTAAAGAGTCTGCCTTTCATTCCGGTTTTGTAAATCCCTATGTTACTCATAGGATGGTAACACTTGCAACTTTTATTTTAGATGAAAACCATTCCATAAAAAATGTAAATCAAGGGGCCTTGGAAATTTTGGGTTATAATGCAGCAGAAATGCTCAGACGCCCGATACAGGATTTCTTAAGCGATGACTTCAGCAGTATGTCTGAGATTGAGAGAAAAGAACTGGAAGAAATGCTTTTATCGGGTGAAATTATTACACTGAATTTTATAACATTCAAAAAGCTGATTGTAACTGCCGAGTGTTCCGTATCGAGATTATCGGATGGTAAGTTTACCGTACTTAGTTTTGTGGCACCCTTTCTCAAGGTTAATGAAGTTGCTTCGGAATCATTTGAAATAAATTTAAGCAGGCATTCTAATTTCAAACAAACTGATGCGCGCCTTATACAGCGGGTTTATGATTATGTATTAGCAAATTTGACTGAACCATTACCATCCGTTAAGGAACTGGCAAGACAGTTCGGTACAAATGATTTTAAACTCAAAGACGGATTCAGGCATTTTTTCCATACAAGCGTCTACAAGTTTTATACAGAGCAGCGCCTAAAAAGGGCTTACCTTATGATAGAGCAGACCGATATTCCGCTGAAGAATATTTCCTTTATGAATGGTTTTAACAGCTATCCTAATTTTTCTAAATCATTCAAGAAGCAGTTTGGATTTTCTCCTAAAGAACTCGGCAGAGGTAAAGCCGGTGGTTTTTTGCCATTGGATCACTTTAATCCTTCATAATTAATTTTTGCTCCCAATAACATAAGTGTTATGGTTTTGAAATTCAGAATTTTACATTATTGAATTCAAATCGAGTAATTATGATAGTGAATGCGAAAACGGGATTGAAAAAAAATATTACAGAGGTTATCTGTCTTCTTTATATAGTACTTTTTGTTTATGCGGCAGTCAGTAAACTTTTGGATTTTGAAAACTTTCAAGTTCAGGTTGGACAGTCCCCTTTGATAAGTGCCTTTGCTTCATGGATTGCATGGTTAGTTCTAATTTTAGAATTAACTATTGCTTTACTACTATGTATACCTAAATTCAAAATATGGGGGCTGTTGGGGGCTTTCAGCTTAATGACATTTTTCACGATATATATATTCATCGTTTTGAATTACAGTTCTTTTGTTCCTTGCTCCTGCGGTGGAATTTTGGAGAAAATGAGCTGGAAAGTACATTTGGTTTTTAATTTTGTTTTTATACTGCTGGCAGCATTGGCGGTTTATTGGCAAACTAAGATTGATCACGTAAAAATCTTAAGTCATAATTTAAAACCAGTCAGGAGTATGTTTATTCTCTGTCTTTGCAGCACAGGAATCATGATATTTTTATCCCTGTATTCAGAAGATATTATGCATTATGAAAATCCTTTTATAAGACGTTATGCAAAGCATCCTGTCACATTTCTTTCTAAAAAAAATCTAACGTTTAATTCTTTTTATATTGCAGGAATCTCTCAGGGAAGAATTTATTTGGGAAATTATACGAGTCCTTTACATATTGTCTCCGTGGATGAAAAACTGCAGGATGAGCAGGTGCATCAGATTAGTTTTATCCCCAAAAAAACTTCTTTTAAAAGTATAACAATTAACGTCAGAGGAAAGTATTTTTATCTGAAAGACGGAACGGTTCCCGCGATTTTCAGAGGAAGAATTTCTGATTGGAGAGTTAACAGTGAACTTAAAGGCCTGCCATACTTTACACAGGCAGAACCAATGGACAGCATAGCTGTTGTGTTTCGTTCCAACAATGGTAAGAACCTCGCTCATGTTTTAGGGATATACAATTCGAATGACAAAACAAAAGTGGTTTATAATGACTCTTTGCTTCAAAAGCAGATAGATGGTGTTTTTGATACGGACGGAATATTGACTTACAGTGAGATGCAGCGTAAAATAGTGTATCTGTATCTGTACAGAAATGAATTTATTGTAGCGGACCAGATAGGCAGACTGACTTTACGCGGTAACACAATTGATACAACAACAAAAGCAAAAATAAAGGTCTCTTACATTAAAGACAGCACACAGAGAAAAATGTCTGCCCCACCTTATGTTGTTAATGCTAAAGCTGCCGTATGTGAAAATCTGCTTTTTGTCCAGTCAAAAATAAAAGGAAGATATGAAAATGATAAACTATGGAATCAGGCATCCATAATCGATGTTTACGATTTAAGCAGAAACGCTTATGTACTGAGCTTTCCGGTTTATAATTTAAAAGATGAAAAAATGAAATCATTCAGAGTAACCCATACCCATTTATATGCAGTGATTGGACGTGATTTAGTGGTTTATGACTTTAAAGACGAGCTGCGAAATAAGATGGAAAATAAGGGTTCAGAATAATTTGAATTTGAAAATATACTGGCCAGTATCAGGAGGCAGATCGAAAACCTGTAAAAAAAAGTAGATCAAAAGTTAACTTAATATTTGATATTATGAAAACGCAATTTTTTAAAAACGCAATGCCTTTTGCCGTAGCTGCATTGGGTATTATTGGGGCTTTTACAACCACTTCAATGCAAAGTGCAGAAAAAGAAATGGTTCTTGTTGATGCTTACAATCCAAGTAATTGTCAGGACATTGTCAAACAATGTGATAATCAGGAAAGAACCTACATCTGTAGTTTTAACGGTAATCAGCTCTATGCTAAAGACAATATTGGAAATTGTACAGAGACCTTATGGCAAGAGCAGCCATAAGCTTATTATTAACTTTTAAAAAACAATGCCGTTCCTATTTGGAGTGGCATTGTGAGTTTTAATTATTTAATGATTAAATATGACCGCTGATCCAGTAAGGTGTTTTTTCATCTTTGAGGTAATAATCAAACCACTGTAACACTCGAATGGTTAGATCCTTCTGGTTAACTGGATTAAGGAGTGTGTGGCTTTCTTTTGGATAGAGAAGCATGATGTTTTTTTTGTTTAACCTGCGCAGTGCCATGTAATATGCTGTGGTCTGGAATGGATCAACCTGTGTATCTTCTTTTCCGCTCCACATTAAAAGCGGAGTCTGTAAATTTTCAATGAAGGCAAGTGGTGAATTCCGATCAAAATCCGCCTGACTAGAGAAAGGCGTTTTGTCTCCCATGCGCCAGCCTCCTGATGCAAAACGCCATATTTCAGGTCTTGCCGTATTTATGCCTATGGTAAGATATCTTCTAGTCAGATCTGTTATGGCCCCGCTGGCTATCGCTGCAGCAAATATATTGGTTTGATTGATAACATAGGAAGTTTCGTAGCCTCCGAAGGAATGTCCCATAATTGCAATCCTTTTAGTATCCACGTGTCCTGTTTCCATGATTTTTTTTGTGCCGGAAAGCACACAGTCCAAAGTGGAAGGACCGACATTTTCCTTTTCATGTACTATATCAGGCAGAAAGACAAAATAGCCCGCAGCTGTAAAAACACTTGGATTAAAGCCTGACTCATTTTCAAGAGTAGGATTCCAGTATCTGTGTAGTCCGCCGGACTGTACTTCATATATGTATACAATCATGGAGTATTTTTTATTTGGGTCGTAGTCTGCCGGGTAATATAAAACACCTTTTAAGTTTTTATTTTTTGAATTTTGGAAAGATACAAGTTCGTTTCTTCCCCAGCTAAAATTAGCGTGTTGGGGATTACTTTGGAAAATACATTTTTCATTTGAGTTGTTTCCCACAGCAATCATCCTGGGAGGAAGATCAAACTTCTGTTCCATACAGAAATAGGTGTCTCTTTTTGATCCTGTAATAAGATTGGAAAAATAGGAATCGCGGGCTATGATTGTCTTTATTCCCTCAGTGGAATTCCATGTGTAAAATCCTGTTTGACCATTCTGGTTTTCACCCCGAATCAGTAGTGTTTTTTTTATATCATATTGCTGGTGCAGCAGCCCGTCATAAAGATATTTGCGGTTAATTGTTTTAGGTTTCAGATCCAGTTTAAATCTAATTTGTACTTCCCTGCCATTAGTTAATCTTCTGTTTTGGGTGCCATCCGCTTTAAAAGCCCACAAATCAAATTCGTCATAAAGAAGAATTTCTTCGTCTGAAGTAGTCCAGCCGGCATTTCCATAAGGGCTGTCAGCTGAAAGCGCGATTACTTTTCCTAAAAAAGGAATGCGGGATTTTGAAGTAAGGTTGGTATGGGTTTTATCCTTTAGGCAATAAATCCACCAGTTTTTGTCTTTAAAGTACGAGATATACTTTCCTGTTGACGAAATGGAAATATCATGCATTAATACAGGTTGTTTTCTTAGAAGAAGATGTTTTTCAAAAGTGGAAAGATCTAAAAGATAATAATCCCTGGGGCCTTCAAATTCGAACTGCGGTTCATAGGCTTTTGGATCAGACAGCACAGCGTAGCTGCAGTCAGGGGAAAGCATCATAGAGGAAAGGTTATTGTCCGTAATCTGTCTGAATAATTTTTGTTCAGGCATCCATACCGCCATTTTTGGAGTGGAGGAAGAATTTCCGTTTCGCTGTTCCTGTGGGTATATCCATTTGTCTTTAGTACTCCAGATCTCCACTTTTGAATCTGATTGATTAAGTGGCGCTTCGCTTTTGTTTACAGAGAAAAATACCTTTTTAAGATCGTCTGATATTAGCATCTTATTCCGTGAAGCGGCGGCTATGGAAGCTCCTTTAGGAAAACTATCCAATATGTTTGGATCAAGCTGATACATTTTCTTGTCAGCAATGGTATAGAGAAACAGTGAGACTGGAGCTCCTGCTTTTGAATTACTGCAGAAAGCGAAGGCTTTATCAGTTCTCTGCCAGGTAAAATTGTCATAATAGTTTTCATCAGTTTTTACTAGCTGTTCTGATACGGATATTTTTTTAAGATCAATAAGAAACAGGGAATTCTTTCCATTGAAAGCGATGTTATATAACAAGCGACTACCTGAAGGGCTCATGGAAAATTTAGTCACATTAGGTATCTCCAGAAGCGTTTCATCTAACGGGGATTTAACTCGTAAGATACCTTTGTTTTTCTCTGAACGGATAAAAACCAGTAGCAGGTTGTTCTGATAGGAATACTCATAATGATCCGCTGCTGTGATTATGTCCTTTTTTCCGTTTTCTGGATTAATGGTGGTTAGGGTATCTCCTTTCATAAAGAGGAAGAGATTATTTTTAGTAAACAAGGACTTTACAGCAGAAGGAAAACTATAGGTTCTGCCGTCCGTAACGTTGCGCAGGAATAACGTATCGAAGCTGTAGGCGTAATTAATGCCGTAGCTTACCCATTTTTCATCCGGTGCCGTTTTATCTATTTCAAAATTGGACCATAGCTTGTAAGAAGCCTGATCTAATTTCTTTTTTTGCATTACCTGCCCCTTTAAAGGGCAGGTTACTAATGGCAAAATAAAAAATGGAACAAGGGTAAAAAATGGCAAAAATGAGATTTTAAATGTTCTCAATGGAATAAATGCTGTCATAATAAAAGGTTTAATATCCAGGATTTTGAGCAAGAAGGTTGGGATTTAAATTAAGTTCATTTTCAGGCAGGGGAAGAAGCTTGTCCGTGGTATCCCAGCCTGGCTTAACTTCTGAGAGCACGGCGTCTATTTGCCCAAATCGGCGTAAATCAAAAAAACGATGTCCTTGTTCTGTAAAAAGCTCCCATCTTCTTTCCTGAAGAATAGCATTTAGGATTTCTTGCGGAGAAACTGCAGCTGTGCCGGCAAGACCTGCCCGGCTTCTGATTTTATTCAGATCCTCTTTTGCCCCAATAAGGTCTCCCTGACGGATCCGCGCTTCAGCTCTTATTAGATATTGTTCGGCAGTGCGAAAAATGATGGAATATTCTTTAGAAACTGAAGTGTTGTTCTGTTCTTTGTATTTGTAAGCATGAGACCATGAACCATTTACATTGGTAACAGGTCTGATCCAGCTGGCTTTGCGCAGATCGGCATTTGAAAAGGAGTTCAGCAGATAGGGTGTGAGTGCTACTGTGGATGGCGGGCCAGCCTGAAAAATAAAAAAGGATCCTTCCGCCGCATTCTGGCCTGCAACTGAGGTCTGCAGCTGCCAGATTGTTTCTTTCGAATTATTTAAAAATACCTTTGAAAGATCATTTTCCATTATAAAGAGTTCTGTTTTCTTTAGCACTGCAGAGGCTTCGTTTGATGCCTGCTCATACATTTTATTGTAGAGGTAAACCCGTGCCAGAAAAGCGTGGCAGACATATTTATTGGGACGGATTCTGTCTGTAGAGGTGTAATTCTCCGGTAAGAGTTCCATTGCCTGATTTAAATCATTAATAATGTTCTGATACACTTTTTCTTCGGCCATCCTGCTGACTTTTGTGTTTTGCTCATAGTCAGTCTCTTTGATGTAGGGTATACCGCCGAAAAGATTGAGCAGATAGAAGTGTGATAAAGCCCTGATAAAAAGGGCTTCACCCTGAAGCTGTTTTTTTCGGTCCTCACTGAAATTTGTGATGTTTTCAACCCCTTTTAATATAGCATTGGCGGTATAAATCTGGTTATAGGAATTGTTCCAGTATGTTAGGACCACAGTTGATGAAGCAGGAACGGTGTTATCATAAAATGTAAATACTGCATTTGAGGGCAGCCCATAAGCAGTCAGTTCATCTGCATAGTTTCCAAGCTGGTTTGAAATTCCCATGGTTGATCCGTTCAGAATTCCGTTATCTCTAATCTTAGAGTAAATATTGGTAAGAGCGGCATTTGCGGTGTCGTAATTATCAAATACAGCTTGTGCGGTCAGTTGTGATTTTGGAAGGTCAACTTCAACAAAATCAGTACAGGAGCTGAACATTAGTAATATGGTCAGCATTGAAAAAAATGAATTAATAGAATGTATCATTGGAATATCTTTTTTTAAAAGGTTAATTGTACCCCTGCAGTCACAACTTTAAGAGGAGGGAGGTAACCGATAGTAGAAAATTCAGGATCTCCATCCTGATACTTTGTAAAAGTCAGCAGATTTTGAGCCTGCAGCATTACCTTGCAGCTTGTATCTTTCAGGCTTAACGGAACAGTATAGGAAAGCGCAATATTTTTTAAACGGATAAAGCTGGCATCGGTTATGATTGTATTGCTGAGCAGGTAATTATTATTGGCGTTTACCACGTTTCTGTCTGTGCCCGTTGTATACATTTGATAGGCAGTCTGGTCCCCTGTTGTCTGCCAGCTGTCTGTTATCCTTGTCTGCTGATTGGACATCATCCCGGGCGTTCCCATTGGGTATATGCGGTTCCGCTGTTTTGTGAACTGAAAAAGAAAATCAAGATTCCAGCCTTTATAAGTGAGCTGATTTTGTATGCCTCCAAAATACTTAGGATTCAGATTAGCGGTATGCTGTCTGTCATAAGGAGAAGATATTACGCCGTCGCTGTTTACATCCTCAAAATCATAAATGCCTGTCTGGGGATTTACCTCCTTAAATTTATACAACAGCAGAATGTTCAGTGGTTCTCCTATTCTGTACTGCTGGCTGTAGGTGGACCCCTCCAGACCGGGAAAACTCAGCAGTTTGTTTTTTGCAAAAGTGAGGTTGAAATTGGTAGTCCACTGAAAATTTGCTTTCTGTAAATTAACTGTACGCAGCGTAAATTCCAAACCTCTGTTTTCAACAACAGCATTTAGATTGGCCTGAATAGAGGAGAAGCCTGTTGTTCCGGGAAGCGGAATCCCGACCAGTTGATTAGAGGAACGGTTTTGATACCACGCTGCTGTTGTAAAGATTCTGTCCCTTAAAAATCCTGTTTCAAGTGCAAATTCAAGCTTCTTATTGATCTCCCAGCCGAAATCAGCATTGTAAAGCCTTGAAGGGGAAATTCCGGTCACACCATCATAGTTGACTCCTGTTGTGCTGTAGGTATCAAAAAACTGATAATCGCCGATCTGGTCATTTCCTGTAGTTCCGTAACTGCCACGGAGTTTTCCAAAACTGAGCCTTGAACTGTTTTTTAAGAAATTTTCATTTGTGAAAAGCCATGCAAATCCTGCCGCGCCAAAGTTGGCGAATTGTCTGCTGGGTCCAAAGCGGCTGGAGCCGTCCCTTCTTGCCGTAAGGTTTAAAATATATCGGTCCTGCCAGTTATAGTTTAACCTTCCAAAAATAGCCTGATATTTGTATTGTGTTTCATCGTCCAGCTGTATGGTAATGACTTTGGCAGCTGCAAGATTATAAATTAAGCTGTTGGAACTGAAACCGCTCCCTGATTGATAAAGAGCAGCTGTGGTCTGGTTTTGAAAAGTGGTGCCTGCCAATAAATTTATTTTTCCCTTTCCCAATTCTTTTTCCCACGTAAGCTGTGGTTCGATAATCCAGGAAGTTCTTGAGGTCTGGTTTTGATACAGTACTGATCTCTGGCTGGTGAAATTGTAAGCAGGGTTAAAGATCGTTGAAGGTGCTGTACGGGTTTCCAAAGTCGCGAGATCAGTAAAACCAAAGTTACTTTTAATACTTAAACCTTCTAATATTTCATAAGACAACATTGCGTTTGCTATGAAATCTTTAGTCTTCGATTCATATTTTGCATTAAGGTTTCGCAACGGATTTTCCCAAGTCTGATTTTCCCAGTTTAAACTCCCATCTGAATTGTACAATGCAGGGGCGTTAGGGGCAAGAAACCTTGTAGCATTAGTTAAATCACTGGCAGGCTGGTTGTTTTTCTGTGAAGTGTATCCGCCTGAGAATGTCATTTGAAATCTATTGTCTTCAGACGTGTGGTTGATATTGACCTGCACCCCTCCTCTGTTATAACCAAAATGACCGGGAAATACTGTTGATTCACTGTGGTAGGTGCCACTGAGCAAAAACTGGGTATTTTTTGAGCCCCCTGAAACAGTCACCTGATTGTCATTAATTTTTGAAGTTCCACCCAGAAGTTCCTGCTGCCAGTCAGTATATCTGTTTTGATCCCAAGCTCCGTTTACATCATAATCAGTACTACCATATTGTTTTCCGTCATTTACGAAAGCTTGTTTTCGCATTGCCAGATATTGTTCAGTATTCATGAGCTTGAGAAATCTTGTAACGGTTCCGGCTCCCGTACTGCTTGTTATGGTAAATCTGGTTTTTCCTGATTTTCCTTTTTTAGTTGAAATCAATACAACCCCGTTAGCTCCCCGCGATCCATAAATAGAGGTAGCATCGGCATCTTTCAGAACCTCGATGCTTTCTATATTGTCAGGATTGATGCTGTTCAGCGGACTGGTTGAGGTAGGAAAAATGGATGAGGTCTGCCCCGAACCAATAGGGCTGGAAGAGTAAGGAACTCCGTCAATTATATACAGCGGAGTATTTGCTCCAGAGCGCAGACTGTTTTGTCCGCGAATCTTGATATCAAAACCGCCTCCGGCAACTCCAGTGGTCTGTGTGATATTCACACCGGCCATCCGGCCCTGCATGACTGCAAGGACATTGGAAACCGGCTGTGTTTCGATATCCTTTGATGTAATTTTGGCTATGCTGCCTGTGCGTTCACTTTCTTTAACGGAATAATATCCCGCATTTACCCTTACTTCCTTAAGTGTAGTAGTATCGTAGGATAGTACAATGTTTACAACTGAGCGCCCTTTAATGGGAACAAGTGCAGTTTTAAAGCCTATATAAGATACTAAAAGTGTGTCATTAGGAGAACAAGTGAGCGAGAACTGACCACTGTAATCTGAAATTACGGCATTGTTTTTTTTGTTTTTAATTGCAATGGTTACACCAGGCAGGGGATTAGTGCCGTCCGTTACAGTACCCTGAACCTTATGCTGTTGGGAAAGTAAGTTGCCAGCCTGAAAGTGATTTTTAGCAGACATTGGTGAAAAAGACAGTAGGAAACCTAGAAAAATTAGGTAATAGAAAGCTCTTCCACCCGTGGAAAATGAATAATTATTCATAATTTTGGGATTGGTTAGTTAAATATGATTTGATTGGCTACGGTCCTCTGCTATAGTTAGTCGCTGCTGCAGAGGACTATTTTTTATTTATTAAGTAAACGCTTAATAGACATAAATAAGATTTGTTTAATTCACAGGCAATCGTCGTTTTAAAAGGTTCATCTTGACTGCGAAACTTTAAAATAAGAAGTGTGATTTACTAAGAATCCGAAGAGAGTATAAGGCAAAAAAAAAGCGCGGAACTCAGCTTATCGAACAGAGGTACTGGCGGCACCAACCACAATAAGTGAGCCCACGCCAATGACGTGAGCATCTTACTTATCCTCTCGTGGTATAAAAAAACGCCAGTTTTCTGTTCGAGATTCAAAGCGAATGCTTCAAATATTTTTAATTGAAGAGTCGCAAAATTAATAAAATACTATTTAAAATTTCTTTAAATAATTTTTTAGAATTCAAATATACGAAAAAAATCACAAAATTGTCAAATTTGACAATTTTTTTTGTTGTAATTATCTCAATTTCACTTTATGAAGGAGATTAGAAAAAAATATTATAAAGCATTTGGGCAGAACTTAGAAAGAGTAATGGAAAAGAATGAAAAAGATGTTATGACTGTTGCTTCTATTGGAAAGATTGAACTCAAGCAAGTATATAGAGTTCTAAATGGTGAACATGGGGCATCGCTAGGCACAATAATTTCAATAGCAAAAGGTCTAGATATTGAGCCTAAAGAATTATTTGATTTTCAATTTGACTTAGAAAAGGAGTAAAAAAGATGCAATGGCATCTTTTTTTTGTGTCTTAAATAAGAGAAAAGTATATATGTTTTTGAGAATAAATAATGGAAAGATTAAGATTAAGATGAAAATGATTTAAAGATTTTACAGATTAATACAAAATTAAATGGAAGACCTAATACTAAATAAGAGGGAAAACCATTTTTAATATGTCGTACTTTTTGAAGCGTTACGACGCGAAATAACAGATAGTAAGGTCTTGCATGTTACGTCAACAACTGCTTCTATTAACATTTAGGTATCTTTGATTAAATAATAACCTGATTTAAAGAATTTGTGTAATGAAGATTAAAACAATAGAAATAAGAAATTTTAGGCTATTAAAGAAGGTTGTTCTTAGCTTAGAAGATTACACTACCGTCGTGGTAGGTAGAAACAATTCTGGAAAAACCTCATTAACCGAGATTTTCCGAAGGCTGGTAGGGGATAAAAACCCAACTTTTTCGCTTTTTGACTTCAGTATTTCTTCCATCGAAGGTTTTAAATCTGCATTGCAGAAAAAGCTAAACGGAGCAAATGATCAAGAAATTCGAGCTGAGATTCCCTCAATTGAAATTAAAATTACAATTGAATATCCTATTGACGCTGAAGACTTGGGTGCACTAAGTGATTTTATTATCGATCTTAACGTAGCAAGTAACAGTGCCGTTATGTTGGTTCAATACACTTTGAAAGATGGCAAATTAGATAACTTATTTGAAGGAACTACTGACGATAGTGCTGAAAGCATTGCGGCATTTCTTAAGTCATTACGAGAAAAAATTCCTAATCTTTTTGAAGCTAAGATATTTGCACAAGATCCAAATGATGAAACTAATGTTGCGGCAATGGATCACTCCAAATTTAAAGCCGTTATTGGAGCAGGTTTCATCAATGCACAGCGTGGCCTTGATGATGTGACACATTCAGAAAAGGATGTACTAGGAAAAGTGTTGTCGCAACTTTTTAAAACATCAAAATCGGATTCAGCACCTGAAGACATGAAAGAAAAGTCAGAGGCACTGCAAGTTATTATAGATGAAATTCAAGAAAAAGTTGATACAGATTTTAATGGAAAACTTGACAAACTGCTTCCTGCGTTAGCACTATTTGGCTACCCTGGTTTGGCCGACCCAAACCTAAGCACAGAAACGCGTCTCGATGTGTCAAACATCTTAGATAGTCATACCAAAATAAGATACAATCAGGGCGATAACCTATTCTTGCCAGAAACATACAATGGCCTTGGATCAAGAAATCTAATTTATATTTTGTTTCAATTATTTGAGTTTTTTCGTCAATATCAAAGTAGACCGGTTAGCAATAGTCTAGACATAATCTTTATTGAAGAGCCTGAAGCACACCTTCATCCACAGATGCAGCAGATATTTATTAAGAAGCTTTACGAAATTGCGGAAGAATTTTCAAATGTTTTAAATGAAGGAAAACCTTGGCCCGTACAATTTGTTGTAACTACACACTCAACACATATTGCCAACGAAGCGGAATTTGAGGCTATACGATATTTTCTAACTTCGAATAATGAACAAAGAGAAACAACAATAAAAGATTTGCGAAAAGAATTTCGTGCTGATGAACTGCAGGTTGACAAAGAATTTTTGCACAAATATCTAACTCTTACAAAATGTGATCTTTACTTTGCAGATAAAGCCATTTTGATTGAAGGTATTGCAGAGCGACTAATGATGCCATTACTAATTAGCAAAAGCGATGCTTTGACGAAGGCCGAATTAACTGTAAATCCTTCAACTGATGTTGCTATTGATGAAGATGATCTAGAAGCTACTGTGACCGGAGAAATTCAAGCTCAGCTTCCAGATACAGAGAAAGAAGCTGAAAAGGACACCAACGCTCCCGAGGCGATTTCAACTCACGACGTTCCTATTACGGCAGAAGAAGCAGTTGACAATGCTTCTTTGGACGAAACCACGTTGTCTGTCGAAGGCTATCCTACATTGGAGACACAATATATTAGCGTAATCGAAGTTGGTGGTGCCTATGCACACCATTTTTATAAATTTTTAGACTTTTTAGAATTGAGGTGCCTCGTTATCACTGATATTGACGCCGTTGTTTCCACCGTAAAGGAGAATAAAACTACATATCCAGGATCACTTGTATGCGAAGGCTCACATAGTTCAAATGCAGGAATAAAAAATTGGTTCGCACCAGGTACAGCCGGCTATTACCCAATGGCGGATTGCTTAGCTAAAACAGCTGATCAAAAAGTTGCAGGTTCCCGACGGATTGCTTATCAAATCCCAGAAGATGGGCTTATTGGATGCGGAAGAAGTTTCGAAGAAGCTTTAATTTTAGCCAATCGCGATCTATTTGCAGTAACAGGTGCGTCTGTTTCAGAGATAGAGAAGTTTGCTGACGATAATGCGCCAGACAACAAGAATAAGTCTGGTTTCGCTTTAGAGTACGGATTGGAAAAAACGGATTGGAAAGCACCAAAATATATTGTTGAAGGTTTAAAATGGCTAGCACTCAGACCGAATAAGCCTTCACAAGAAGTTGAGGAAGCAATTGTTGAACTTGTACAATAAAAATGATAGCAGAAGAAGATCAAACCAGTCCAGCAGAAAAAGCATCGCAAGAATGTTTAATGCAAGTGCTCAAGGCGATTGATGAGCATAAAAATTTTCTTGTTGAAGCAGGTGCAGGCGCAGGAAAAACATATACGCTCATTAAAGCATTAAAACATTTAATATCAAAATATTCAGCGGAGTTTGAAAGAGCAAATAAAAAAATAGCTTGTATCACTTATACTAATGTCGCAAAAGATGAAATTAAATCTCGTACTGACAATCATCCGGTTATAATCGCCGATACAATTCATGCTTTTGCTTGGCAAGTCATGCAGGTTTTTCAAAAACCTTTACGGGATAGGATATCTGCCTTGGGGGAGAAATGGGTTGCAAGAATTGAAGAGGCTGGTGGTATTACTGACCAAAAAGTCATTTATAATTTGGGATATCCCAAAATTACTGACACGGAGATTTTCTTACATCATGACGATGTAATTAAACTTTTTACATCACTATTAAGCGATGTAAAATTTAGAAAGATATTTGCAAACAAATATCCGGTGCTATTGATTGACGAATATCAAGATACGAACTTATCCTTAGCAAATACATTGGTGGAGAATTTTATCGAAACTGAAGAAGGACCGTTGATTGGATTTTTTGGAGACCACTGGCAAAAAATATATGGTTCAAGCTCTTGCGGTCTGATACAAGCTTCAGATGGTAAATTACTTTCAATCGGAAAGCAGGCTAATTTCAGATCGGATAAAAGTATTGTTGATGTATTAAATAATATGCGGCCTGAATTACCTCAACACGAACATGACCCACATTCTGCTGGCGAAATCAGTGTTTATCATACAAATAATTTTACTGGAGAGAGACGTACTGGAGCACACTGGAATGGTGATTTACCCGAAGATGTAGCGCATGAACGTCTGGAAACACTCAAAGAACTCTTGCGGGCATCAGGATGGAATATTTCTCCTGAAACTACAAAAATATTAATGCTGACAAACAATGTTCTTGCTTCTGAACAAGGATATCAAACTGTTTCCTCTGCATTTTCTGACTCAGATGATTACCTGAAAAAGAACAATGAATACATTTCATTTTTAACCGACACTGTAGAGATAGGTGCTGCGGCATTTTTAGAAAAGCGTTATGGCTTAATGATAGAAGCATTTAGAATTAATACCAATCGAATTAGAAGACATAGTGATAAGCAGGTCTGGCATGACGCTATGATGCAGCTAAATGATGAGCGTACCAATGGTACAATTGGCAGCGTTATAGATTTGCTTAAAGTGACTTCAAAGCCAAGGTTGTCAAAGAAAATCGATGAGTGTGAAAACCGCATAGCGACGGTTCGACTCCAGCCCGAATCAGAGCGTAGTGACGAGGATAAAAATTTACTTACGAAATATGATGGTATTCGCACAATTCCTTATCCCGAAATTGGTAATTTGGCGAAATACATAGATGACAAAACCATATATTCTACGAAGCACGGAGTCAAAGGCGCTCAATTTGACAACGTAATTGTTGTATTTGGAAGGGGATGGAATCATTATAATTGGAATCAGATGCTTGAGCATGTCAACTCCGGAAATGTACCTGAGGCCAATCGAGATGCGTTTGAAAGAAACAGAAATCTTTTTTACGTCGCGTGTTCTCGACCTAAGCATCGTCTAAGCCTTTTATTTACACAAGAATTATCAGCTAATGCTATTCTAGGCTTACAGCGCTGGTTTGGTGAAATAGTACAGCCCATTTAAGTAGCGGTTCATGTTAAAAGTACATAAACCGCTAGAGAAAGTCTCCATTTTAATTCTATTTTGTGACGACACGCATTTCTAAAAGTAAAAAATTGAAAAGCCTACTTATACTAGATACGATCACAAGCAATAAAAATTATTATATAGTGTCTTAGTTATTTTTTCTTAGCGGTTTTTAGCTTAATGTAGTTTGTGAGTTTCTCGTATTCTATTTTCTTTATGTAGTTTTCCATATAGTCATAGTCGATATGCCCTTTTTTATTTATTGGAAATAATAACTTTTGTCTTAACATTCGGGTTTCATTAAACTTATAGGCATATTGAAACTTGGACTTTTGGTTTAAAATACTTGTTTTTATGAACAAATATAAAAACTCATTTCCTTCTACTTCTTTTAGGCTTAATCTTTTTACATCATCTGAAAATATAGCCTTATAAGGATGATAAAAATTTTCGACAACACTTCCGTTATAGTTTACTCCTAAAATATTGGAATCTAAAGAAGAATTGTTATTTGAAACAAAATTTGTAATTCCATTATTTGAATCAGATGCGCCAATAAATGGGGTTTCTCCGCTATGCATATCAGCTTTTGTGAGTCTTTTGCCTGCTTTAATGTTAAAAACATCTTCAATAAAAAATTCTCCCCACTCTTTTTTATTAAGTGTCTCGACCTCCTTGAAATCTTTTACTTGTTCTATTTTTTGAACTACATAATTACGAACCTTTAAAATTTTCTCATTTTCTTTATTACGAATATATTCTTCCATAAAAGAATAATCAGGTTCGTTTTTGGAATTGATGGGAAGTTGAATAATTTGCCGCTTCAATCTTGTTGAATTGATTGTATAAGAGTATGAATACTTGCTTTTATGAAGCTTCAAGCATTGTGAAATAAATAACAATACTTCTTTTGAAACGTTATGTTTTGATATCAATATATTGACTTTAGTTCCTGTAAAAAAAGGATAATTCTGTACAAAAGGTTCTGCTGTTTCATTTCCAATTGTTATAACTGGTCCTTCATTGTTCAAATATGCATTATCAAAATCTATAAATCCATCTAGACCATTTGCACTTTCTTTCCTTGTGATGTAGGCAACCTCACCACCATTTTTATTTACCTTGTTACCATCAATACTTTTACCGATTTTAACTACGAACAATTCATTAATTACGAATTTACCCCAACGAATATTTATCGAATCTATCTCCATAGGCTATTTTTTATCAAATAAATGTTCTTTTCCCTGCATTATCATACTAAACTCAAATGTTAGATAATCAGTAATTGTTTTTTCAAAGTCGCGTGCATTGGGGATTTCGTCATTAAAATAATAAAAAGAGTGTAACCATTCGTCTTCAGGTTCTATAGTAGTTTTGACACAGAATTTAGTTTCTGCATCTAATCTGTCAAACCATACATCCAGTAAATGCTGTTTTTTATCTTTGGCTTGAATAGTCTCAACAAGACCCCGATGCTTTTGAACTTCAAAACCATCTTGCTCAAAATTGATGAACTTTACTTCTTTTTCTTTATAATGAGGAATACCTGCTGTAAACACTGCAATGCAAGGATTTGTTCCAACTCCATAGAAGGTATTTTTATTTAGCGTAATAACTCCGTCCAAAGTGTGATGTTTTAATATGTTTTCTTTTATTGCCTGTTCTTCCCTAGTTTTACCTGTCATAGAAGATTGAGGTACTATTACAACTACTTTACCATCTGGCAAAATGGAATTTAATAAATGTTCAGTAAAATTAATCTCATATAAATTTGTATTATTTTTGCTTCCCATCGAGTAAGGTGGATTCATCATGCCTACTGTGCAGCCTTTTTCTTGCAATAATGAAGGGTTAAATTTTATAAAATCTTCTTGTTCAAGGTTACTTTTTCCATCACCGCGCAAAATCATATTAGTAGTAGCAATAGTAAACATATATGGTTGTAGCTCTAAACCATGTAATTGATTTTTTCTAATATTCCTTTGCTCTACTGGATTATCCGTTTTTTGCAACATTTTATGCATTGAAGCTATTAGAAAACCAGCTGTTCCACAGCAAGGATCTAGAATAGAATCTGTTGTCTTCAATTCTACTAAGTCGCAAAACAATTCCGTAACGTGCTTTGGAGTTAATACGATACCTAAAGATTGACCATCGCCACCAGAATATGACATAAATTCTCCATAGAATCTTCCCAAATAATCTTCAGCGGACTGTATATATTTAATATTTTTATAGATGTTCTCGTACAAAAAATCTGTAAAGTGTTTTAAAGGTGTTTTTTTTAAATGTTCATTTTCTTCATTGATAGCTTTGGTGTCTTTGATTACCAAAAACTGGCTAAGTAATTTATCTTTTTTAACTTGAGGAGAAACATTTGCTCTTTTTAGGTTTTTTTCAATGGCCTCGTATATTTTTTCGCCATCAGTAGTAGTTTCGTCACCTGTAAGGCTATCAATACTGAAACCTTTATGTTCCATTTCCCTTAATGCCAAAAGAATACCTGAAACTATAAGTGGTTTATCTTTGTCTTGGATACTACCATAATTTCTTAAATCTTCATGTAAATTTTTTGCATCCCTTAGAATCTCTTCTGTTGTTTTGTCTTCAGGAGTCTGCTCTTTAAGTATATTTTTTGTGTAGTATTCGTCAATGTTTTTCTCGTTGAAAAGTGTAAATGTTTCTACATCATCCAATTCTTTATACCCTGCTCTTTCATCAATAAATATAGGAGTTATTTTGTGTCTTTTTTCGTTACCTGAAACACCAAAAACTATGAATTTTTTATATGAAGTTTTCTGAGCTAAATGTCTGCCGTAAAATAAAGCTCCATTTACAGCGTAATTCTTTACGCTAGCAATATCGCTACAAATCACCTCTTTTTCGTTTCGTCTTAAGTGAAGTGATACATCCGCTTTATTTTCGATAATTAAAACGAAATCTTTAACTATTCCACAATATTCCGGAAAGCCAACTTTTCCCGTTCCGGCCTTTGATGCTGATTTTAAAGCTTTGTCAATATCATGTATGTTACTTCCTTGTGGATGTAAGTCAATATTTGCCTCTTTTAGCAATTCATAAACCCACAAATCTGTTAATACTTCTTTTTTAGCCATCTATATAATTATATTATAAATTCTTTTTAGATTGTAAAGTTAATTTTTTTTTACTGTTTAAATACTTTCGAATAAATAATTAGTGTATATACATCGGTTAATTTTTTTTATAGACTCAAACGCCTCATACTGCAACTGAATTGATTTACTCAAGCTTAAATGAGGTTAAGACCTCAATCTCATTTTTGTTGTATAATCCGATTGCCAATACTGATTCAACCTTTTATAGATCCTAACCTATTAGCTTTTGCTATGTTTGTTATTTCTACTCTAATGTACATTACTATTTTTAGTAGATATTTTCGTTTAAGTGTGCTAGGAAGTTGAATTAGGTAATAAACTTCCTTTTAAAGACAAGTACTATTGCTACTAAAATTTGAAGCGTTTCTGTATTTAAATTACATTTTATCAATTTAAAAAGTGTGATTATGGAGAAAGATATCGACTACAGTAATTCAAAGTTGACCCCAGAAAAAGCTTTACAAATGCTTCGATCTGAGGGATTAGATGTTACAATTGAGCAAGCAGAGGATATTTTGTATTTCTTAAGAATAATTGCTAATATCGCTGTGTTGAAACATTTAAATAAAACAAAATGAGCAAGATAGCAGATTTATATATTCGTGTAAGTACTGACGAGCAAGCAGAAAAAGGATTCTCCCAACGGAATCAGGAGGAAATGCTTAGAAAATATTGCGGCATAAACCAAATACAGATACGCAATGTAATTTATGAAGATCATTCAGCTAAGACTTTTAACAGGCCTCAATGGAAAAGATTTCTTGCTGATGTAAAAAAAAATAAACGTAAAATTAATTTAGTTCTATTTATGAAATGGGACAGATTCAGCCGTAATGCAGGTGATGCTTATCAAATGATTAATCTGTTAAGAAAACTCGGTGTAGAGCCACAGGCTATAGAACAGCCGCTTGATTTGAGTGTTCCTGAAAACAAGATGATGCTCGCATTTTATCTTGCGGCACCTGAAGTTGAGAATGATCGAAGGGCCCTAAATACATTCCAAGGACTTAGACGTGGCAAGAAAGAGGGTAGGCATATGGGAATGGCTCCTTATGGATACGCCAATAAAATAACAGAAGACGGGAAAAAGTATATTGCCATTGTACCGGAGAAAGCTGTAAAAGTTATTTGGATCTTTGAACAGATTGCGAAAAATATCTTTAGCACTGAATCTATTTATCAAATGGCAAAAGAAAAAGGTTTTGCTATATCTAAAAATAACTTGTGGCTTATCATAAGAAATCCTCTTTATTGTGGAAAGATAGTTGTTCCTAAGTATAGAGATGAAGAGGAGAGATGGGTCAATGGACAGCATGAGCCAATTATCACTGAGGGATTATTTTATCGGGTTCAAGACGTTCTTGATAGTAAAGCAAGAACCTACCGGCCTAAAATTAAGACTATTGAGAATTTTCCTTTGCGAGGTTTTTTCCTTTGTCCAAAGTGCGGTCAGAAGTTAACAGGAAGTAAATGTAAAGGAAGGAATAAATATTACTACTATTATCACTGTGATAAAGTATGTAAATGGAGAGTGAATTCTGAAATAGCTAACAAGATTTTTAAAGAACATTTAAATAAATTTAAACCTTTACAAGAAGTTAAGAAGCTATATACCGCAGTTCTGCTTGAAGGTTACAGGGAGCATACTGGAGTAATAGCTAACGAAAAAAAGAAGTCCCTTGAGCAGATTGCAGTTTATGAAAAGAAATTATCTGTGGCTAGAAATTTATTAGTTAGCGAGAAAATCGATGCTGAAGATTACAATCTCATGAAGACTGAATACAATACGATTATCAGTAATCTGGAAAAAGAGATGGGTAATGTCGAGGACGACAGGGCGAGTATAGAGCATTTAACGACGACTGGATTGGAAAACCTTTTAAAGCTAGGAGAAGTCTTTGATGGTGGGACTTTAGCTGATTCTAGAGAATTAATTGGTTTAATTTTTCCCGAAAATTTCACATTTCAAGAACAGAAAATCCGCACCGCCCGAGTCAATGAAATGGTCAACTGTATCTATCTGGTAAACAATAGGTTACGGGCAAAAAAAAACGGGACAAAAGATGATATTTTTCTTTTGTCCCGAGTAGTGACCTCTACAGGACAAATTTCAAATCATTTTATGTAAGATTTGTTGAGATTGTCTCACTATAAGTAGATACTGTCTTTTAATGGAACTAGGAAGTTGGTTTAGATGTCCTGTCGGGGATCAAAGTAAAAAATTATTTACTTATTCATTACAGTTGAAAATGTAATTTCAAGCCAAAAAGGAAATAAGCTTCCAATTAGTGCCAAATACCGTCAATAAGTATTTCAAAAGCATTTTAGAAATAATTTCCCTTAATAAATTTCTAAAGATGCAAGTTATGGAGAAAAGTATTGACTATAGTGGATCTAAATTGACAACTGAAAAAGCTTCACAAATTCTTCGTTCAGAGGGATTAGATGTAACGTCTGATACATCTACTAAACATATCCATACTATGAAAGCATATAAATTTGAAGACCTTCCAGATATTTTGGGAGCACTTTATTTAAGAATAGAAAATATTGAAAGAATTTTGAAAGATTACAATAAACAAGATAAAGTAATTGATAATGATCTACTCTCTATAAATGAAGCTTCAATATTATTAAAACTTTCCGTTGCTACAATTTATTCCAAGGTTTGTAGAAATGAGATTCCAGTAAACAAGCAAGGAAAACGCCTGTATTTCTATCGTACGGAATTACTGAATTGGATCAAATCCGGCCGTATTAAAACTATCTCTGAAATCCAGCATGAGGTTGAATTGAGTTTTAAATCAAAACAATCGGGTAGATAAGAAGTTTTAGTTTTTTATATAGAAAAGACGTCACCACAATGACGTCTTTTTTGTTTTATTATTTTAAACTTATTCTAACTGTTGTATCTCTTTTTCTCTGATCGATAATATGAGCGTAAATCTGAGTTGTTTTTACATTCTTATGACCGAGCATTTTCGAAACGGTAAATATGTCAGTTCCCGCGGATAATTGCAAGGTAGCATAACTGTGACGAAAGCAATGGAATGTAATATGTTTTATAATTCCTGCATGAGCTAGCCATACAGGTAAAATTCTGTCCACATCCCACTTTTTTAAACCTGGAAATACTTTCTGGTTTGGTTTTCCCCTTTTACCAAAAATTTCATAAGCTTCATCAGATATTGGCATTGTCTGCAAACCTTCCGTTTTCTTTTGTTTAAACCTGATATAATATCCGTCATTTTCAATATGCTCAATTTCAGACCATTCTAATTTGGCTATATCTGAATAGCGGTTCCCTGTTAAAAGAGAAAATTTTGAAATTCTATATACAATATCTTTTGAACACGGTGTACTAAATAACCTCCTGGCTTCTTCAATGGTTAAAAAATTGCGCTGAGATTCTTGTTCTTTAATTGAATCAACACCAGCATTTATATCTGTTCTTATTTTACCCTCTTTGTAAGCTTTTCTCAGCGTCGACTTAATTTTATTGTGGTAAGAGAGTGCTGTATTTCGTGTTAATTTTTTTCCCGTGCCCCTGCGGCTCTTGGTGTTCAGCAAGTAATCTCTAAAATCTTCAATAAAAATTACTGTTATATCTTTAAAGCATACATCTTTTCCTGCGAGAAATGCCTCAAAGTGCGCAATGGCCGTGTCCCAAATTTGGTAATTACTTCCTTTTCTTTTTTCGGCCTGATCTTTAAAATACTTCAAAAATGAAGTTTTACCGATTTTTTGTATTTCCAATTGCTCCTTCTCAAATTCAGAATATATATCATCTTTACGCAATTCGTTTAATCTGCGTATTAATATCAATTCTGCGATACGCTGGTTCTCTATATTGGTAATTTTTTCAATCTGATTTTTTGGTTTTACAAAGAGATATAATTTTAGAAATTCCCGCCTTGTATACTCATTTGTTTCTGCGTTGAATATCGGTGGATAAAAATCCAGGTATAATGATATCCTTCCACTTGCCAGCACTTTTTCTCTCAATGTTACATTACTCTTTTTCATTTCCTCTTGCATTAAATATAATATCAATATCCTTCTTTGCTACATAATTGAACTTCCCAACAGAATATTTAGTTATTGCGTGTCTTTGAATTATCATATAAAGAGCACCTGGTGAAACTCCAAATTTCTGCTGGATCTGCGTTATTGTATAACACTGATCCAATCCCGGAAATTCCTGTACCGGACGCAGTAAGGACTGATCCAGTGGAATAGAGAAAAAGCTATCCATGTCACACCTGCGGATCACGGTCCTTGCTCCAAATTTTGCTACATCGAGCTCTCCTCTTGATATAATTCTGTAAATAGTCCTGCGGCTTATTCCAAACAAAACACTGGCCTGATCCACGCTAATGAAATCTTTTGTTTTAACTATTTCAAGATTAGGATTTCTGGCAATTTCTGTCTGTCTGTTGCTTTCTTCAATTTTAGACTTTCTCGTCCTTGCTTTGTAGGCTCTGCTGCTGCATTTTAGCGAACAATACTGTGTTTTTGTTGTCTTGGCCGTGAATTCATTTTGGCAGAATTCACAGATGCGGGTAATCTTAATGTTTGTACTCATAGAAATGTGACTTTAAGTGTCCCACTGTGACTATGTGTGTCTACGCGTGCCATAATTTGGCCAAAAAAAATAATATTTGTACCTCACATTCTCGAGGTACAAATAGGGTACAAATTTAATCAAAACATCACATAATATCCAAAAGAAAAAGGAATTAAAAAACGAGTTAAAATATTGTTTATCAATACTTTAACTCGTTTGTTTATTGTTGTTTTGCGTTATTTTGTACTGCTATTTTCCAATACAGAAATTAGCAAATATATTCCCCAGCAATTCATCATTAGAAACCTGGCCCGTAATAAGACCGAATTGGTATAAAGCTTCGCGGATATCAAGAGCAATTAAGTCACTTGAAAGATTTGTTTCAAGGCCAAATTTTACTTTTGTAATTTCGTCTAAAGCTTTAAGTAACGAATCGTAATGTCTTGTATTTGTTACGATAGTTTCATTATTTCGTAATGCTCCAGTATTTACAAAAGAGAGTAATTCATTCTTTAATTCATCAACACCAATTTTTTCTTTGGCTGAAATCTTTAAAAGTTTCAAGTTTAAAGTTCCAAGCTTCTCATTGATAGTTTCAATTTCTTTTTCACTTAATAAATCCACCTTATTTACCACAACTAATATTGGTTTTAGAGGATATTTATTTTTAACTTTTTCAATTTCTACAATATAGTCAGAACCTGAAACCTGAAATTTGAAACCATCAAACAAAAATATAACAACCTGCGCCTGATCGATTTTTTCAAAAGTTTTCTTGATTCCAATACTTTCTACTACATCTTTAGTTTCGCGAATTCCGGCAGTATCAATAAATCTAAAACCAATTCCGCCAATAACCAGTTCATCTTCAATCGTGTCGCGGGTGGTTCCGGCAATGTCAGAAACAATGGCACGTTCTTCGTTTAATAAAGCGTTTAGTAAAGTTGATTTTCCAACATTTGGTTCACCAACAATTGCCACCGGAATTCCGTTTTTAATCACATTACCAACAGCAAACGAATCGATTAAACGTTTTAAAACAAATTCAATTCTGTTTAATAATTCATAAAACTGGGTTCTGTCTGCAAATTCAACATCTTCTTCGGCAAAGTCTAATTCTAACTCAATTAAAGATGCAAAATTTAAAAGTTCTTCACGTAATTTGGCAATTTCATTACTAAAACCGCCACGCATTTGCTGCATCGCAATTTGGTGTGAAGCTTCGTTATCTGATGAAATTAAATCGGCAACAGCCTCGGCTTGTGATAAATCCAGTTTTCCGTTAAGGAAAGCTCTTAAAGTAAATTCTCCCGCATCGGCCATTCTGCAGCCTTTTCTCAATAATAACTGAATAATTTGCTGCTGAATATAAGTAGATCCGTGACATGAAATTTCGATAGTATCTTCTCCGGTATAAGAATTTGGGCCTTTAAAAACAGAAATCAAAACTTCGTCCAGCGTTTTTGCATCATCAACAATATGACCCAAATGCAGGGTATGGGTTTTTTGTTTGGTTAAATCTTTGTTTTTAATCGATTTAAAAACCGAATTCCCAATAGTGATTGCTTCAGAACCTGAAATTCGGATTATAGCAATAGCTCCTGCTCCGGATGGTGTTGCCAATGCAACTATAGAATCTTGATTTATCATGGTGCAAAGGTATAAAAAAAGGCACAAATTTCCGAAACCGAAGCTCATTCGCAAAAGCGCTATTTAACCAATAACTTAATGTTAAAATACTGATAATTATCAAGGTGTTTTGTTTTTAGAATGATTAAATTTGAGAGAAGAACTTTATAAAACTGAAACAAAATGAAAAAGATATTATTACCAACCGATTTTTCTGACGCAGCAACAAATGCGTTTGTACATGCATTAGAATTTGCAAAAATTGTGAATGCCGAGCTTATTTTGTTACATACTTTTGAGATTCCGGTATATGATAGTCAATTTTTCCCTGAAAATTATGCTACAATTTATAGCTCCATTGAGTTTGCAAAATTTGAAATGTTCAAAGATGAAATTCCAAAATTAAGAGCTATTGCGGCCGAAAGAAATTTAGGTGATATAGTGCTAAAACACCGCCTAATGGATGGCGATCTATTATTTAATTTGAAAAATGCCGTTGAAGAAGATCAAATTGATTTTGTAATTATGGGAACAACCGGTATTTCTGACTGGACAAAATTCTTTCTGGGATCAAATACAAGCTCTGTAATTTCAGGAGTAGATGTTCCTGTTTTATGCGTTCCTGTTGATGCTAAATTCAAGAAAATTAAAACAATTGGATTTACGACCCGCTATCGTGAAAAAGATAAAAAAGAACTAAAAAAAGTACTGAAAATTGCAAAAAAAACAAATGCAAAAGTAAAAAGTTTATACGTTAAAACTTCAAACTCAGATGTTACTGATGTTACTGTTAAAGAATGGGAAAGAGAATTTGCCGGCGAAAACATCGAATTTTTAGTTTTACCAAGTGATGAAGTAAAAGAAACTATCCTTGATTTTATACTTTATAAAGACATAGATATCTTGACGACCATAAAGCATAAAAGATCTTTCTTTGAAAGTATTTTCGAGTCCAGTTTTTCAAAAAAAATAACCAAAGAGGTTTCAGTACCCGTTTTAATTATGCACGAAGATTAAATTCGCTCTTTTTTAATATTGATTTTATGATCTAAAACCTATATTTGTATTTCATCAAATCAATAAAATGAATTCATATCAGGATAAAGTTTCGCATTATTCAGAACTTCTTAATAAAATCAATAAAAGATACAACAGTTTAAGTTTACTAAGGCTTTTAAGCATTTTTGCTTGTTTGTTCCTGTTGTTTTATTACATTAAAACAAGTGAAATCCTATACGTTGTTTTTGCTTTTATATCTTTTGTTGGTTTTATTTTTTTAATGAGAATTCATTCTCGTTTATCTTTTCAAAAACAGCTTACAACGGCACTTTTAAAAATCAATAAAAATGAAATCTCTTTCTTAAAAAGAGAAAAAATTCCTTTTGAAAACGGAATAGAATTCAATGATTTTCATCATCCTTATGCATACGATTTAGATATTTTTGGCGAACATTCCCTGTTCCAGAATCTAAACAGAACTGCAACTTTTATCGGAAAAAAAACATTGGCAGATAACTTGTTGCAACAGTTTTCTAATGAAACTATTTTAGAAAATCAGGAAGCCATTAATGAGCTTAAAACGAAAATAGAGTGGAGACAGGAATTTTTAGCCCTGGCAATGGTGAGCAATGATTCTAAAAATTCGTACGATTCTATAATTCATTGGAATTCATTTAAAAATAATACCTTATCTAAAGTTTTAATTTCAATTTCAATTATTCTCCCAACTTTGTTTTTTGGAACATTAATTGCCTATTTTATTACTTCAAAAACAATTTTATTATCGTATCTGACCTATATTTTTATAGCGAATATGATTGTTTTGGGAAGATCATTAAAACGAATTCAATCAGAAATTGCCAAAGCAGATAATGTTGATAAAATAATCAAACAATACAGTTTATTGGTGGAGAAAATTGAAACCGAAAAGTTTCAGTCTAAAAAAATAATGGACTTGCAGCAAAAGCTTATTTTTAAAAATGCAACTGCAAGCAAACATCTAAAAGATTTGTCAGAACTGTTTTCCAGAATGGATACCATTAGCAACTTTGTTACCGCTATTTTATTCAACGGAACTTTTTTGTTTAATCTCCACGTTTTAAAAGCACTTTTAAAATGGAAAGAAAACTATTCTGATGAACTGGAAAAATGGATTGCTATTATTGGTGAATTTGAAGCTTTAAATAGTTTGGCGAATTTGGCCTATAATAATGCTGATTTTGTTTTTCCTGAAATTAATTCTGAATACAAAATTGAATTTTCAGATTTGAGCCATCCTTTATTAAATCCTGCGACCAGAGTAGGGAATGACACTCATTTTTATCCACAATCTTTCATGATTTTGACGGGCTCAAATATGTCCGGAAAAAGTACTTTTTTAAGAAGTTTAGGAATTAATATGGTTTTAGGTGGAATAGGTTCTGTTGTTTGTGCTTCAAAGGCTAACATTCATCCACTTCCAGTTTTGGTTTCAATGCGATTATCAGATTCTTTGGCAGATAGCGAATCGTATTTTTTTGCCGAAATAAAGCGTTTGAAACAAATTATGGATGCGCTTGAAGATAAACCGGCTTTTGTTTTATTAGATGAAATTTTAAGAGGAACAAATTCTGATGATAAACGTAACGGAACTATTGAGGTCGTAAAAAAGATTATTGCAAAAAAAGCCATAGGCGCGATTGCTACACACGATATCGAAGTTTGTTTAACAACCAATGAATATCCTGATACTTTAACCAATCAGTGTTTTGAAGTCGAAATTCAAAATAATGAACTCCATTTTGACTATAAATTGCGTCCGGGAATTTGCAAAAATAAAAGTGCTACTTTTTTAATGCAAAAAATGGGAGTGATATAATTTTAGATTTTAGAATGTAGATTTTAGATTATTTTAAAGCTAATAGTTTTGTTTCTTCGGGGGTAAAATCGTTTACAATAGCGTACGTATTTATTCCTGTTATTTTCATTTCATCAAGAATATCAACTAAATTTCCGTAGTTAGATTTTTTACTTGGTTTTATAATTACTATTATATTCTTTCTGTAGTCACCTGTATAGTCTTGAACTTGTTTAATTTTATTTACTAATTCTTTTCTTATACCATTTTTGCCATAAGAAACGTTTTTAGGATTTTCTAAAGGATCAAATAATAAACCTGAATAGGTAACAATTTTATCATTGTCATCAAGTAGTATAGTAGTAATTCGGTGATAATCAACACCACAAATAATCACACCATTCCATTCATCATCCCAATATCTTTCAGGCAAACCTAACTCCATTACTTTAGGTTTCGCTAACTCAATTGTAACCATAAAAAAGATAATCAATAAAAAAGAAACGCTAACCATTGCCGTTAAATCTACTCGTGTATTTAACTTTTTACTTCTTACTTTTTTTGGTAGATTTTCCATAAATCATCAATTTTTTATGAAAGTTAATAATAAAATTGAAGCAAAACAGAGTTGGTTTATAAAATATTTCAAAAATAATTTTATCTATTAAAGTCTTGTTTTACAGCATATTTTGAGGATTTTGCAATAATATTTCGTCTTTTTTATTTTTTCACTAAAACCAAAACGATTGTTATGGCGTAAATGAGCTTATAACTTAAAATATTAATTATGAAAACTAGAAAATTTTTAGCCGTAGCAATCTTAACATTAGGATTTGGATTTGCATCTTTCGCACAAAAAACTGTAATGGTTGGTGGAGCAGCAATGTATCCAAATAAAAATATCGTAGAAAATGCAGTTAATTCAAAAGACCATACGACACTTGTTGCTGCTGTAAAAGCTGCAGGATTAGTAGAAACATTACAAAGTAAAGGACCATTCACCGTTTTTGCCCCAACAAATGCCGCGTTTGACAAATTGCCAGCAGGAACTGTTGAAACATTATTGAAACCAGAAAACATTAAAACATTACAAACTGTTTTAACCTATCATGTTGTTGCAGGAAAAATGAACGCATCTGATATTGCAAAAGCAATTAAAGCCGGTAAAGGAAAAGCAACTCTTAAAACAGTAAGCGGCGGAACTTTAACTGCCTGGATGGATGGAAAAGATTTGTACATTAGCGATGAAAGTGGTAACAAAGCTAAAGTTACTATTGCAGACGTAAACCAATCAAATGGTGTGATTCATGTTGTCGATACAGTTTTACTGCCAAAAATGTAATTCAGTTTTCAGATAGCCTACAATCCAAAAAAAGTCCTGTATTTTACAGGACTTTTTTTATGAAAATTTATTTTTTAAGATATACAAAATTGAAAAAGTATTAATGAAGAATAAAAAGATTAATATACTTCCATCACTTCCGTTTAAATTTGTTAAATAAAGTATATCTAGTATTGCAATAAGGATGATTAAACCATATTTAATCTGATCTTCAATATCAAGATTGTTTTTTGTTACAAAATAGAAAATAATACTGCAAAGTAAAATGATAAGTTGAATAGAAACAAGGAATAGACTAACTATAATAAAGGTTCTAAGATCGAAAGATTCAAAAGAGCAGAACCAGAAAATCATCCAAATTAAAATGGAAATAAAATATATTCCATTGGTAACTTTAATATATTTAAGTAAATCACGGTTCATTATAAATTATTTCTTAGCTGTTAAAGTACTTCCTGCAGAAGCCACGACAACACAAACTACAGCAAGAATTTCATAAAAACTTAAGTTTTCCTGTAAAAAGATAAAAGCACAAATAGAAGCTGCAGCCGGTTCTAAACTCATTAAAATACTAAAAGTTCGTGGAGGAAGCTGACCCAAAGCTTTCATTTCTAGTGTAAACGGAATTGCACTTGACAAAAGCGCAAGAGCAACACCCATTCCGAAAAGTTTTGGAGTAAGATTTGCCAATCCGTTTTCGTAAAAACCGAATGGCAGAATTAAAATTGCTGCAAATAACATTCCCGTAGAAACAGCCTGACCATCATTCATTATTCGGGAAATTTTTCCGCCCAAAACTATATAAGCTGCCCAAAGACCTCCAGCGATAAGGGCAAACAAAACACCCAGCGGATCGATTCGTTCATTTGACCATGGAGCAATTAAAACGATTCCTGCCGCGGCCAATAATATCCAGCAATAGTCTATTAAACGTTTTGACCCTATAATAGCAACCAATAAAGGTCCGATGAATTCTAAAGTAACCGCTAAACCAATTGGAATTCTTTCTATGGCGAAATAAAAAATCAAATTCATGGCTCCCAATGATAAACCATACGGAACTACAATTTTCCATTGCTCACGCGTAATTGCTTTTAAATTTGGCCTGTAAGCCAATAATAAAATCAAAGCCGAAACTCCAATTCGTAAAGATGCTGTTCCTGCTGCGCCTATCGCAGGGAAAAGGGTTTTAGCAATTGCTGCACCACATTGTACACTAATAATAGCTAAAAGTACCGCCGGAACAGGAGGAATGTTGAATTCTTTATTTTTCATGGAAATTATGATAAGGGCAAACTTGAAGCTTAAGAAGATGTATTTTTCTAATTTATTCAAATAGAAAGCGGTGTTGAAAATAAATCAACATTTACAAAAATATTGGATTATAAACTATCCCAAAGCACGTTTTGTTACATAAGCGCGGTAACCAATAATTGCCATCTGCCATTTTTTTGCTTTAGCAATGTCCAAACCCTGCTTAGTGAAACTTGGTAAAAGTAGTTTATTTATTTTGGCTAAAATTTTATACATGGTAGGTTAATTTTCATCAAAGATATAAAAAAAGACTTTGCGTTTTGGCAAAGTCTTTTTATGGTTTTTAATTACTATAATTATATTAATCAATCTTCAAAAGCAAATTTTTATCTGGTCCATTTTCAATATTTAAAGCATTTTCAGGAGCTTCAATCCAACCTGTTTTATTGATAACAAATTTGAACATACGTACTTTATCATTTTCAAACTGGCTTTTTGGAATCGAAAGTTCAAAAGTATCTTTGTTTTTTCGAACCATTTGGTACTTTTGATCTCTTGGATTCCAATTGTCGAAAGAGCCGGCAATGGAAACACTTTTTACCAGACTTGCGTCAAGACCCTTATCATGCTGATAGGTAAAAACAACATTGTTGTTACTAATTTTATAGCCATAAATTTCTTTTTTGCTGTTTTCATTAACCAATAAATCGTGTGACAAACTTACTATGGCATTTCCTAATGCATTTGCGGTTTTTTCATTACTGATATTTACAATAATAGAAATTCCTAAACCACGTTCAGGATAAACCAAAAACATATTTTGTGTGCCAAAAGCTCCACCATGTTTCCAGCAATTTTTTCCATTGTCGTCAACTTGTATGCCATCCCAAAAATAACCGTTAAAATCACTATCAGAATTTAATAGGTTTCTTTGAGATTCGAGAACTATTTTATTTTTGGTATTTAATTCAAAAGCAAGAAATTTGGTCAAATCACCTAAAGTAGATTTTAAATATCCTGCCGCTCCCCAAAGATTATCACACAGCATTGGCATTTGGATTTTACCATTATATCCATTTGCAATAATGGTGTTTTTATCCGGATGCAAAAATGTCGATGTCATGTTGAGTTTCGACAGAATATTTTCTTTCAAAAGTGTTTCGTAACTTTTATGAAAGATATTCTCCAGAATATGTGCCGCTAATTGAACACTTCCGTTACTATATTTAAATTTAGTACCCGGTAAAGTATCCAGCTTTATTGTTTTTAAATCTTCAAAGAATTTTTCTCTCGAATAGGATTCATCCATTTTTTTAAAATCAAGATAACTGGTATCGCTTGGATTATTTCTGAATTTCGAATTATCTGGTAAATCTTTATTAAACCCAGTTCTAAAAGAAACTAAATTCTTTATTTTAATTGGATTTCCCTGATATTCTAAATTAGGATAGGATCCTGTAATATACTTTCTAATATCATCTTCAGGACTAATTTTTCCTTCTGTAACGGCTTGAGCCATTAATAATCCGGTAAATAATTTTGTTATCGACGCAACTTCAAAAACGGTATTGTTATCAGCTTGATTTCCTTTTCCTTTATCTATTTCGCCATAATGTTTTGTGTATGTTTTACCATCTTTTACAATACCAATAGAAACAGAATTGGCTTTGGAATTTTCTAATAAAATTGTGGCATTTTTATCCATTGATGCCAGAATTTCTTTTTCGGATAAGTTATTTAATTGTTTCTGTGCCAAACAGGAGAAACCGGAACTTATCAATATTATTAAAATTATTTTTTTCATTTGATTGGGACTTAAATGTTCTATTTAACAAATTTGCATTAGTTTGTAACTAAAAGACTTTCGTATTAAATATTTGTTTCACTTCTTAAAGAAATATTGGGTTAAAATTTTGAATAGAAAAATAAAAGCTAAAAAAAGAACCAGTGTTTTGTTCACTGGTTCCTATCTTATTTTTTATTTACTTCAATTTTTATTTCTATTACCTTTTTGATACAACGATCAATATTCAGCTTTGTTCCGTTCATTTCTTTTTGACTAAAACATAAATTTAAAATGAACAATAGTGTTGCAATAAAAAATGTTTCTTTCATTTTAATAAATCTTATGATTTTTTATTTTTCTCAGCTTTTCTTATATCCCTTTCTTGCTGTCTCATATGTTGCTCATAGACTCTCATGCCTTTTTCGTATTCTCCCATGTTTTTTTCATATTCGCCCATATTTCTCGCATATTCGTCGCTGCTTGGTCCGTATGCTTTTTCTATGTATTGATTGAATTTCTCCATATCAGCATCAAATTTTTGCATAGCAAGATCGTATTTCGCCATTTCTTTATCGTAAATGGCTTCACGCTTTGCCATGATTTCTTCTACTTGTTTTTCATAAGCAGACATATCCGGTTCAAATGCTTCCATTTTTTTCTCGAATTCAGCCAATTCTTTCTCAAAAGTTTTCATGGCCGCTTTATCGTTATGGTTGGTTGGCGCTTTTGGTGCTTTTGGCATTTTAGACATATCCATAGGCGGCGCTGTAGGCATTGGCCCATTTGGAAACACTGGCATTGTTGGCATTGTTGGCGGTGTAGGAGGAGTAGGAGGAGTTACTTCACCAACTTGATTTCTAATTTCTCTAACTTCAATTTTGCGATCTTCAATAATCATGGGTTTGTCAATTGCATCATCTGTAAGAATACCTATTCTATTAGAACCATTCTCCTTAATGGATACCACAATTCCGCATTTTTTAATGGCTTTATCACCTTCTATCTGAAGAGTTTGGGTTTCTTCATTTTCTTTTTTGATATCGATTCTAATAGATGTCAATTCTTCTTTTGAATTTCTTTTTACATTAGAAATAACAACATCGGCATTGTAATTTTCCTTTAACTCTTCGGCCATTTCCTTTAAATCCTGATCTGTTGTATGCTTATTAATTTTGTAAACATCAACAGGATCTGTTTTTTCAGCAACTTCTGTTTTTTCTTTACTTTCTTTTTCTTGTGCAATAACTTTGATTTGAAATAAAAATACAAAGGCTACAAGTGCCGGAATTATGGTATAATACTTCCAATAATTCCATTTTTTTGATTGATTTTTGTTTAACATGACAATTCGTTTTTTGATTAATGATTGATAAAAATGATTGGTGATTGCAACACATGATTCGTGTGTTGTTATTTTTAAAAGCGTGTATTGATACGCTTTTTTGTCGGATATTTTTTTGGTGGCTTCGCGGTCTGCAATAAATTCCAGATTTTGCAAAATCGCTTTTTTGTACAGCCAGATGATTGGATTGAACCAAAAAAGCACACAAAAGATTCTCGAAATTAAAACGTCAATAGTATGATTTTGATCACTATGTACTTTTTCATGTTCCAGAATATTTTCTAATTCAGATTCGCTGTACATTGATGAGTTGTACACGATATAATCAAAATAAGAAAAAGGCGCAATATTTTCTTTGACGTCAACAAATTTAAAATCAGCTTGTTGTTGTACTTGTTTACCTTTTAAAACGGAGTTTAAACTATAGAAATCAAGAGCAAACTTTAGCATAAAAGCCAAAAATCCGAGGGCATAAATAGCAAGAGAAACTAAATTCCAGTCTATCTCAAATGATTCTTTTTCACTACTTTGTGGAACGTAAGTTGGTGAATAGTTAAAATTTGGCAGTGGAGTAGGATCAACCCAGACAATTTTGGTGTAAACTAAAAAAGGCAACGCAACCGAGGTTAACAAACCAATTAGTAAAAACCATCTGTTGCTATTAAAAAATGTTTCCTTGCGTAATAAAAAATGATAAGCAAGATAAAACAAGATTAATAATCCACTTGATTTTGCGACAAATATGAAAAGTGCTTCCATAAAAAGGTTATTTTAGTTTGGTTGATTTTTTTTCTTACTTTTCTTTCGGATTTTCGATCATAGCAAGGATTTCGCGTAATTCATCGGCAGAAATTTTTTCTTCCTTCGCAAAAAACGAAACCATACTTTTGTAAGAACTATTAAAATAATTGTCGATTGCAGTACTCATAAATCCTTTTCTGTAATCTTCAATACTCACAATTGGATAATATTGGTGTGTGTTTCCAAAAGCATTATGCGCCACATATCCCTTTTCTTCCAAATTACGCACAATTGTCGAAAGTGTGTTGTAATGCGGTTGATCTTCAGTAATTTCTGCCTGAACCTCTTTTACAAAAGCTTTTTTAAGCTTCCATAAAATGTGCATGATCTCTTCTTCTTTATTGGTTAACTTTTGCATGTTTTCTAATTTTAATTCAAACCTACAACTATTTTTTTAGTTACACAACTATAAATGTAGTTATTTAACTAAAAAAGAAGTTTTGTTTTTCTTTTAGTACGGAAGAATTATATCTAACTGTTTGATTTTCAGGTTAAAATTAGTGATAAAAAATTTACCGCAAAGTGCGCAAAGTTTTTTTCTAAGTATGATTTTATTAAATAAAAAAAGTCCGCAAAGCTTTGTTTTGAAAAAGCTTTGCGAACTTTATGTTTATATAATATCACCTTAAAATAACTTTGTGAACTTTGCGTAAATCTTTGCGGACTTTGCGGTAAAATTATTGAATTAGACTTTCTCGTCGACTAAAGCTTTCCTAATCCAGAAACAACAAAAAGTCGCAATAACACCAATACAAGCCATAAATAACCAATTAGTTTGATAACCTTGCCAGTCAATAATTCCAAAACCAACTTTTGAACTTACAATATGAGCCAAACTAAAACTCATCGTATAAAGTGCCATATAACGGCCTTCATGCCCACGTGGCGCCCGGCTTAAGGCAAATGCATTCGAAAAAGGAAAAGTTAGAATTTCTCCAATCGAAATGCAAACCATACTAATCACCAAAACTCCGGCCCAGGTATTAATCAGTAATAAAAAGAAACTTAAAGCCATTATGAAGGATCCAAGAATGATAATTCGTATTTTTGAGTAGCCCTTTCTTTCCATAAAACCAACAGTAGGTACTTCCAGAGCAAAAATTAAAAGTCCATTTAAAGTCATTAATAATCCGGTTTGGAATTCGCTTAAACCAAATTTTTTATGATGATATAAGGGTAATGTCGTAAATAACTGGAAGAATATCATAGCGGTTATAAAACTCACAAATAAGAAAACTAAAAAAATACGATCATGAAAAGCCGACTTTATTTCTGTAGGAATTTCTATTTTATCGTCATGAACCGCTTTTTTCTTTTCTTTAACCAATAAAGCAAAAATGGAAATCGAAATGATACAAGATGCACCATCAACCCAAAAAAGTCCCTGATAACCAATTCCCATAATAATCAAACCTCCCAAAGCAGGTCCAGCAGCAAAACCTAAATTTACTGCTAAACGTACTAAAGTTAAGGCACGAGTTCTGTTTTCTGGTTTTGCATAAGCGCCCAATGAAACAAACATTGCCGGTCTAAACATATCTGCAATTGTCATTAAAACAAACATTGCAACACATAATCCCCAAAAAGAGGTTATATATTGTACAAAAAAAAGTGAAACTCCGCTGGTAAATAAACTAAAGATCATGATTTTATAAAAACCAATTTTATCAGATAATTTTCCGCCCAGCCAGGAACCCAGCATTGATCCTAAACCAAAAGAAACCATGATCCAACTTACATCTTTCAAATCAAAGTGCAAATCTTCATTTAAATATTTTGACAAAAAAGGAAGCACCATTGTACCGGCTCGATTGATAAAAGTGACAAGCGTAAGAATCCAAATTTCTCTTGAAAATCCTCTAAAATTATTGATGTAATGGTTAAAAGCAGTTTTGAGCATTATAAATAAGTATTTGCAACAAAGTTAGGAAACTTTGTCACTTACTGCGGTTGGAGCTTTGTTACTTTTAAACTATTTTTGCTTAAAATTTCAAAGATGAAAAATGTAATTGCTTTTTTAGTATTGTTACTGGTTAATTTTTGTTTTGGTCAGAAAAAATTTGATCAGAAAGAAACAGAAAAATTTCAGAAAACAATAAACGCTGAATATGCTGATCCTAAGACTAGTCCGCTTATGGAAGAAGATTTAAAGACTTTTAAAGCTTTAGATTTTTACCCTATAAATTCAAAATATTTTGTGAATGCCAAGTTTGTAAAAGCAAAGAATGAAAAGGTCTTTGAGATGAAAACTACGGGAACAAGAACTCCACAATATATTAAGTACGGAACTTTATATTTTACCTTAAACGGTGTCGCCCTGCAATTGAACGTTTACAGAAATATCGAACTTTCTAAAACGGCAGAATATAAAGATCATTTGTTTTTACCATTTTCGGACTTAACAAGTGGCAAAGAAAGCTATATAGGAGGAAGGTATATTGATTTGAAAATTCCGAAAGGAAACACAATTGCAGTCGATTTTAATCAGGCTTATAATCCGTATTGTGCTTATAATCATAAGTATTCATGTCCGTTGGTTCCTTTAGAAAATGATTTGAAGGTAGAAGTTAAAGCTGGGGTTAAAACATTTCATTAATGGAATTCTTTAATTTTCATACCCATCAATTTACAAACCAGCCTGATATTTTAGAGCTGGTTAATCAATATCCGCAGGAATTTAATGCTGGAATTCCGTTTTATTCTGTCGGAATTCACCCTTGGTATATTGTGGAAGACAGAGTTGATGCTGATTTGAAAATTATCGAAGAGAAATTGCAAACCAATAATTGTCTGGCAATTGGCGAATGTGGTTTGGATAAACGCATTGAGATTCCGTTAGAGCAGCAAATTATAGTTTTTAAAAAACAATTGGCTTTAGCCGAAAAATATAAAAAACCCGTTGTAATTCATTGTGTTGCGGCTTTTCAGGAAGTAACTGTAATCAGGAAAGAAATGAAAATTTCAGTTCCGATGATTATGCATGGTTTTTCAAAAAATGCTCAAATTGCAAATCAGCTTCTTAAAGATGGATTTTATCTTTCGTTTGGAAAATATTTATTGAGAAATCCGGAATTGAAAACGGTTTTTGAGCAAATTCCAAACGATCGCTTTTTTCTGGAAACCGATACAGTTGAAGAAAGTATTAAACAGGTTTACAATTTAGCAGCAGATTATAAAAATTTGAATATAAATGAATTACAAGATATTATCTCAAGTAATTTTAAAGAAGTTTTCGGTTAAAGTTAAACTTGAAACCTGAAACCTGAAACAAAATAAACTTAACAAAAATAAGAAGATTATATGGCAGAGTGGACAGAAAGAGCCGAGCTTTTATTTACAAAAGAAGGATTACAGAACTTGCAAAACTCGAATGTTTTAGTAGTTGGTTTAGGAGGAGTTGGCTCATTTGCAGCAGAATTTTTGGCAAGAGCAGGAGTAGGGAATATGACAATTGTAGATGGTGACGTAGTGGATATTACGAATATAAACAGACAATTGCCAGCTTTGCATTCGACAGTTGGTGAGCCAAAAATAAAAATTGTTGGCGATCGATTGATGGATATTAATCCGGAATTGAAACTTACTCGTGTACAGGAATTTTTATCTCCGGAACGTGCTTTTGAGATTGTTTCTCCAGAATTTGATTATGTTTTGGATTGTATTGACAGTATCACACCAAAATTAAATTTGATTATTGCAGCCAAACGCAAAAGAGTAAAAATCATAAGCAGTATGGGCGCTGGCGGAAAAATGCTGGCTTCGAAAGTAAAAGTGAGCGATATTTCTAAAACAATAAACTGCTATTTTTCTAAAACGATCAGAAAACGTCTGAAAGAAGTAAAAATAAACAAATTAAAAGTGGTTTTCTCTTCTGAAATTCAGGACGAAAAAAGCTTAAAATTAACCGACGGGAAAAACTTCAAAAAATCATTCTACGGAACCAACAGCTATATGCCAGGATTATTTGGACTTCACGCTGCCGAAACAGTGATTAGATATTTGTTGAAAAAATAAGTTGCTAAGATGCTAAGTTTCTAAGCTGCTAAGATTTTAAACTTATAGCAAAAAAAACTTAGCGACTTAGCACCTCAGAACCTTAGAAACTTAAAAAAGAAATGATAAAAACAGTAATATTTGATATGGACGGCGTAATTGTGGATACAGAACCCGTTCATCGTTATGCTTATTATAAACAATTTACAGAATTAAATATCGAAGTAACCGAAGAAATGTATACTTCGTTTACAGGGTTTTCGACCCGAAATACTTTTCAAACTCTAAAAGGCTTTTTTCCAGCGATTGAACATGAAGTTGAAGATCTGATTCAGAGAAAAAGAAATATTTTTAATGATGCTTTTGATACCAAAGAAGATTTGTATCTGTTAGAGGGGGTAGAAGATTTAATCAAAGACTTGTATGCCAATGGAATACAGCTGATTCTGGCTTCATCAGCATCAAAAGTAACGATTGATCGTGTTTTTACAAGATTTAATTTGCATTCGTATTTTACGCATATTGTAAGCGGAGAAGATTTTCCGCAATCAAAGCCTAATCCGGCAATTTTTCTTCATGCAGCATCATTGTCTGTGGCGCCTGCAGAAAATTGTATTGTAATTGAAGACAGTACAAACGGAGTGAAAGCGGCAAAAGCAGCAAATCTGTTTTGTGTAGGTTATAATAGTCATCATTCTAAAATGCAGGATTTATCTGCTGCTGATTTGGTTATCAACCATTTTAACGAATTAAATGCACAAAAAATATCACAGCTAGGCGCTTGAATTATATAATATTTAACATTTGTTCGCTAATTGAATTTGTAAATTTGAACAAAACAAATAAACTCAAGAAATGAAAAAACTACTTATTGCATTAGCCATTATTTTGGCTCCTTTTGCTACAGAAGCACAAATAAAAACACCACAAGCGAGTCCGAAAGGTTATATCAAACAAACTGTAGGCTTAACAGATGTTGAAGTTACTTATTCAAGACCAGGTGCCAGAGGAAGAGCTGTATTTGGAAATTTAGTTCCATTTGGCAAATTATGGAGAACCGGTGCTAACGAAAATACAATCATTAATTTTAGCGATGATGTTATTATTGATGGTAAAACATTGAAGAAAGGAAAATATGCAATATATACAATTCCTAAAATCGAAAGCTGGGAAGTGATTTTTTATCTTTCTACAGATAACTGGGGATTACCTGAAAATTGGAATGAATCGTATGTTGTTTTAAGAACTACAGTAAAAGAAGAGGCTTTACCAACTCCTGTTGAGACATTTACAATCGGGATTAATGGTTTAGATCCAAACTTTGGTTATTTAGAAATGGCTTGGGAAAACTCTCATGTTGCTTTAAAATTTGAAGTTCCAACTGCAAAAAATGCGATCGCAAGTATTGAAAAAACTTTAGGCGGACCAACAGCGAATGATTATTTTGCTGCATCTCAATATTTGTTTCAATCAAACGGAAATATCGAAACAGCAAGAACTTATGTAGATAAATCTCTAGATATGAGTACTGAAAAACCTTATTTTATCTTAAGATTAAAATCATTGATTCAGGCAAAACAAGGAGACAAAAAAGGCGCAGTTGAAACGGCAAAAGCTTCATTGGCCGCTGCTGAAACTGCAAATAATCAGGATTACGTAAAATTAAATAAAGATAGTATTGCGGAGTGGAGCAGATAATAATTCTTTGAATTATTAAATTCCATATATTTTAAATCCCAAATTCCAAAAGCTTTGACTTTGGAATTTGGGATTTTTTTTGTCATTGCGAGGAACGAAGAAATCTCACGATATGTATTCTGCAAAAATAAGAAAACATAAATGAGATATAATGTGAAAACCTGAAACAAAATCTCTAATTCATACTCGGAGGCTCAGGAATCTTGATAGTACGTTTTGTTTTTTTGACAATTAATAAATAAAAAGTAATTCCGCCCAATACAATGAGCAAAGCGATCTCCAGTTGTCCTAGGCTATTATTATCATTATACATGGCATTTGCGCTGGCCAATTTTACTTTTCCTTCTGTAATTTGAATTTGAGATAATTGTTCTAAAGTTTTTAAAGCTTTTTCACTCGATTTTGCAATTTGATCCCAATTTTTATTTTGGGTTTGTTTATTAATTGTATTACAGGAATTTAGAAAATTTTGAAAAAATATTCTTTCGGTTGGTGTCAAAACTGTTTTTTCGTATAAATGATCTATCGAATGAATTACTTTTAATGTGCTGATAATTTCATCTGTTTTAATAGTATCACTGAGATTCAATTTCTCTGCTTCGGCTTTTATAAAATGAAGTTCTTTTGAATATTGAAAAATATAATGTGCCACCACCAAACGATCTTTATAGATTGCGTTTATATTTTCATTTACCTTTTTTGAGTTTTGAAGCGTATTGAAATTACTTAAAATAATAATCAGCATCACAATCAGCAAAATGAAAGCAGCTTTGGTCTTATTGCTGATTTTATGTAGGTCTTTCATTTTGTTTAAGGTTTTGATTTTTCTCTATATCGTCTGAAAACTTCATTTACTAAGTGTTAAATTACTTTAGCAATTAGTCACGAACTGATAATCAGTATTTTAAATTGTTTATTTGTTTAAGGCTAGATTTTGGAAATACTAAAATAGTCTTTTTATTACAATTACAATATAATTATTTACTTATAAAATTGAGTATGTGGCGAAGTGTTTCTTCCTGTTGTTTTTCGCGGGAAATTGTTGCAGAATCGTCTCCCAATTGAAAACCATAATAGCCAAATTGTCCGTGATTGGCTCCTTCGATCTTTATAAATTTTGTATTTGGAGGAAGTTTAGCTTTATTCTTAAAAATTGTTTTTTCATCGGCAACACCATCTTTTGAACCGTATATCTTCATTATTGGAATTTTACTTTCTGCCAATGAAATATCTCGAGGATGTGTTGTTCCAATTAAAATCAGTTTTTGAATTAAATCAGGATTTTCTTTTACAAACTGAGCAGCCATTTTCCCGCCTTGCGAATGTCCCGATAAAATATAGGTTTTGGTTTTATCTGCAAATAAATCAAGCTGTTTCGGAATTTCGTAACCTTTTGAAGCCAGTCTCCAGGGCATTTTTATCAGATAAACTTTGATTCCGTTTTCTGAAATTTTTCTACATAAAGGCACATAAGCTTCCGGATCAACCATTGCGCCGGGAAAGAAAATAAAGACTTTATCAAATTTTTGTTTTGGTTCAAACAGAAAATAATCATCGCTATCTTTTACTGAAATTTCGGCACTGGTTTCTAAATAAGAATCAGGAACATTTTTAGCCTGATAAGAATAAAACAACCAAATCGTAAACAAAATAGCAATGGTAAACCATACTCTTTTTATGATCTTTACGATTTGGTATTTCTTTTTCATAGTTATGATAGTTTCAATTACTTGAATATAAAAATATTAACTATTTTTTGTTTATCAATAACATCTATAATTAGAATCAGTTTTTGAAAGATAAAAACTGTCTCGTTTAATCATTAAAATTATTCCAAAACCACTTCATCAACGTCTTTTTCTCCTCTAAAAAAGAAAAATTGTATCAACAATGACAATATGATTGTCAACATTGCCCCAATAAAATTAAGCCATAAATAACCCAATTTTTCCTGACTGTAAATCATAAAATAATAAATAATAAATATAGTGGTCTGGCTAATGATTGCACTGATAAACATGGCTTTTGCTTTTACGCGACGCAAATAAAATCCAACCAAAAATATTCCTAAAACTGTTCCGTAAAAAATAGAACCAATAATATTGACAAGCTGAATTAAATTCTCAAACAAAGTTCCCACGCAGGCAAAAAGTATAGCTACAATTCCCCAGAAAAGAGTGAAGAACTTTGTTGCATTTAAATAATGTTTCTCAGATTTTTCGGTTTTAAGATTTCGTTTGTAAATGTCAATTGCCGTTGTCGAAGCCAATGCATTTAGTCCTGAAGCTGTTGATGACATTGCTGCAGAAAGAATTACAGCCAATAATAAACCAATTAAACCTTTTGGCAAGTAATGCAAAATGAAATGGAAAAACACATAATCTTTATCATTTGTTTCACTATTACTGTCGGCTTTTGAAATAATTTCTTTGGCACGGTCGCGCAGATCTTTTTCTTTATTGGATAAAGCAACTAGCTCTTTACGCAAAATCGGATTGTCATAATCCTGATTCAACTGATCGATATACAATAAATTGATTACTTTTTTATCTTCAGAAAGTTTGCTTAATTTCTTTTCCAAGCCATGATATTCTTCCTTAAAAGCCGATTTTTCAATGACAATTTTGTTATTTGGATTAAAATTTAATGGAACCGGATTGAATTGGAAAAACACAAAAACCATAACTCCGGTTAACAGAATAAAAAATTGCATAGGAACTTTTAAAAGTCCGTTCATAATTAATCCCATTTGGCTTTCGCGAACCGATTTTCCTGATAAATAACGACCAACCTGCGATTGATCTGTTCCAAAATAGGCAAGGGCTAAGAAAAATCCGCCTGTGATACCGCTCCAAAAAGTATATTTTTCTTCGGGATCAAAAGAGAAGTCAACAATATTCATTTTATCATTTGCACCGGCAATATGCAGTGCGCTGTTAAAAGTCATATCATTTGGCAAATAATGTAAAATCAGGAAAAACGTGATAAACATTCCCGACATGATCACAAACATTTGCTGTTTCTGTGTTACGTTTACAGCTTTTGTTCCTCCCGAAAAGGTATAAATAATGACAAGAACACCAATCATGATGTTCATAAAGGTTAAATTCCAACCCAAAAGAGCCGACAAAATAATCGCAGGAGCATAAATGGTAAGCCCGGTTCCCAAACCTCTTTGCACTAAAAAAAGAATAGCGGCAAGAGAACGCGTTTTTAAGTCGAATCGTTTTTCCAGAAATTCGTAAGCGGTAAAAACTTTATTTTTATGATAAAGCGGAATAAATGTCAAACAAATCACAATCATTGCAATGGGCAATCCAAAATAGAACTGCACAAAACCCATTCCGTCATGATAGGCTTGTCCGGGAGTTGATAAAAAAGTAATTGCGCTGGCTTGTGTCGCCATTACCGAAAGACCAACTGTATACCAGGGAGTTTCGTTATTTCCTAAAATAAAATCTTCGACGTTTTTACTTCCTTTGGTTTTCCAGGATCCATAACCAACAATAAATAAAAGCGTAACGATCAATACGATCCAGTCAAATAATTGCATAGGTTATGAGTATAATTGCATGATTAAGAAAAAAATCACAATGTAAATTGCGTTGGCTACCAAAACGTAGGTGTAGCTTTTTTTCCATTTTTTTGTTTTTTTAGCTTCCATATTCTTGAAATCTCTATTTTTTTAGTTCTTGTTTAGGCGCTTCTATTGGCTGTTTCAGCGAAATAATATTCGACAATAACCTGTAAGCTCCGGCCACGCCCTCAGGCAATTCCCTAAAAAAGCTTAAGCCTGTGTAAATGTAATATCCTTTTCCGTATGGTGCTACTAATAAAGCGCCATCTTTAGCAGATTCGCCTTTATCATGCGATGATATAATAGGAGTGAAGGCAGCATCATATTCATTAGGATAATACAAACCTTGTTCTTGTGTCCAGCCTTCAAAATCTTTTGGTGTGATTTTGTTTGGCGTATTTAAGACAGGGTGATTTGGTGCTAAAAAAGTAACTTTTGCGTTTTCTTCGGTAACACGATCATTTGATATTTTTAAGGGATATGGTGCAATCTGATCGGTTACAGTTCTGCCAAAAGTATTGTACTGAACAATCATGTTTTTACCGCTTTTTACAAAATCAAAAAGTATTTTTTGTTTGTTTGCTAATGCATTTACGGTGTTGTAAGCACGAATTCCGGTAATTACGGTACTAAAGGAATCCAGTTTTTCAGGCGTAATTTCTTCTGGTTTTACAATCGTAACTTTATAACCCATTTGTGCCAAACTTTCCGGGACTTCGTCGCCCGCGCCCATAATATAGGCAATAGCATCTCCGGAAGTTTTCAAATCAATTCGAATACATTTTGATTCGGCTGATTTTAAAACCATTTGTTTTGTGATATGATCAAAATCAATGATAATTTCATTTTTGTCAAAACGTTTGTTGTCAACAATTGCTACACTTTTTGCAACGGCTTCTTCCGGTAATGTTGGTGGTGTAACTTCAAAATAAAAAGTTTGCTCAATTCCTTTTTTCGCCAAATTAAACGGAATTTCTTTTGGAGAAACTGCCCAGCTTTTTGGTAATTCAAGTTGCAAAACGCCCTTAATATCATCTTTTCCTGCCCGAACTTTTACAGGAATCATTTTGCTTTTAGTACTTCCAAACAGTAAAACTTTTTCCAGAATTGAAGTAGTAACTTCTGGAACTATATCCAGAAAATTATACATTTCACCTTTTACACCATCATTATATTTGTAAACAACAGTGCGCTCAAACGGAATTTCAACACCATTTATTTTGACATTAAAAATAGCTTTTGTTTCTCTGATAATATCCGGAATTCCAATATTTTCCTGATTCAAAACCGTGTACATTCCTACGCTTGCTTTTTCTTTTAACCAATAAGGCTGCGTGTATTCAATTGTATTTGGAAGCTGAATCTGAAGATTGATTTTCTGATCGTTGTTGTTTTGTAAAATACTGTTTTGAACTCTAGTTTTATTATCCGGCAAGGTTGTTACGCTCGTTAATTCCATTGCAACAGCACATCTGTTTATGGCTTCAAGGCTTAATTTTACAGTACTTCCCGGAGTTGCTTCCTGTTCGCTGGCAACAGCTTCCAGATAAAGTCCGGAACAAGAGGCAATAATGTTTTTTATTGCATTAGATTTTAGCTCTTTCCAATGATCATCTTCTAAAGATTGAATCATCGAATAGGCTTTTACCAAATCAGGAATACTGGCAGATGGATTGCTGAAATTATAGTTTGAAATAATTTTAGAAATTAATTCTCCAACAGGTTTTCCTCCTTTAACACGGTTCCATGTTGTGTCGATTCCGTCGAATAAATTATCGCGATCTTTAGGATTTTCTCCATTAATAAGTTCCAGATATTCGGTTTCGTTTCCACGAACGCCAGTGCTTCCAAAACCCTGCGATTGGTGACGGCTGCGGCTTAAAGCGGCAATTTCCTGATTAGATTTTCCAATTCCGGTATAATATACACCTGTTTCCAGTTTGGTGAACTTTGATTTATTTGCTGCATCAAATTTTTCCTGGCTTCCGTAAAACCACCACGAAGGATTAAAAAACTGACGTTTTACCTGCCATGGTTTAACATATTTTAATTGCTCCGGATATATTTTAGGATCGTTTGTTAATTTATAACTTTCAATGCTCAGCATTGCTGATGATGTGTGATGTCCGTGAGTGGTTCCAGGTGAGCGATGATCAAATCTATTAATGATAACGTCCGGCTGAAATTTTCTGATTGTCCAGACAACATCTGCAAGGACTTTATCTTTATCCCAAATTTGTAAAGTTTCGTCTGGATTTTTAGAAAAACCAAAATCATTGGCACGAGAAAAAAACTGTTCTCCGCCATCAATTTTTCGTGCTTCAATTAATTCCTGAGTTCTTATAACGCCTAATAATTCACGCAATTGGGGGCCAATTAAGTTTTGTCCTCCATCGCCTCGGGTTAATGATAAATATCCTGTTCTGGCATTCATTTCATTTGCCATAAAAGAGATTAAACGGGTATTCTCATCATCGGGATGTGCAGCAATATATAATACAGAACCTAAAAAGTTTAGTTTCTTAATTTGATTGTAAATTTCTACAGAACTTGGTTTTTGTGGTTGTTGTGCAAAAGAGATTTGAAAACCTATAAAAAATAAAAGAATTAATTGAACCTGTATTTTTCGCATGGTGTGATTTGATTGTTTTTTGAAATAGCTTCAAAAATAGTAATTATTTTACGGAACAGTATTTAAATGAAATGTTAATGCTCAAAAATCGATCCGATTTTTAAGATGAAAACCTAGAAAAAACAAAAATAAAAAGGAGAGCATCGTTATTTTGATACTCTCCTTTAAAAAAATTGGCTATTATTTTATTATCTTCTTCCACGGTGATCATCGTGATCATCATGATCGTGTCTGTCGTGTCTATCATGTTTATCATGATGTCTGTTATCGTGGCGTCTGTCATCTCTGTGGTCATGACGATCGTTGTAGCCATACACAGGTCTTGCTCTGTATGGTCTTTGTGGTGCGCCATGATATCCTTTGTAATATTTTACTCTGTGTCTGTCAAAATACGTATAAGGCGTTCTTCCATGATAATCATTTAAAACTACTTTATATCCTCCGTACAAATCATAGTTACGATATTGTCTTGGTAAACGAGTTGCTCTAACCCATCTTCCTCCTCCAAAATAAATAAACTGTGAAGCTCTAACATCATAATACGCTTCAACATCCGGCAAATAGTAATATTCCATTTCAGAATAACCAGATGGTCCCCAAGCTGGAGGTGTTCCTATATTTACATTAACTGATACCTGGGCTTGTGTGGCATTTGCAACCAAAAGAAATAATCCCGCGATTGCTATTTTAATTGTTTTCATTTTGTTTAGTTTTTTATATTAATCGTAATGTTATTTAACGATATTCATATACTGTGCCAAAAATGAAAACAGCTGGTATTTTGACGAATAAAATACATGTTTCGTCGATGTAAAACCGCTACTGTATTGGGAATGTGTTGATTTTTAAAAAGTTACTAAAATTTTAAAAAAGCACTTTTTTTTCGTTTTTTTTTCAAAAAATAAGAAGACAAAATCGATTATTTATATTCAACAATTCTTGGTTTTGCAAGTTCGAAATTCTGTAAACCAAAATCTGTGGTTTCAAAAGTGTTAGTTTTAAATACATTATCCCCTTGTAACGGTATGCTTGGATAGTATGACAGCGATAATTGAAAGGAACTGAAAACTAAATAATCATTACTGATCACCAAACCAATTGTTACTTTTTGATAAGCCTTGTTGTTGAACATGGCATCATTCGGACTTCCTAACACGGCAATAGAGTAATTAAAAAACGGATTCATACGAAATCCCCACAAGGCATGCGGAGAATACGTTTGTGTCTGTAATGATAAAACTGCTTTACTGGTACCGTATAATGCAGCATTAAAACCCGCAAGACCATTTTGCTCGTTTAAATTAAGTTCGTCTCCAATAATTTCCTGCCGATTTCCACCTAAAACCAATTTTGGATTAACGAATTGTCTTAATTTCCAATTTCCTATACTATATAATTTGGTAAAATAATTCGACTCAAATAAAAACGAAGTCTGATACGTTTTTGATTGATGGAAAAAAGTTCCGGCTTCAAAATTGGTACTTAAAAATCCCCAGTCATAGTAATTTCCAAAAGAAAACTGAGCTCCAACATAGGGCCGCCAATATTTATTTTTATACTGATAACCAAGTGTGATGCCATAAATTCTACCAATCGGGACGTCTTCTGTTACACCATTTCTAAAAATATAACTGTCTTTGACGAATTTTCTGGTATTGATTCCGATACCGCTTAAAAGCAGTTTTTCATCAGAATAAAAATGCGTTGGATCATATAGGTCTGATGGCATTTCGGTATAATCAACATTCAGAAAACGGGCAGATACAATTAAATTGGTAACGCCATTATTATCATCTTCAAAAACCTTTGATGCTTTTCCTACCCAAAAATCCTGTATATTATTTTTAAAAGGCTGAAAAGCATATGTTGTATCAGGTAAAGGCGCCTGAAGCGTATCTCGTCTAAAATTTTGGGCAAAAAACATTCCGCCGGCCCATTTGGTCAATGGCGAGTAGAAATCACGTTCAATATCAATACTTTTAGAATAATTATTATCCAAATCCATATTGTATCTTAGTTTGGTACTAATATAGGTGTTCTTGATATTTGGTATGGTGTAGATAACATCATTGGCATTTTGGCCGTCATCAAAACGATTGGTAAAACGATATTCAAGTTCTTGTCCTGAACCAAAAAAATCTTTTTCCTTAAACCCCACAGAAACGCGGCTGCCTGATATCGAGAATTTTGGAATCGTACTCCAGGAATCTAAAACGCGAATGGTAACATCTACAGAATCTGATGCCGGACTCGCTAATTGCTTTGTAATTCGAACGGCCGTTACATATCGCTGCGCACGTATAAGACGCTCAGATTCCTGCACTTTATAAGAATCGTACGGAACATTTCTTTTAAACAGCAATAAATTGTAAATCGCTATTTTTTTTGTTTTAAGATGAAGTTTATTACCGGTTCGTTCTCCCCAATTTCGAGGCCTTGCTGTAGTATCTGCTATCGAATGACCAAACGGATCTAAGGTTATTACATTTATATTTCTAATGATTTTACCATCGTAATTGGCCGTATCTTTTTCTATAATTTCAGCTTCTTTCTTTTTAGGTTTATTGGCTCTAAAAAGTAATTTGTGCAAAGTTTTGGTAAACTTGTGCTTTTTAGAATAGTTTTGGATTTTTTTATACATTGCCGCACTATCTTTTTTTGTTTCCAATTTTGGCTTATCTACCTGCGCACAAATGCTCTGCAAAAAGAAGCATAGTAAAATAGAAAGTATTATTTTAAAGTTTCGGAACATTAAGTATAGTGGGCTTTTTACAGATAATTTTTACATGAATATAAGATAAATAAAACTCATATTTTTTAAAAGAATCATTTATTATTTAATTTTCAATTTTGAGTTTTCTGATTCTCCACGTAAATTTTCTCGGCATATGATTTCCCATTAAATATCCCCACGGTTCTAACGATTCTATTCTTTCAAAAATAATTTTCAAAATAGCTAAAAGCGGAATTGCCAAAAACATTCCCGAAACTCCCGCAGCGGCTCCTCCAACAATGATTCCCAAAATAGATACAAAGGCATTAATTTCTACTTTAGAATTAATAATTAAAGGCACAAGTAAATTATTATCAATTAACTGAACAACGAGATTTACTAACAGAATACTTAACACCATAGAGGTCTCGGGCGTGCCGGATAAAGATGCCAAAAGACTTATAATACCTGCAATAGTAATACCTATATAAGGTATTAGGTTTAAAATTCCGGTTATTAATCCTAATAGAATAAAATATTTGACGCCAACAATCCAAAATCCTAAACCAGTCAAAATGGAAACTACAATCATTTCTAATAATAAACTAACAATATAATTATTTATAGAAACCCGTATTTGTGCCAATATATCTTTTAAAGCAGAATGGTCTTCTTTGTTCACTAATTTTGCCAAAAAAAGAATAAAATGATCTTTATACAGCAAGAACAAAAACGTATAAATTGGAATAATAGTACAATCTATTAAAAGATCGGTGATAGATAGTATTGCAGAACCTAAAGTGACAACACCGCCATTTTTAACAGAATCTTTGGTAACCGTATCAATGTATTTTTTTTGTTCACCAATGCTGATATGAAAATTATCTTTAATAAACTTATGAACCTCAGTTATAAAGACATTTATGTTTTTCTTTATAGCATCAAAATCGTTAGCAATATCTTTAACCTGATAGGAGATAAAGACTAATATACCTACAATAAACGCAGCAAATATCAAGACACAAAGTATAGCGGCAAGATGTCTGGGAAATTTAAATCGTACGTTAAAAAGAGTAAAAATAGGCAGCAATAAAACGGCAAATAAAAAGGCCATCAATACGGGTGTAATGATATCTTTTCCGATACAAAATATAAATGCAAAACAAAGTAAAGTTATAAGTATGAAGGAAAGTTTAGCGTAAAACGGCAATTTTATTGTTCGAATCATTGGTATAGAAATTAAGTTACATGGATCGAAAATTGATCTATACAAAATTCCTTAATTTCCCACAAAATTGTGTTGTACGTTTCTAATATTACTTTACAAGATTCCCATTATAGATTTTAATCGAAAAACTCTTTATCTTCATAGTGGCTTGGCATGATTGAAATCCCTTTTTGAAGCAGTAGGTTGTTCGGGAAAATGATTCTTTCGCCATCTCTTGTTCGAAGATTAACATGAAAGGCACTAATGTCTTCTATTTCTGCTTCGATGGGAAAATCTTTGTCATGGATTTTAATAGTATCGCCAATTCTGAAAGGAAATGAAAAGAACAAAATCATTCCAGAAGTTATATTGCTCAAAATAGACCATTGCGCAAACATGGCAACGCCAATAACGGTAGCAATTGACGAAACGGTAATAAAAATATCTTTGGTATCAACCCCCCAAATAACAATTAAACTAATGGTTACCAATATATTCATCAATATGTGAATATATTTTATAACCAAATTAGTCCGGTGTTCCAATAATTGACTTGAATGCGCATAACGACGAATTAATTTTGCAATTATAACGCGTAACGCCATTAAAGTTAACAAAAGAATGACGGTGGTTAAGATCTCCTGGCTATATTCTTTAAAAGAAAACATAAATAAATTTTTACACTAAAGTACTCAAATATTCGTAAACTTTAGCTGTTGGCAAGCCCATAACATTGGTATAAGAACCTTCAACTTTTGCAACTGCCATAAAACCAAACCATTCCTGAATACCATAAGCTCCGGCTTTATCATAAGGTTTGTAGTTTTCTATATAATATAAAATAGCTTCGTCAGACAAATCTGTGAAAGTTACTTTGGTTACATCATTAATTAGGGTAGAAGCAGCGTTCGTTTTAAAACAAACCGATGTAAATACTTCGTGTGTAGTATTCGACATTGATTTGATCATTTCAAAAGCTTCTTCGGCACTTTTAGGTTTTCCTAATGCTTTGTTTTGATGCCAGACAATGGTGTCGCTGGTTACTAAAATTTCATTTTCTTTTAGTTCACCTTCAAATGCACTGGCTTTTAATTCAGCCAAATAATCGGTTATTTCAACAGCTTTTAATTCTGGAGGATAAATTTCTTCGATGTCTTTTAACCTGATTTCGAAATCAAGATCTAAATCTTTAAAAAACTGCTGTCTTCGCGGCGACCCCGAAGCGAGGATTAGCGTATATTTTTTTAATTTTTCTTTAAGCATTGTACTTGATATTTAAGGTAATAATCAAAATTGATAAAATTCCGAAAAGCAAAATCAGTTTTAAAACCGTACTTAAATGATGAAAATCTTTCTGAGATTTAGCACTAACTATTTTTACACCAAAATATCCTAAAGGCGCTAAAACAAAAGCAAAAGCATATAAAGTAACAATATAAAGATTGTTTTCTATAAAGTATTTATCGATATAAAATAGTGTTAGAATAAACGGAATTACAGCAAAGCCCAAAGCCACTTTTGCAGCTCTGCTATTTCCAATTGCAATGGGTAACGTATTCATTCCCTGATTATAATCTCCATTTACATCTTCGATATCTTTTATTATTTCACGAATAAAATTAATCATAAAGGCAAATAAAGCATAATCAATTAATATAGAAAACATACTTGCCATTTGCGCCCGATTTTCGCCGGTCGTTGCCGGAAAAATATCAAAAACACCAATAATTATAACGCTAAGCGATAACACTGAAGCTACCACAAAATTTCCTAAAACCATAATTTGTTTTAAGCTTGTAGAATAGAAATAAAGCACAGAAGCAATCAATATAAAAATCACGGCAAAACTTGGTCTCATGATCACATTTGACAAATAACAGCCTATGGCAACGCCGGTAATATTTAGTCCAATATAAATATTGTAACCACGGGTTTCAGAAATGCCTTTACCAATTACAACATCATTTGGTTTATTAATTCTATCCGTCGCAATGTCAAGAATATTGTTAATTACATATCCCGCTGCCGCTAATAAAACGGTGCTTAAAATCAATAATCCATATTGCCAGTCTGCCAGAGCCAAAGGAATATCCTGCTGTTTTAAAAATGCATAACGAAATAAAAGCTGCATAAATGCCAGCATTAACAGGTTCTGGTAACGAATGAGTTTAAGGTATTTCATTTTTTTTTGAAGGTTCTAAGTGGCTAAGTTGCTAAGGTTCTGAGGTTTTTTGTTTCACGTTTTTCTTTGTTTCAGGTTTCAGGTTGCCAAAGTTTGCGCATTTTCAAAAAACTTGAAACCTGAAACCTGAAACAAACTGAGACTGAAAAACTAATCGTGTTGACCGTTAAAATACTCCATCCATTTTCCCTGTACTTTCATTACTTGCTCGATTACATCACGTGCAGCGCCTCGTCCGCCTTTTACGTGAGAGATGTAACGGCTGATATTTTTGATTTCAGGACTTGCATCTTGCGGACAAGTTGGTAAACCTACTAATTTCATAACATGAAAATCGGGAATATCATCGCCCATATACAAAACTTGTTCTGGTTTAATATTATAAGTATCCGTATATTCTTTAAAGGTTTCAACCTTGTTTGGAGTTCCCAAATGTATGTCTTTAATGCCTAAATTTTGAAGTCTAACACGCACACCTTCATTACTTCCGCCAGAAATAACACAAACATGATAGCCACTTTCTACAGCTGCTTTCATGGCAAAACCATCACGAATATTCATCGTGCGAAGAATTTCCCCTTCGCTGGTTACAAAAACGGAACTGTCTGTAAGTACGCCATCAACATCAAAAACAAATGTTGTGATATCGTTCATTATTTCTTTATAACTCTTTGCCATTATTTTGTATAGATTGTGTTAGTATTTTATAAATATTCTTTTGATTTTCATTTGTTAAATACTCCAAATGCGCCTCAATTGTAGTCGAATCACTGCGTTTTGCAGGTCCGGTTTGAGCTTCGGTTGGATTTAAAGTATTGATTTTATCAGCCGTTTCCTGAATTAAAGGTTTCAATATTTCAAAAGGAACCTTATTTTCTTCACAAATTTCCTGACCAATCTGATATAAATGATTCGTGAAATTGTTCACAAAAACTGCAGCGACATGAAGTGCCTTACGCTGCTCTGAATTTATAGGAAAAACAGCTTTTGAAATGCTTTTTGCTACAGTATCTAAAACACGAAAATCAAATGTATTTTCTGCTTCCAGACAAATCGGAATCACTGAAAAATCAACATCCTTATTTTTAGAAAAAGTTTGAAGGGGATAAAAAACGCCTTTACGGTTTTTGTCATCCAAAGTCTCAATTGAAGCCGTTCCCGAAGTATGAACCACAAGCTGGTTAATAAAAGGTAATTTTGCTGAAACCTCTGCAATTGCGTTATCTGTTACGGCAATAATATATAAATCAGCTTCTTTTAAATCCTGAAAATCGTCTACAATTTTATCAAATTCAATCAAAGAAGCCAGAGTTTCTTTTTTTCTGGAAAAAACCTGTGCAATTTCAACAAGTTCAGTTTTAGCAAAAGCTTTTATCAAATGCTGTGCAACATTTCCGGAACCAATTAACGTTATTTTAATCATAACGCAAAATTAGCATTATTTTTTGAAAGTAGAGACGCACCGCGGCACGTCTCTTATGAAGAATTACATTTTCACCGCTCCTTTAGCAACAGTTTCACCAATAGTCGTTGTTTTAGAATAATTTAGATCTTTAGAAGAAACTAATTCAATTTTCTCACTTGCGGCGCCATCTATTGTAACGGCTTTTGCAGAAGTTGAGTTGAATTCTACATTCTTTAAAGACATATTTTTCCCATTATAGATTTCAAAAATAGTTGGGCTTTTGATGTCTAATTTGGCATTTGTTATTTTAATTCCGTTTGCATCGATGATTGAAAAACCTTTTTCTGCTTTTGCAGTTAAGTTTGAAATTTCGATATTTTCCAGATTCATTTCAGGTAAACCTTGTAAAAATACAGCTTGATAAGCTCCAGTAATGGTAATGTTTTTAATCGAAATGTTTTTGAATTGCGGTGTTTCTTCATTTACCGGAACCGCTTTTGTATTGATTTTATTTCCGCCTTCGGCTAAAGTTTCTGCGATAGATTTTCCTCCATAATAAAGGTCAAAAGAAATTGCCTGCGATGGAATATCGGTCATAAAAATATCTGAAATATAGATATTTTCCACAATTCCGCCACGTCCGCGTGTGCTTTTAAAACGCAATCCAACATCAGTTCCCATAAAAGTACAGTTAGATACGTGAAGATTTTTTACGCCTCCAGACATTTCACTTCCTACCGTTACACCGCCGTGTCCGTGATACACGATATTATTTCGTACAATAATATTTTCGCATGGAACGCCACGGTCGCGACCGTCTTTATCTTTTCCTGATTTAATACAAATGGCATCATCGCCAACATCAAAACTGGAGTTTTCGATCAATACATTTTTGCAGGATTCTACATCAAGACCGTCTCCGTTTTGAGAATACCAAGGGTTGCGAACGGTTATATTTCTAACAATTAAATCTTCAACCATTAAAGGATGAATATTCCAGGCTGGAGAATTTTGAAAAACAGGTCCGTCAAAAAGTACTCTTTTACTGTTTTGAATACTAACCATTACCGGGCGAAGAAAATCATGAATGGCTTCAAATTCTTCTTTTGTTTTTAAATCAAGACGAACATTTTGATCGGCGCCAATAGAAGCTTTCATAAAAGTTTCAGAGGGATACCAGCTTTCTTTTTTCTCATTTAAAACCCCTCCGGAAGCAATCACTTTTTTCCATTGGCTATCGGTTAGTTTGCTCTTTTTAACTTGTCTCCAAACTTCGCCTGAGCCATCCCAAACACCATTTCCGGTAAATGCAATATTTTCTAAGTTTTTACCATAAATAGGAGAGATGCAGCGCCAGGTGTTTAAGCCTTCAAAACTGGTTTCTATAATAGGATATAGACTTTTATCTGTCGAAAATTTAATCAAAGCTCCGGTTTCTGCATGCAGTTCAATATTACTTTTCAGAATAATGGGTCCGGTAAGCCATATTCCGGGCGGAATAACAACTTTTCCGCCCCCTATTTTTGAAACAGCATCAATAGCATCGGCGAAAGCCTTTGTATTAAGAGTGTAACCGCCGTTTACAGCTCCAAAATCTTTTATATTGACGGAATTATTGGGAATTTGAGGTTCCTGAACTTTGGCCATTTTAAATTCGATTCCTGTATAAGTTTCAGCTGTTTTGGATTTTTGAGCCTGAATACTTCCTGAAAAGCAAGTCGCTAAAAAAGCGGCTAAAATGCACAATAAGTTAGTTGAGTTAGTTTTCATTTCGAAATTATATGAGTTTGGTTATTAATAGCTGTAATTCGTATTTTGAAACTCGATTTTTATCAATTCTGAAATAATTCTTGTTTTTCAAATATAAATTAAAAATGTAATCGATTACACAAATCTAATGATTTTTTTTCATTTTCAAAGAAATTCTAAAATAGATTAATTGTAGTATTTAACTTGTTTAAGATGAAAACATCAAACTAAATTAAACCTATTTTTGGTTTTAATTAACAAATGGCAAATATCGATACTCAACATTTTTAAGTACTTTTGTGGCACTTTTATACAATGTAATTCCTCAAAAATGGATAAAAAAATATTCTCTTTTTTGTTTTCTACACGATTAATGGCCGTTCTTTTTTTAACATTTGCAATCGCAATGGGTGTTGGAACTTTTATCGAAAGTAAATACAATACCGATACAGCCAGAATTTTAATTTATAATACCTGGTGGTTTGAAGCCATAATGGTTTTCTTCCTCATCAATTTCTTCGGAAACATCAAACGCTATCAATTATTAAAAAAAGAAAAGTGGGCGACTTTATTACTCCACCTTGCCTTTATTTTTATTCTTTTAGGAGCTTTTATTACACGTTATATTAGTTACGAAGGTATGATGCCAATCCGCGAAGGCGCTGCGGAAAACCAAATTTATTCTGATAAAACATTCATCACTATATTTGCAGACGGCGAATACAAAGGTGAACCAAGAAGAAGAGTTTTTGAAAAAAGCCTTTTATTATCTCCAGTTACCAATAATGATTTTAGTATTTCAGGAAAATTTGATGAAACTCCTTTTGAAGTGAGTTACAAAAATTATATCATGGGTGCTAAAGAAATTGTAAAACCGGATGCAAACGGAACTTTATACCTTAAACTGGTAGAAGCAGGAGCAGGCGGGCGTGAAGAACATTTTCTGAAAGAAGGTGAAGTTCAGAACATTCACAATGTTTTATTTGCTTTGAATAAACCTACTGCCGGCGCTATAAACATCAATACAACTGGTGAAAAATATACTATTCAAACTCCTTTTGAAGGACGTTTCATGAGAATGGCCGATAAGCTTGAAGGTGATGTTACTAAAGATAATGTGCAGCCGTTAATGATGCGATCTTTATATAGTATTGGTGATATTAGAATCGTTTTCCCGGATCCTGCTGTAAAAGGAACTGTTGATTATGAGTCTAATAACGATTTTAAAGCAAAATCTCATACCGATGCTTTACTTGTAAAAGTAAAAGCTGACGGACAGGAAAAAGAAGTAAGACTTTTAGGTTCTAAAGGTAGTATTGGTGAACCACAAACAGTTAAAATTGGAAAAATAGAATATACTTTATTCTACGGAAGTAAAGCTTATGTTTTACCGTTTAAAGTAAAATTAAACGACTTTATAGCCACAAAATATCCAGGAACAGAGAAAAGTTATTCGGCTTTTGAAAGTAAAGTAACCGTTCAGGATTCTGCAGAAACTTTTGATGCTGATATTTATATGAACCACGTTTTAGATCATAAAGGATTCAGATTTTTTCAATCATCATTTGATCCGGACGAAAAAGGAACTGTATTATCTGTAAACCACGATTTCTGGGGAACTAATATCACCTATTTTGGTTATTTTATGTTGTACTTTGGTTTAATGGCCATTATGTTTACTAAACATTCTCGTTTTGCAGATTTAAAACGTAAACTGGAAACTGTGAAAAAGAAAAAAGAAAAATTAATTACCATTTTCGTTTTATTGTTTAGTTTGAATGGCTTTGCACAGGCACCTCATGTTCATGAACATAATCATTCGCATAACGAAGATCCAAATGATCATGCCAATCATGTTACAGCTCCGCCAAGCCAAAAACAAATAGATTCGTTATTGACAATTTATAAAGCTCCTGTAGGACATGCTGCAAAATTTGGCCGTTTGATTATTCAGGATGCAGGCGGTAGAATGAAACCTATCAATACTTTTTCATCTGAATTATTGAGAAAAGTGAGTCAGAGCGATACCTATAACGGAATGAATTCTGATCAGGTATTTTTATCGATGACACAATACGCTCAGGTTTGGATTCAGGTTCCTATTATTTATCTGAATACAAAAGATGACAGTATTCGTAAAATTATTGGTATCGACAGAAAAGCAAAATTAGCTCCATTTGTAAAGTTTTTTGACGAAAACGGAAATTATAAACTTGCACCTTATTTAGATGCTGCTTACAAGGCAGGAAATCCAAATAGTTTTGAGAGAGATTTTATCGAAGCTGATAAAAAAGTAAACTTAATGGAATCTGCGTTGAGTGGTAGTATCTTAAAAATATTTCCAATTCCGAATGATCCTAACAACAAATGGATCTCTTATTTAGAATTGAATAATGCAGGTTTAAAGGGAATGGATTCTACTTATGTAAAGCAAATTCTTCCAATGTATTTTAGTGCATTAAACAACGGTTCGATTTCTAAAAACTTTGATACTGCCGATCAGCTGGTAGAAAGTATTAATGGTTTTCAGAAGAAATTTGGCAGTAAAGTACTTCCGAGCGAACAAAAAATTGATCTTGAGATCGCCTACAATAAGTATAATATTTTGCCAAAAATGTTTTATTGGTATTCCCTTTCAGGAATCTTTATGTTGATTTTTACACTTTTCAGTACCTTTTTCGATAAAAAATGGTTACGAATCACTGTAAATGGTTTTCATATATTAATTGGAATAATCTTCGTATTGCACACAGCTGCATTAATTGCCCGTTGGTATATTTCGGGTCACGCACCGTGGAGTAATGCTTATGAAGCCATTGTGTATGTGGCTTGGTCAACAATGTTCTTTGGATTGGCTTTTGATAGAAAATCGAAACTTACTGTGGCATCTGCAGCATTTGTGACGGCGATGATTTTCATGGCATCAAACGCCAACTGGATTGATCCTGAAATTGCCAATTTACAGCCTGTTCTAAATTCATATTGGTTAATGATTCACGTTGCTGTTATTGTGGCAAGTTACGGGCCTACCGCACTTGGAATGATTTTAGGTTTTGTAGCCCTGATATTGATTTTCTTTACCAATGAGAAAAACAAGGCCAAAATGGAATTAAACATAAAAGAAATCACTTATATCAACGAAATGGCATTGACTATTGGTTTGATTATGTTAACAATAGGAAACTTTCTTGGAGGACAATGGGCCAACGAAAGCTGGGGACGTTACTGGGGATGGGATCCAAAAGAAACCTGGGCATTAATTTCAATCATGATTTATGCATTTGTAATTCACGCTCGTTTTGTACCATCGCTTCGTAGTAAATGGTTTTTCAATGTAATGAGTATGTACGCCTTTGTATCTATTTTATTTACCTATTATGGAGTAAATTTCCATTTGGTTGGTCTGCATTCTTACGCAAGCGGAGAAGCGCATTCATTAAGCTGGGTTTATTATTCACTAGGAACCATTTCTTTAATTGCACTTATAACATATCCAAAATACAATAAGTATTATAAAAGCAAAAAAGCTGTAAAAGCAAAAAAATAATAATTTCAGAAAGCAAATTATTAATTCTCTTCAAAGGTTCAACGCAAAAGTTGGACCTTTTTTTTTGATCAGTAGCAGAATTAGGAGCTATTTCCTGCTGTCCTTCCAAATCTTTTGTGCCGAACCCCGGCACAAAAGGATTTTCCCTCCCATCAGGGCTAGGGCACCTCGTTTCATTAGGATATTTGTAATTAATTATTTAGGAAGTTTTCCAAGCAAGGCAAGAATTATAACCAGTATTATTGTAAAAACAACCAAAAAAATCAGGTGACTTAATATCGTTAAAAAGAAAGCTTTTGTTCTTGGCATTCTATTAAAAAACTGAATGTTTGTCCATAATATTAATATAATTCCTAGTAGATAAGTTATAGAGGAAAACTTCTCCGCATGATGTTTACTATTTAAATATAAAAGTATAGGAAATGCCAAAATTTGTACAAAAAGTCTTTGTGAAGCCTTAAAAGTGTTTAATACAAATAACTCAAAAAAATTATAGCCTTGTTTTTTAAAAACAATATATGATCCAATCGTGTATATTGGAATTGTGGCAATCGTTACCCAGGCAAAATGATTTGTCATCCATTCATTGTAGTCACTTATATCTATTTCTGAGTCTGTAGAAGTCTCAAATATATCAATATGAAAATAATGATATAAAAAACCATAAAGCGCTCCCAAAACCGCAACTAAAGACAAAGGCTTAAAATGTCTTATTCTTTTTCCCTCAATAAATTCCCGAATTGAATGACCGGGTCTTGTAAACAATTGTTTAACCGAATAAGGAATTCCATTATCAAAATGCAATAATCCGTGTTGAATATCATGCCATAAAAAATGTGCATTTATTTTGTGTGTATCAGCAGGTTGTCCGCAATTATTGCAGTAATGTCCTTTAAAAGTCTGATTGCAATTTTTACAGGTAATTTCCATACTTTAAAACTTTTAAATTATTCAGATTTCTTAAAACCGTTTGGATACATAATGGCTAATAAAACAAAAATCAGTAAGAAGTTATATTCTACACCATTTCTCCCGCCTCCAACAACAAACCAGCCTTCCTGAAAATGAACTAAAATTATACCCATTATCAAAATAAAAATAGTAACAAAACCTGCAGGCTTAACATATTTGTTTAGTAGTAACAATATAGCAGCGATGATGTGCGAAATTTTTATTGACCATGCCAGAAAAACACCAAACGGCGCAAAACCAATCTGATTAAGATATAGATTTCCAAAATCGTTTATACCATTATTGAAAATTCCAAAAACAGAGTGGGAGAGAAGTATGATTGCAGTTGCGATTCTTAAAAGTAAATTTCCGTTCATATATTTGGTTTTGAGTGTTTTGAATTAAAAATAATAAAAAAACGCATATTAAAATAAATTAATATGCGTTTTAAGTTTTGTTTTAAATTGTATTTTAAACTTTTCCTAAAGTATATAATTGTTCCATTGTAGGCGTTGCACTTCCTCCGGCCGGCTCAAGTGTAATTCCAAAAGCTTCTGCCGAATCTGTTTGTTCTACAGCAAAAATCTTTTGATCATTTTCTTCAAAATTATCCAGTAAACCAATACTTGTTGGCGTAAGAACCGGACTTAATTTTAAGGACCAAACCTGATAAACCATTCCTTTTGGAGGTTTTGGTAAACCTGCAGCATCTATATAAGTCGTTTTGGTGTTTTTGTTCCAATATACTTTGGCAAAAGATGTTGGAGAAACCGCCTGACCGCCAAGTGTTACACCTGTATTTTTGATGTCCCGAACAATCGTTAAGTTTTTCTCTGTTTCTTTATTTTGCTGATCTAAATAAGCAAACTCTCTCTGAATTTTATTCTTTTCATTACCAACAGTTGCAATAGCTTGCTTGGTTTTTGTTAATTCTAAAGTTTGATATCCAAGTCCTAAAAGCATTAAAACCGCAGCTGCCCAGCCCACATATTGAGACCAGTTTGATGCCGGTTTCATATCGACTACTTTGCCGTGTTTCAGCTCGAGGCGTGCTTTTATCTTTTCGAAATTAGCTACAGAATGAAAAGGTGAAAAACTTGATGATAAAGCTATAATAGCTTTTTCTATCTCAAGAATCTCCTGTTCAACCTCGGGATTTTTCTTTGCCATTTCGGCTATCTCCAGGTTTTCTGTTTCGGTTAATAAACCGTAAACATAAAGTTCTAAAATTCCTGATTCTATATACTCTTGTGCTTCCATTATATTTTTAAATAATTACGTAAATCGTTAATACAGTTTCTGTTTTGCGTTTTGATAGTACCTAACGGAATTGCCAGCTCTTCTGACGCTTCTTGTTGAGTGTATCCTTTAAAAAATAATAAGTCAATAATTTCAATACACTTTGGTTTCAATTTTTTTACAAATTCCTGAATCCCAATGGTGTCAATTTTATTAGTGAGTTTATTACTGTCATCTAACAGATTTACGAAATTATCCGAAGAAAGGTTTTTTTGGCTATTATTAAAATTTTTGGATCTTAGCTTATCGATGCTCGTATTACGAGCTATATTAAGGATCCAGGTGTAAAAACGACCTTTACCTTCGTTATATGAATCTATATTTTTCCAGATTTTTACAAAAACTTCCTGCAAAACATCTTCAGCTTCTTCACGGTTTTTTACGAGAACATTGATGACCGAAAACAAACTTTTAGAATACATATCATACAAATGGGTAAAAGCTCTTTCGTCTTTTTTGTAAATTAAAACTAATAATTCTTCTTGACTCATACATTTTGGTTTTTAAGCTTAAACAAAATTTTAGGAAATATTTTATTACAATGAGATAAAGATAATTTATTTTTTTATGAAAAAATACTTTTTTTTTATTGTTCTCAGCCCTTTAAAAATAAGGGGTTTATAGAAAAAATACTTTTTTTTTACTTTTTTTGATTTTTTTAAAACCAAAATTTAATCTCTTTCGTATATACAATTATAAAAGTAAGTGAAATAATACAGATTGAAAAAATAAAGATAAAAGCCGATTAAAAATTTGATTTATATAAGATTAGTATGAGCCTTTTAAGAGTATTAAAAAAGAAATTTAATAATCAAAAAAAACATCATGAGTAACGTAAATAAATTAAAAATACTGATAATTGCCTTAACTAGTGTCTTGCAGTATTCAAATTCCACAGATACTATTCTTCGAAAAGGTATTGTTAGACATAGTTCTTCAACAATACATCAAATAGGTAATTTAGATAATAGCAGTTCTTATAAGAAAGATGTAAATCAAGATTTATAAAATTTTATAGTTGATGCTACTCGGACTTCCAGACTGAAAATTTCCGGAATTTAAAAACTACCAGGAAAATAAGCCATTTAAAAATTGTAAACACCACTCAGAAAGTATTTGGAAGTTTAACAATTCAGGGAACAAAGAATTTTTCGTCATAACCGCAGTGCATCAGCTATAATTTAAATAAAAAAAATATATAAAATTAATTTCATGGTTTGATTTGTTTGTATGGGGAGAAGCCTAACGAGTGATTAACGTTAGGCTTCATTTTTTTATTTAACTTATGATTAAGAAAAAATAAGCAGTCAAAATCTCTTTAAGAAACTGATTTTGATTAATTTTATAAAAAATCTAAACATGAAAAAAATTATAATAATGGCGTATGGTGCACTACTTTTATTTAGTTGCCAAAACCAGGCGCAAACTAATAAAACGAAAACGCCTAAAATGGATAAAGTCATGACAAAAGAAACTATTTATCAATTTAAAGTAGAAGATTTATCAGGAAATTCATTTGATTTTGCTTCTTTAAAAGGTAAAAAAGTAATGATTGTAAATACCGCTTCAAAGTGCGGATTAACGCCTCAATACAAAGATCTTGAAGCAATTTACAAAGAATATAAGGACAAAGGTTTTGTAATTGTAGGTTTTCCTGCAAACAATTTTGCTTCTCAGGAACCGGGTACAAATGAGGAAATCGGCGCTTTTTGCCAACAAAATTACGGAGTAACTTTCCCTATGATGGACAAAGTTTCTGTAAAAGGCGATGACATGTGCGAAGTATATAAATTCCTGACCCAGAAGTCTAAAAATGGTTTACAGGATTCTGAAGTAGAATGGAACTTTCAAAAATATTTAATTAACGAAAAAGGCGAATTGGTTAAAGTTATCAAGCCAAAAACTTTGCCAACAGATCCTGAAGTTATCAACTGGATAAAAAGTTAATTAGAAAACTATCAAACCTAAAAGTCCGCAAATTTGAATTTCTCAAGTTTGTGGATTTTTTTTTACAACAAAGTACATCTTTGCTTGGAACGAAGCGATCGCAATTGCTGCATCGACAAAAGTTATATTGAAGCGATATTGAACGCGGATGACGCTGATTCGCAAGCGAAAACGCGGATTTGTACGGATTTTTTTATAACAATCTTATGTTCTTGAGTGTTTTACTTTGTGGTCATAAAAAACTTTAAAAATCCTCGCGATCTTTGCGTAAATTCTTGGCGGTCTTTGCGGTAAAAAATAGGATCTACTTCAATATCAACTGCATAAATACCAAATCAAGCCAGTGATCAAACTTATATCCCACTTCGCGAATCGTTCCTGTAGCTACAAAACCAAATTTTTCATGAAAGGCAATACTTCCGGCATTATCAGCATCGATGGCGCCAATCATTACATGGTAGCCTTGTTCTTTTGCCAAACGAATTAATTCTGTCAGTAATTTAGAACCAATTCCTTTTCCTATTACATGATCTACAACATAAACAGAATGTTCTACGGTATATTGGTAACCAATTTTTTCACGAAATTGACCATAACTCCCAAAACCAACTACTTCGCCATCTAAATCGGCTACAACAATAGGCAGGTTTTTAGCTTTTTTATCTTCAAACCATTTTGTCTGCACTTCAAGAGTCTGAATATCATAACTATAATTTGCTGTTGTATGTAAAATAGAATGATTTACAATTTCAAGAATTTTATCTAAATCTTTTGTTGTTGCGGGTCTAAGTATTGTATTCATGATGGTTATAATTGGAATTTGGAATTTATATTTTGAAATTTTATTTGTTATTTAATTCAGCTAATAAAACATCAACATCTTTAGAATTCCAATTCATTTCCTTTGCAATTGTTTTGGCATCTTTAGCGTATTTTAAAGCTGATTTTTTATCTTTTATTTTATTACACAACCTTGCAGTCAGCAGATTACCATCATAAGAATCGTTTAATTCTAAAGAATGTTTTACCCAGAAAATTGATTTTTTCAGGCTTTCCTCGTCAGTAATGTGTTTCAAATAAGTTTGTCCAATATCTTTTAGGAAGCTGGCATCATTCCAAACTAATTTTTGAGTGTCTTCAAGAGTAACTTTTTTATAAAACTGCCATTTTTCGGTTCTTTCTGCCAGAGTTAAATCAAACTTAAAAACTAGTGAATCTGTTTTTTGCAAACGAATTGACTTTGCAGTTTCTCTTTGTTTATAATAGTTTATCGTATCCAAATTATCTATATAAGGGCGCAATAACTCTGTTACAATATTTTCTATTTTTCGATCAACACGATTTTGCGAAGCTACGGCGGCAAACTCCTTTTGGTGTTTTAAAACGTATTGAAATTCCCTCGAATTAATATCAGTTACACCATTGGCAATAACACGCCAGTTTGTTTCGCTAACTAGTTGATTATCTGATTGTGTTTCAAGATAAATGTGTGTTGGAATCGATAGTTCTGTTCGGTCTTTTCCTTTTTTTAAAGTGTTTAAATAAGCAAAAAACTTAGTTGAATTGCTTTTATCGGCTAAAAACTCTTTTTCCAGATAAGGCAATTGCATTTTAGGATTCAAAGCAAAATTGGCCTCGTTCATGAAATCAGCTTTTTTCATTTCGCCCTTTAAAGCATACAAAAGCGTTTCATTATCATCCAAAAACAAAAAAGTCGGCAATGATTTGGTATTGAATTTGTCTTTCAGCGCAATACCTTCTTCCTTTTCAATATTTTTCCAAACGCAGATATAATTTTTCTTCAGAAAATCCATTACGGCTGCATCGCTAAAAACTTCGTTTTTCATTTGATTGCAATGTGGGCACCAATCAGCATATAGCATTACGAAAAGTGGTTTTCCTGTATTTTTTGCAGTTTCTAAAGCAGTTTTATAAGGAACATCATCAGGAATAAACTGATTTTGAGATTTTATTGTTTGAATTGAAATGAATATAAAAAGTATATATAAGAAACGCATATTGTAATTTTTACCGGGAATTTCGTTTCACAAATATATCCTCTTTTTACAAAAGCAGTCTTAATATCTTCCTAATTTATAAGTTAAATCCAGTGCGAAGTTTGTAACTTTGTACTATCAAAAGTTAATCTTGCTCTTAAAGATTTCTTTATAAAAATAATACATTATAAGAATGATTTACCCCAAAATACCGCTTGCACAAAGCATTATCGAAATTTGTTTAGCAAAAGGAATCACCAATATTATAATTTCTCCAGGATCAAGAAACGCACCTTTAACTATAGGTTTTGCCCAAAATCCTAATTTTACCTGTTACAGTATTGCAGATGAGCGTAGCGCCGCTTTTTTTGCATTGGGAATTGCCCAGCAAATTAAACAGCCAACAGCTGTTATATGTACTTCAGGATCAGCATTATTAAATTATTATCCTGCTTTTGCCGAAGCATTTTACAGCCAGATTCCTTTAATCGTAATCTCTGCAGATCGTCCGCAAAGTAAAATTGATATTGGTGATGGACAAACGATTCGTCAGGAAAATGTTTTTCAGAATCATTCTGTTTTTAATGCTAATTTAACTGAAGAAGCTTCAGAAGAAAATGATTTAAAAATCAATAAAGCGATCGAAACTGCAATTCTTCAAAAAGGCCCTGTTCATATCAATGCTCCGTTTGAAGAGCCACTTTATCAAACGGTAGATACACTTTCGGTTCACCCGAAAATTACGGTTTCCGAAGAGATTATCGGAACAAAAACTATAGAAAACAGTGGAGAATTAGTTTCAATCTGGAACTCTGCCAAGCGTAAATTAGTAATGGTTGGCGTTAACGAAGCCAATACTATTGATAATGAAATTATTCAAAATTTGGCAAATGATCCTTCGGTTGTTGTGCTGACAGAAACGACTTCTAATCTTCATCATCCAAGTTTTATTAATAGTATCGATACTTTAATTACTCCATTTGAAAATGGTGATTTTGAAGACTTTCAACCAGAAATTTTATTGACTTTTGGCGGAATGATTGTTTCGAAAAGAATCAAGGCTTTTTTGCGAAAATACAAACCAAAACAACATTGGCACATAGATACTTTGCGCGCCTACGATACGTTTGATGCAAAAACAAAACATATTGTGATGCAGCCAAATGATTTTTTTACCAATTTACTTTCTAAAACAACATTTGTAGAAAGTGATTATTTTTCTAAAATCAACAAGATTTACGATTTGCGAAAAATAAGAAAGCAGGAATATCTCAGTAAAATACCCTTTTCTGATTTTCAGGTTTTTGAAAAAATAATAGAAACTTTACCCAAAAACAGTCAATTGCAAATAAGCAACAGTTCGGCAATTCGATATGCCCAATTAATTGATATTGATAGTTCTATAGAGGTATTTTGTAACCGTGGCACAAGCGGAATTGATGGAAGCACATCAACGGCAGTAGGAGCTTCGGTAGGGAGTAAAAAGCAAAATGTTTTTATAACCGGCGATATTAGCTTTTTGTATGATAGTAATGCTTTGTGGAATTCTTATATTCCTAATAACTTCAAAATTATATTGATTAATAATGGAGGGGGAGGAATATTCAGGATTTTGCCGGGTCATGAAGAAAAACCTGTCTTTAATACTTATTTTGAAACATCACATCAATTAACAGCTGAACATTTGGCTAAAATGTATAAAATGAACTATTTAACAGCAACTGATTTGAAGTCTTTAAATGAGGGTATTGATTCATTATACAGTCAGAATAACACGCCGGCTATTCTGGAAATATTTACGCCAACCTTAGAAAACAATTTCATTTTAAATCAATTTTTCAAGGAATTAATCTAATTTATAATTTGTAAGTTAAATTGGGTTAAAATAATTGTAATTGTAAAATAAATATGTAAGTTTGATGTTTTAAAATAACAATCAAATAACTGTTTATTATGAGTGCAAGAGAAGAATTAATTAAAAAATATGCAGAAGATTTAAAGGAAAAATGTGGTGTAACGCCAAATATGGATTTATTGACTAAAGTAACAATTGGTTGCGGACCGTCTATATACAACCCAGATGCATCTACAGTTGCCGGAAGCCAGCCATCTGAATTGGAAACGGTTAAGAAAAATTTCCTAATAAAAAAATTGGGTTTACCAAAAAGTCCTGAATTAGATACTGCAATTCACGCAGTTTTAGAAAAGTATGGTAAAGCCAATAAACACAAATACAGAGCTGTAGTTTATTATTTATTGACAGTGCACTTTAAAAAAGAGAGTGTTTACAAATAAATCGAAACGATTATATACAAAAGCACCATTTATTTGGTGCTTTTTCCTTTTTATGTGGAATATTTTTCTGCGAACCATTTTCAAACTTCGTACATTTGCGCCTTAGAAACTTAGTTGCTTATCAGCTTAGAAACTTAGAATATGATTGAAATAGGAAAATACAATACACTAACTATATTACGTGATACCAAAGTTGGTTTGTTTTTAGGGAATCCTGAAAAAGATCCCGAAGGAATTCACGATATATTATTACCCAATAAATACGTTCCCAATGAATTTGAAATAGGCGAAGAACTTATCGTTTTTGTTTATTTAGATCATGAACAGCGTCCGGTTGCAACAACTCTTGAACCTTATATTTTATTGAATGAATTTGCTCTTTTGCGAGTAAATTACATCAATCAGGTTGGTGCTTTTATGGATTGGGGAATGGAAAAAGACATTCTGGTTCCGTTTAAAGAACAGGCTCGTCCTATGGAAAAAGGAAAACGTTACCTGGTTTATCTTTATATGGACGAAAAAACAAATCGTTTGGTGGCTTCAAGTAAATTGAACCAATTTTTGTCAAACGATCGGCTTACAGTTGAAAAAGGAGAAGAAGTTGATTTGATTGTATCGCATATTACCGAATTAGGGATAAATGTGATCATCAATGAGCAGCACAAAGGTTTGTTATATAAAGATGAAGTTTACGACGACGCGATTAGAACCGGCGACAGACTGCGTGGATATATTAAAAACATTCGTCCTGACAATAAAATAGATGTTGCTTTGCAAGTGCAGGGATATCAAAGTATTGAGCCAAATGCAGAGAAAATTTTAGATGAATTGCGTGCGAACAGAGGCTTTTTACGTTTAAATGATAATTCTCATCCCGAAGACATTAAAACAGTATTAAAAATGAGCAAAAAAACTTTTAAAAAGGCCGTTGGTGCTTTGTATAAAGATAAACTCATCGAAATCAAAGAAGACGGAATTTATCTGATTCAGGAAAATTAAAATTAAATTCCAATATTTTAAAATTCCAAATTCCAATAGCATTTAATATATTGGAGTTTGGAATTTTTATTTACTTGAAATCTAAAAATTGGATCAACACTAAATGTTGTGGATAATAACTTACTGATTATTTTTTAACGCAGAGAACGCAAAGGCTTCACTTAAGGATGCCTTAAAAAGCATAGAGTTCGCAAAGCTAAATCAACACAAAGCTTTGTGAACTTTGCTTTTTTATAAAAACTAAGAGTAAAAAAACTTAGCGTTCTCTGCGGTAAATTTTTTTCTTTCTCGATAGGTTTTGACTTTGTCTCATTTGGTTTGGAATTTGTATTTTATTTTTTGGAATTTAAACCATTTATAACAGGAAAGGCTACTCATTACAAGTAGCCTTTCCCTTTTTATTCTAGTTTTAAAAAAAATTGTAATTAAAAAAAAACAGAAATAAAATTATTCGAATCAATCATTTAAGATAATAACTTTAAAAATTTTAGAAATCATCGTCGTGATTGGTATGTCTTTAAATAGTTTATAACATTCGCATCAACAGCAAAAAATCAATTTCACGGCAGAACCATTTGGTTTGTTTGATATTTATATTTATAGAAAGTTTTCAATTTAAATTAAGTCCCCATTATCGTAATCCTTGCTAGACAAATTGAGTGAACAATTCTATTTTTTAACCTTAGGTGTTACTATCTCTTCTTTGAGTTTTTACAAACGCATAAACCATTTGCCCATCAATTAAAGTTTTAGTATTCAAAACCCCAAAAAAATGAGCGACAAATTTTTTAAATTTTCTCAAAAAAATCATTTTTTAGGTTAATAAATCAGTGAAAGAAAATCAATCTGAAATCAATGAAATAAATGTATCTAATTGATTTCTAGGCCGTAAAATTACTTATTTTTTTTTAAAACGAATGTTAAATAATGTTATTTTTTGTAAGTAAATACTATTTGTTAACATTCAACCACAATTTAGTAAAGACTTAAAGTAAATTGAGTAGGTAAAAATGTAAAAATGGTTTATTTTTACACTATAATTATTTAAAATAGACAAATAGAAATGGATTGGATTACTGCCAGAGAATTTGAAGATATAACTTATAAAAAATGTAATGGAGTTGCAAGAATTGCTTTTAACAGACCAAATGTTAGAAATGCTTTTCGCCCAAAAACGACTTCAGAATTATACCAGGCTTTTTACGACGCACAGGAAGATACTTCGATTGGGGTAGTTTTACTTTCGGCAGAAGGACCATCAACAAAAGATGGTGTTTATTCTTTTTGCAGCGGAGGAGATCAAAATGCTCGTGGACATCAGGGTTATGTTGGCGAAGATGGCCAGCACCGTTTAAATATTCTGGAAGTACAACGTTTAATTCGTTTTATGCCCAAAGTGGTTATTGCCGTTGTTCCTGGTTGGGCAGTTGGTGGCGGACATAGTTTACATGTGGTTTGCGACATGACTTTGGCCAGTAAAGAACATGCTATTTTTAAACAAACCGATGCTGATGTAACCAGTTTTGATGGTGGTTACGGATCTGCCTATCTTGCTAAAATGGTGGGACAGAAAAAAGCACGTGAGATTTTCTTTTTAGGAAGAAACTATTCAGCTCAGGAAGCAATGGATATGGGAATGGTAAATGCTGTAATTCCACATGATGAGCTTGAAGACACTGCCTATGAATGGGCTCAGGAAATTCTTCAAAAATCACCAACTTCTATAAAAATGCTAAAATTTGCAATGAATTTAACCGATGACGGAATGGTTGGTCAGCAGGTATTTGCAGGAGAAGCAACACGTTTGGCTTATATGACCGAAGAAGCAAAAGAAGGAAGAAATGCGTTTTTAGAAAAAAGAAAACCAAATTTCGGAGAAAATAAATGGTTGCCATAAGAAGTTAAAAATTGTTTCAAGTTTCAGGTTTCAAGTTGCGAAACTCAACCCAAAACTTGAAACCTGAAACCTGAAACAAATTCAAAACTAAACAAAACATAATGAAACATTGGATTGAAGCCGCCAGACTGCGCACATTGCCTTTATCAGTTTCCGGAATAATAGTAGGAAGCATATATGCCCTATCACACCCAACGGAAACTATCAATACACCAACTGAAGTTTTTAGCTGGAAAATTTTTGGTTTTTCACTTTTAACGACACTTGGTCTACAGGTTTTATCCAATTTTGCAAATGATTATGGAGACGGTGTAAAAGGTACTGATAATGCCGACAGAGTTGGTCCGCAACGTGCTATACAAAGTGGTGTAATTACGCCGCAGGCAATGAAAAAAGCCATCATAATTACTTCGATATTGACACTTTTATCAGCAATTATTTTAATCTATTTTGCTTTTGGAGAAAGTAACTTCGGATACTCTATATTTTTTCTTTTATTAGGAATCGCTGCCATTATTTCTGCAATTCGTTACACAGTTGGTAATTCTGCTTACGGTTACAAAGGTTTTGGAGATGTTTTTGTTTTTGTATTCTTCGGACTTGTAAGTACTTTGGGAGTAAATTTTTTGTATTCGAAAGAAGTAGATCCTATTTTAATTTTACCTGCAGTTTCAATTGGTTTATTAAGCGTTGGAGTTTTAAACCTCAATAATATGCGTGATGAAGAATCAGACAAAAAATCAGGAAAAAATACAATTGTAGTTCAAATTGGCGGAGCAAAAGCAAAAATCTACCATTTTGCATTGATTATAACAGCCATGCTTTTGGTTGTTGTTTTTGCAATATTGAGTGATTATCGTTTCGATCAATATTTATTTTTATTGGCTTATATCCCTTTAACAAAACATTTAATTACCGTTTATAAAAACCAGAATCCTAAGTTATTAGATCCGGAATTAAAAAAACTCGCACTTAGTACATTCTTACTTTCTATATTATTAACTGTATGCATGATCTCGTTGATTTCAGACATTATTGTTAACCTCTTCTTAGGCGGAAGATAAAATAAAGTTCAATTTTAAAAACTTATCAAATGAAAATTACATTTTACGGACACGCTTCTTTAGGCATTGAAGTGGGAGGAAAACATATAATTGTTGATCCTTTTATTACAGGAAATCCACAAGCGGCAGCAATCGATATAAATACATTAAAAGCTGATTATATTTTATTAACTCATGCACATGGCGATCACGTTCTTGATGTTGAAGCTATTGCAACTCGTACCAACGCGGTAATCGTTTCTAATGCAGAAATTACAAGTTATTACGCAAAACAAGGACTTAATGCACATCCGATGAATCACGGCGGAAGCTGGAAATTCGATTTCGGAAAAGTAAAATATGTAAACGCAATTCACTCAAGTTCTTTTCCTGACGGAAGTTACGGAGGAAATCCTGGTGGTTTCGTAATAGAAAGCGAACATAAAAACATATACATTGCCGGAGACACAGCTCTTACAATGGACATGAAATTGATTCCGTTAAGAACAAAATTAGATTTGGCAATTCTTCCAATTGGAAATAATTTTACAATGGATGTTGAAGACGCTATAATTGCTTCTGATTTTGTAGAATGTGATAAAATCTTAGGGTATCATTTTGATACTTTTGGTTATATCGAAATCAATAAAGAAGAATCTATTCGCAAATTTTTCGATAAAGGAAAAGATTTAATGCTTTTAGGAATTGGAGAATCTATTGAATTGTAGTTAAAAGCTTCATCATATTTTTTTTGTGGTTCCCGAAATGTGAGGAACCACAAAAGAATATGCTTTATCGAAATTTAAAAAAAAGATTTTTTGCGATAATTAATATGGATAATAGTAAGTTTATTTGTGAGTGCTGTGGTAAAGAACATGAAAGTTGGCCTGCACTAACATACAATTCACCAAGTAGTTACTACAATCTTTCCACTGAAGAGCGGGAAGAAATAGCTGTAATCGATCAGGATTTTTGTGTAATTAAGTACCCGGATCATGTAGATCGATTTGTCAGATGTGTTCTTATTCAAAAAGTGAACGACCATTGTGAAGACCTTGAATATGGTTTTTGGGTTTCCTTAAGCGAAAAAAGTTTTAAGGATTATCTCGAAAATTTTGATAATGAAAATCATGAAACACAATATTTTGGGTGGCTTTGCAATTATATCCCACAATATAAATTTTCAAATAGCGTTCCTACAACCGTTGTAACCAAAAGTGGCAATGACAGACCGGAAATTTTTCCTCATCAGGATTTTGACCATCCTTTTGTAAAAGATTATTATGAAGGAATTACAAAAGAAGAAGCTGAAAAAAGAATTCAGGGAATGCTAAAAAATTAGGCTTGAAATTTGCATGAATATTTAAACTAAATTTTCTAAAATGAATTTAAAACAAATAGCCCTATTTCTTTTAATAACAATTTCTTATAACACTTTTGCACAAAAAGATGGTTATTGGGACAAAGAACGCGCCACTACAAAAGAAATTATTGTTTATGCACGGGACCGTATTACTCTGACAACTGAAGATTTACCTGTTGGAACAACTGAAATCGTATACAGAATTACGCTTCTGGACGAAAACCAACAAATGGCAAATAGTTTAGTTTCAGTATTAAAAGCAATTCCAGATCCTACAGGAATCAGTCAGGGCTCTGCCGGAGCAGTTTTTTTAATGTCAAAAATTTCAGGAGACGATACTTGTACTTACGCATTATTTACTTCGGGAGAAAATGCAAAAAAATATATTGAAGACGGTAAAACAGACAAGGCTTGTTACGCTCAGGTTGATGCCGTAAGCAAAGATGCTAAACGATTATCGCTTGATAAATCTTCTTGTTTGGGAGAAAACGTAAGTACAATATGGTTTGGTTTTCACAGTAAAAACTGGGTTTTAAATCAAAAAATAGTTTTGGAAGTCGTGCCGTGGGTCGATACAAAACTGAATAGAGGCTGGAACCAGGACAATAAAAACGAGATTATCAGCTTATGCAAAACATCTACAATGGCACAAAAAATGGCCAATTCTGATGATTTTTGTGTTTGCATTATGGATAAAATAACAAAACAATATCGTTACTCGGAGTTTCAAAAGTTATTGCCAATCGAAAAGAATAAAGTTTATAAAGATTTTGGGAATGCCTGCTACAAAGATGCTGACATATCAAAAAATGTTTATAATGATTTGAGAAATCAGGCTTCAGCTTTAATAAAACAACAAAAATACAATGAAGCAATTCCGAAATTAAATACTATAATTAATGACGGAAAAGCAACTGCACTGGACTACAGTTCGATAGGCTATTGTTATATTTTGACTAAGCAATATGCAAAAGCTATAAAATCATTAAAAGAAGGTGAGAAATTGGACGACACAGAATTATTGGTCAAATTAAATCTGGCGCATGTTTATTTGGTTAGTGATGACTACAGCGAAGCAAAAGCGATTTATAAAAAATATCAGACTCAAAATGTTACTGACAGTTTAAGCTGGATAGAAAAAACAAAATTAGATTTTGCCGCATTTCAAAAAGCAGGTTTACCATCTAAAGATTTCGAAAAAGTTCTAAAACTTTATAATTAAAAAATTTTCCACCATATAAGTTATATAAGTAAATTTAAGTTAGCCACCACGCAATATTTAAATGAACTTATATAACTTATATGTTTTAAAAAACATACCAACTTGAAAGCAACTTACCACAAATACATGCTCGAATTCAAACGCCCGTCAGGAACGTCGCGCGGCGTTATGACCGAAAAAGAAACCTGGTTTATTGTACTTGAAAAAGACGGTAAAAAAGGAATAGGCGAGTGTGGCATTTTGCGTGGTTTAAGTGCCGACGATCGTGACGATTATGAAGAAAAACTAAAATGGACTTGTAAAAATATTCATTTAGGAGAAACAGCACTTTGGGAAGCTTTATTAGAATTTCCATCAATACAATTTGGCGTAGAAATGGCTTTTTTATCCTTAAAAAGTGAAAATCCATATTTATTATTTCCTTCAGATTTTACCAATAGTACTAAATCAATTACCATAAACGGATTGGTTTGGATGGGAGAGGCTGCTTTCATGAAAGAGCAAATTGAAGAAAAATTAGCAGCTGGTTTTAATTGTATAAAATTGAAAATTGGTGCAATCGATTTTCAAAAAGAATTGGAATTATTACAGTTTATAAGAAGTCATTTTTCTGCAGAACAAATAGAAATTCGTGTAGATGCAAATGGAGCTTTTGCCTTAAATGAAGCGTTAGATAAATTAAAGCAACTAAATCAATTTCAACTTCATAGTATTGAGCAACCAATAAAAAAAGGAAACAGTAAAGCGATGAAGGACTTGTGCGAAACAACGCCATTTCCAATTGCATTAGACGAAGAATTAATAGGCATTTTTTCATTCGAAGAAAAAGAAAAATTACTGCAGGAAATTAAACCACAATACATCATTCTGAAACCAAGTTTTGTTGGAGGTTTTAGAGGAACAAAAGAATGGATAACATTAGCAGATAAATATAATATTGGCTGGTGGATTACATCGGCATTAGAAAGTAATATTGGTTTGAACGCCATTGCACAATGGACTTTTTTGCAAAATTCAAAAATGCCGCAAGGTTTGGGAACAGGTGCACTTTACAATAATAATATCGATTGCCCGCTCGAAGTTTCTAATGGTCAATTATGGTATAATAATGATAAAAGCTGGGATTCCGATTTTCTTGATAAAGCATAAAAAAAACTGGCTTCTGACCAGTTTTTAAGGTTTAATTAATATTGGCTTTATTCTTTTCCTCCCAATAAGTTTTCCTGTAAATCTTTTAGATCCTGCCATTTCCCTTCATAGGCAAGTAAAGCTTGTTTTGACCACGTACTAGGATTGTGAATCGCATAGTTTTCTCCTCCCGCATCCAGAATTGCTTGCAATTTTTCGGTAGATGCTTCTGATAATTCCTTCCATGTGCTGATTCCAGCGGCGTTCATCAGAGTTTCAATTTTTGGTCCAATTCCTTCTACAATTTTCAAATCATTCTCTTCTATTTTTTTATTGCAAACCGATGCAGCCAAATCCTGATCAAAAAGAAAAACGGGAGTTGTGGCTGCAAATGACTGAGTTGCGTTTGGTTTAGATAGTTTTGCTGCTAAATCGGCTTCAAGAGCTGAAATTCTGGTATTCAGGCTTTTTGTATGTGCTTTACACGCATCCAAATCGGCTTGTAAATCAGCTGCAAGAGAACCATCTCCTTTTGAATTCATTTTCCCTAGTAAGTAACCTAAAATTCCACAGATTAATCCCACTAGCACAGGTATTAAAATACAAGGTATATTCATAATAGTATATTTTTGATTATTATTTAATCGTTATTACCGTTCTTCTGTTGTTGGCTTTGCCTTCGGGAGTTGTGTTTTCTCCAATTGGCTCATCAGGACCTTTTGATTCGGTTGTAATGCGTTCGCCATCGATTCCATTTTTTACAAGGTAATCTTTAGAAAATTCAGCACGTTTTTGTCCGAGAATTACATTTGCATCACGATTTCCAACATTATCAGAATGTCCCACAATTAAAACTGTAGCGTCATTAACATTTTTTAGATAATTCAAAATATCACTTACTTTTTGTTTTTCAACGGTATTTAAATCATCACTTGCTTTATTCGTGTTAAAATGTAGAATCAAAGGATCAGAATTGATCTTTTCCTTTAAAGTATCCCATTCATTATTAACGGCCGTAGTGGTATCCAAAGCCGGAAATTTATATTCTACCGGACCAATAAGAGTGTCAGCAATCATTTTCCAATTGTTTATAATTTCACCTTTTGTATCAAACTGACTTGCTGTTAAACCTTTAGAAACAAAATAATTTTTAACCTCATTTGCCCTTGCAAGTCCGAGATTTTCAAAAGTGGAGTTATTGGTTTCATTGGAAATAGCATAACCTGTAATTATTACTTTTTGTTTTGAATTTGAAGCTAAAAATGTTTTAAGATTCTCAATTCCAATTCCAATAGAATCACTTACCGGAGTAAGCAATGCCGAACTGTTTTTGAGGAACTTAAGGTTATCACTAGTACGAAAATCAATTCCGGAACCATTAAGAACAAAACGAACCATAGTGGTATCTCTGGCAGCTCCGGGTGTTTTTTCGGTGGCAACAGCTGGCGATTTCATACTGCAATTGCAACAAAATTTCAGGTATAAAAAAGTGCCTAAAATAATTGTTATAGCAATGCCTAATAGGTAAAGTGCTTTTTTAGACATAGTAATGAAGTTTAGATCCTATCAAAATTAACAAAAAAATAAATACAAAATGCTTTAATAATCAGTTATTTAAAATATAACATTCTATTTTTGAGATGATTACAAAATTTAACTGATTAGAAGGTATTGATAAAATGCAATTTCAAACTGAATTAAAATGAGTAACTTGCAGTAAAAATTTAATTTGGAGTTAAAATGATTGAAATAGAAAGAAAGTTTCTTGTAAAATCAAATGATTTTAAAGAACAGGCTTTTACTCAAAATAAGATTGCACAAGGTTATTTGAGTTCGCTTCCCGAAAGAACGGTGCGTGTGAGAATAAAAGGAAGTAAAGGATTTATTACGATAAAAGGAATTGGGCAGCATGGTGGAATGTCGCGCTTTGAGTGGGAAAATGAAATCCCGCTTGATGAAGCGCAGGAACTGCTAAAACTATGCGAAAAAGGTAAAATCGAAAAGACTCGTTTTGAAATAAAAGCCGGAAAACATGTTTTTGAAGTAGATGAATTTTACGGAGAAAATGAAGGTTTGGTAATGGCTGAAATTGAATTGGAATCAGAAACAGAATCTTTTGAAAAACCGGAGTGGCTTGGAGAAGAAGTTACGAATGATAAAAGATATTACAACGCTTATTTGAGCAAAAATCCCTTTAAAGACTGGGAAAAATAATAGATTTATGACAGAATATGATTTGATAATTGTTGGAGGCGGTCCAATTGGATTAGCCTGCGCAATTGAAGCTCAAAAGAAAAACTTACGCTATCTAATTATTGAAAAAGGTGCAATTGTAAACAGTATTTTCAATTATCCGTTGTACATGACTTTTTTTTCAACAGCCGAAAGACTAGAAATTGGAAATATCCCTTTTAATTGTCTTGCGCCAAAACCCGGTCGTCAGGAAGCTTTAGAATATTATCGAAACATTCACCGCTATTTTAATTTTTCCATCAATTTGTTTGAAGAAGTACTTAGTGTTGAAAAACAAGGGAATTCGGTTTTCAAAATAACTTCTGATAAAAAAACTTATGAAGCTAAAAATATTGTTATCGCTACAGGTTTTTATGATATTCCGATCAAAATGAATGTAAAAGGCGAGGGATTGCCAAAAGTTAGACACTACTATAAGGAAGCTCACGAATATGCTTTTAGGAATATTGTGGTTGTTGGCGCCAACAATTCATCTGTTGATGCTGCATTGGAATGTTGGCGAAAAGGAGCTAATGTAACAATGGTGATTCGCAAAAACGAAATCAATAATCGTGTAAAATATTGGGTAAAACCAGATATTGAAAATCGAATTGAAGAGGGAAGTATAAAAGCTTATTTTCAATCAAATATTACTGAAATAGGAGAAAATGAAGTTGAAATTGAAACTCCAAACGGTAAAGTGACCATTGAAAATGATTTTGTTCTTGCCTTAACCGGATATAAACCTGATTTGAATTTCCTTGAAAAAATGGGTATTGAACTTTCTAATGATGAACTAAAAATACCAACGTATAATCCTGAAACCATGGAAACAAACGTTGAAGGTTTATTTTTGGCAGGAGTAGTTTGCGGTGGAATGCAGACACATAAATGGTTTATCGAAAACTCCCGCATTCACGCCAATATGATTGTGGATTATATTACTGCTAAATAAAAAATGTTGCGCCGAATTTCACGAATTTTCACTAATTAATATTTTTGTCAGTTCGAGCGAAGTCGAGAACACTTTGCGTGCATTTCGACTTCGCTCAATGTGACATTCTTTGTCAATAAATTCGTGAAAATTCGTGAATCCGTGGCAAAAAAACTTTTAAGAACTACAAGAAAGCATAGAACAACCTACTTTTGAACGTGCCCAGTCTGGTCGTTTTGCAAACCATTTTTCTGATTCCGGCTGCTCGTCATAAGGCTTTTGCAATAACAAGTACAATTCATTTATCAACGAATAATCTTCCTGATCTGCATGGTCGATGGCCAATTGTGCCATATAATTTCGCAATACATATTTTGGATTTATTGTATTCATTTTTTGTGCACGATCTTCATCAGATAATGTTTCACTGTTTAATCTTTCAAGGTAAACAGAAAACCATTTTTTCCAGGATTCTAAAATGTCTCCAGAAATTTCTTCAGGAATATAAAAAGCATCCTGAATTTTTTCAATAGCGTTTTCTACAGAATCTTCTTTTTTAATTTTACTTAAATTTCTAAAAAAGATGGTCATATCCGTTTCAGATAATTGCAAAACAGTTTCTAAAGCGGTAACTAATTTATCGTCAGCTTCAGTTGAAGTAAATACACCTAATTTACTTAAAAACATCACTTTATAATCAGATTGAAAATCATTTATAAACGATTCTAAAATTTTTTCTAAAGGTTCTGCTTCATTTATTAAAGGATAAAGCGCATTGGCCAATTGATACAAATTCCATTGAGCAACCTGAGGCTGATTGCCAAAACGATATCTTCTGTTTTGACTATCAGTTGTATTAGGTGTCCAGTTTGGATCGTAATTTTCTAACCAGCCATACGGGCCGTAATCAATCGTAATTCCGTGAATTGACATATTATCGGTATTCATCACGCCATGTACAAAACCAACACGCTGCCAATGCAAAATCATTTCGCGGGTTGTATCAGCAACTTTCTTGAAAAATTGTAAATATTGTTCCTTTGGCTCGCCAGTAATTTCAGGAAAATAATGTTTGATATTATATTCAACAAATTGCTTTAAATTTTTAAGTTCATTTCGGGCTGTAAGCATTTCAAAACTTCCAAAACGAATAAAAGACGGAGCAACACGACAAACGATAGCACCTTTTTCGTAAGCAGGATTTCCATTGTATAAAATATCACGCAAAACCTGATCTCCAGACAACATTAGCGAAAGCGATCGGGTAGTGGGAACTCCCAAATAATGCATGGCTTCGGCACATAAATATTCTCTTATCGAAGAGCGCAAAACGGCCAAACCATCAGCAGTTCTGGAATACGGAGTTTTTCCTGCACCTTTTAACTGAAGGGTGAAAAACTCGTTATTATGTTCAACTTCAGTTAGATTAATCGCACGACCATCACCCAATTGCCCAGCCCAGTTCCCGAATTGATGTCCGGCATAACACATGGCGTAAGGTTTTGTTTCCTGCAAAATTTCCTTTCCCGAAAATGCATTCAAAAAGGCTTCTGACTGAATTTCATCTACAGAAATTCCAACCAATTCAGCAACTTCTTTAGAGGCATGAATTAGTTTTGGTTCTGTGGGTTTTGTTGGATTTACATATGAAAATAACGCATTTTTAACCTGACGAATTTCATTTGTTTCATCAGGATCTGCGGGTAGTTCAGCAGTAAATCTATTATTTATTTTTAAATTTTTCATTTGAGTTTCTTCTTTTTTTGCCACAGATTTCGCAGATTAAAAAGATTTTATATTAGTAAAAGCCACGAATTCACGAATGATTAGGTATATTTTTTTTAAATAAATTCGTGAATTGGTGGCTGTTTTTAAATGTTACAATAAAATCTAAGATAAAAAACTGCTATTTAAACAAGTTTATCTGCGTACATTTTTTTTAATTTCTGCACTTTTGGGTCAATTACGATTTGGCAGTAACGTGCATCCTGATTGTTATTGTAATAATTTTGATGATCTTCTTCGGCTTCGTAAAAAACTTCAAATTCAACTAATTGCGTTACAATTGGATCATCGTAAAACCCTTTTACTTCTTCAAAAACCTGTTCTGCAATTGCTTTTTGTTCTTCATTATGATATAAAATTACAGAACGGTATTGTGTTCCAACATCGGCTCCCTGACGGTTCAATGTTGTTGGATCATGACTTGTCATGAATATAAAAATTAAATCATGATATGAAATTATGTCAGGATCAAATGTAACTTGTATGACTTCGGCGTGACCCGTTCTGCCAGTACAAACTTCACGATAAGGAGGATTTTTAATAAAACCTCCTGAATATCCTGATTTTAAAGATTCTATTCCTTTTAAACGCTGAATTACAGCTTCTATACACCAAAAACATCCACCACCAAAGGTAGCTACTGATAAATTTCCCATAAATGTTATAGTTAAAGTTTTATATGCCCTATTAATCCGATAGAATATTATGATAATTTATTCAAAAAAAGACTATTTAATTAAAGATACTAAAAGGTTATTTAATGTTTGAAGTTTATAATTGATAAATTCACAATTCTATAAAAAAGCAATATATTTGCAATCAAACTCGGGCACAATAATGAATAGCAAAAATAATACCATCAGCTTAGAAACATATTTTCAGGATTTTAGAAAAAATATTGTTGGAATAAATCAGGAATTTATATCTCCATACGGTAAAAAACAGATTATTTATACCGATTGGACTGCCAGTGGAAGATTATATCGCCCAATTGAAGAGAAACTTCTTAATGAATTCGGGCCTTTTGTGGCTAATACACATACAGAAACTACTGTGTCAGGTACTGCCATGACAAAAGCGTATCATCATGCCAGACATATTATCAAGCGTCATACAAATGCAAATCAGGATGATGTTTTGATTACTGATGGAACAGGAATGACGGGCGTTATCAATAAATTCCAACGTATTCTGGGTTTAAAAATTCCGGAAAATTTAAAGGATTTTATTACGGTTCCTGCCGAAAAAAAACCTGTTGTTTTTATTTCACATATGGAACATCATTCTAATCAAACATCATGGTTAGAGACAATTGCAGATGTTGAAATTATTCCTTCCTGCGAAAAAGGGCTTTTTTGCCTGGATAATCTTGAACAATTATTAGAAAAATATACGGATAGAACAATTAAAATCGCTTCGATTACTTCCTGTTCAAATGTTACAGGTTTGAAAACTCCTTTTCATGAAGCAGCAAAATTGATGCACCAGCATAATGGTGTTTGTTTTGTAGATTTTGCCTGTTCTGGACCTTATGTAGAAATTGATATGCATCCTGCTGATCCTGAAGCTTATCTGGACGCGATTTTCTTTTCTCCACATAAATTTTTAGGCGGACCGGGAACTTCGGGTGTTTTGATTTTTAATAAAAAATTATACAATAATATGATTCCCGATTGTCCGGGTGGGGGAACTGTAAGCTGGACAAATCCTTGGGGCGAACATAAATATGTTGACAATATTGAGGATCGTGAAGATGGAGGAACTCCAGGTTTCTTGCAGGTTATAAAAACTGCTTTGGCAATTGAGCTAAAGGAAGAAATGGGAATTGAAAACATTTTACAACGTGAACACGAAATTGTTGATTATGTTTTTAGCGAATTAGGATCTGTTGAAAATATCAAAATCCTCGCAGGGCAACATAAAAATCGTTTGGGTGTTGTTTCTTTTTTTATTGAAAATTTACATTTTAATTTAGGTGTAAAATTATTAAATGACAAATTCGGAATTCAAACCAGAGGAGGATGCAGCTGTGCCGGAACTTACGGTCACTTTTTACTTCACGTAGATCAGGAAACTTCAAATAAATTGGTGAACGAAATCACGATTGGTGATTTGATCAAAAAACCGGGATGGATCAGAATGTCTATTCACCCAACTACTACTGATGAAGAAATTAAATTTGTTTGCGATGGCATAAAAGAATTGGCTAAAAACCATGAAACCTGGGCTTTAGATTATTCTTATGAAAAAAACACAAACGAATTTATCCATAAAAATGCAAATTCATTTGAAGATGAATTGGTAGGGAAATGGTTTAAATCATAATATTTTTCACAAAGATTGACCGTAGAGACGCACAGCAGTGCGTGTACGTTCCAATTTATTACAATGATTGTATATATACGATGTTTTAGACGCACTGTTGTGCGTCTCTACGATATACATTACCATAAATATTGCGGTAAATGTTGTGAAGATTTATAAATGAAATAATGTACAGGGAATTTTTTAAAAATAAATTTCTAATAAATTACAAAATTTCTAATATAGCCCCGATAGAGCCGTTATCCTTTGAGAGGAACGAACAAAGATATAGGTGAAAGCGGGACTGGTGGTCTTGGAAATTTGATGTTTCTGCTTCTAAAAAAAGAACCCGACAAGTTTTTCAAAACAAGTCGGGTTTTATATTAAATAATAGTATTAAAATTATTTTGCCTGCTGAAATTTCTTAAGTGATAATAAGGCCTGCTCTTTTACTTTATCCTGAAAAAAACCTGTCCAGCCCAGTAAAAGTCCTTTAAACCCGAAAGCTTGTTTTGACCATTTCCAAACATCAAAACTATCTGTGTGTTTAATAATCAAACCATCCTGAAAAATAAATTCGGCAGAAATTTTATTAATAACATTTCGGTTGGTTTTACTAAAATTATAAGTCGCAACCCAATTTGCCGATCCTGTAAAATCATCAGCCTTAACATTTGAGAACTCAATTTTTAAATTGCCTTTACTTCTTAAAAGTAACATTTGCCACATAGCAGAAACCTGCTCTTCTTTTAGTAAGCCAAAAGCGGGATCAATAAAATGAATTTTTGGATGATAGCATTCACTCATTGTTTTATAATCGGCGTTGGCAAAAGCAGTGTAGAATTTGGTGATTAAGTTTTCGTTTGGGTTCATAAAATACAATTAAGGCATAAATATAAGATTTATTAGAGAAAAAAATCTTTATAAAACGCTAATTTCTTTTGCTGTATTGAATGTTTTTTTTGATTGGTCGAAAGCTGTCGAAAAATAATTGGTTTTGTTTACTGCCGTAAAATATCCGGTTTGATTGCCGAAGGTATTTGAGTTTCCGGTAATAATAAACCTAATTCCTTTTATATCAGTATTTTTAAGTTTGTTCATTTCTGCCGGTGTAAAATAATAATAAGAAGTCGTTTTGCCATCTGCATATTCTTTTACATTTTTATCAACACAGGCTATTACATCGGCGTTTGCCAAATCTACATACACTCCTCCGGCAATTCTGGCTTTGTCGTTTGCTGTTGCAATTGTTAATTTTAAAATTCCCCCTTTTTCTGTTTTTGCGATCTGAACATTCGCTTCTCCCGTGTAGGCATATTTTTCGCAGATAAAAGTATAATTTTGTGTTGCCGAAAAAGGTTTAGAATCCTTTACAATCATGGTTTCCTGAGCATTGACCAAAGTCGAAAGAAACAATAACACAAAAAGAGGGAATTTTAAATTCATAAGTTAATTTTTATTAGTCTGTTATTTGAGATTCGAATTTCTCATCCCAATCCATTGATTTTATAGCAGAAACTAAATTATCTTCATTTACAAAAACACGCAATTCTTTGTTTGCCACTTTTTTGGTGTATAATGCATGATAGCGATAAATGGTTTCTTGTTTTGTTTTGTAAACACCATCCAATTTCAAATCAATAAAACTGCCATAATATTGTCGAAACTTTTGGCAGGTTTTTGTCAAACGTTCTTCGGTCGTGTTTTCCATTACAGATTGTGTGACTTCAGTTTCGTTAAAAGGTTTAAATTTAGATGTGTTGCAGGTTTCTAAAACCCGTTTCCCTAAATCATACGCTTTTTGTTGCTGCGCCGAAATAATTTCGGTCGAAACAACTTTTTTAATTTTTAAATCTTCGGTGTCTCTGCTTATGGTTTTCGATTTACAACCAATTAGCAATAACAAACATATAATCAATCCTGCTTTCTTCATAACTATTTATGTTATTTTTAATAATAAGTTAGGGTCGGGACAGTTTTCTATATAAAAGTTCAAGTCGTTTATGTTACAAACTCCTGGATAATCACCGTAATAATTTTCAATATTATTTATAATCTGAAAATGCAAATGAGGTGCATAATCTCCATTAACTGTAGAATTTCCAAAGGTTGCCAAACGGTCACCTTTTTTAAAAACTGTCCCAACGGTAATATTTTCTATACTTTCTAACGATAAATGTCCGTATAAAGTATAAAATTTTTCATTTTCAATTTCATGTTCCAAAATAATAGTGGGACCATAATCTCCAAAACCCTCATTATTTTTAAAACTGTGAATTTTTCCATCAAGCGGAGCGAGAATGGAAGTTCCAACTTTTCCCCATAAGTCCAAACCTATATGGATATTACGTTCGGGAAGATTTTCATTTTTAAAAATAGTACTTCTTTGATATAAGTTCCGCCCTTCTATATAACCGCCAAAAGCTATTTCGGCATCATTCTTTTTTAAATAATTGGTTATAAAAATTTCAAAATCATTGGCAGTCAAAGGTTTACTTTCAACTAGTCCTTTGTTGGTAACTGATAAATCTAATGCTATATATTTTGAGAAATCTATACTTGAATCAATAACTTTAGTAGGCGGCAAGGATTTTAAAATAGAAACTAGGGTCTTCATAAAATAGCAAATTAGGCGACTTTTTCGATGATAATTAATTCGTTGTGAACCTCCACACGAGGTAACATTTTTGAGGAAAACAATTTACTATTTATTTCCGAAATATACTTTCTATTTCTAACATTATGTGCTTCATCCAAAATCATGGTATTAAAAAGGACAACTCCTTTGTTTTTTAATAATGAAAAAACGCGGTTTGCAAAAAAGCTTTCGAATAAAAAATTGGGCATTTTTATATCTTCAAAAACATCAATAATAATCAAGTCGTATTTGTCTTTGGTTTTTAAAACAAACTCAAAAGCATCGTCGATAATAATTTCGAGTTGCTTGATTTGGTCCAGGTTAAAGTATTGATTGGCGATCTGAATCATATCAGGATCAATTTCGACTCCGGTAATTTTACCTTTATATTCAATTTCGTCTACGAGAGTTTTTATAACACTTCCGCCGGCAACGCCCAACAACAAAATATGTTCCATCTTAAGAATGCTTTCGTAACCAATATTTCGTAATCCGTACCTTAATATGCGCTGGAGACTTCCATAAGAATAATTGGTGTTTTCAGAATCTAAAACTAATTCGCCATTTGCCCAGGTAACTTCGATTACTTTGCTTCTGGCTGATTTTTTTTTGAATATTTTTATTGGAATCAGATAACTGAATATTTTTTGAATCATTTTATTGCGCTTTAACTCAAATTTACCATTAAAATCTTTTAATTTGCACGAAATAATTGACTTTAATGAAGAAAAAATTATACAAATTCCTTTTTTTTAAGCTAATGGGCTGGAAAATAGTGGGTGTAGAAAATGCCGAAGTAAAAAAATGTGTCTTGATGGTTATGCCTCATACAAGCAATCATGATTTTTATTTGGGAGTTTTCACCCGCGGAATCTCCGGACTGCAAATGAATTGGGTAGGAAAGAAAGAATTGTTTACTTTTCCGTTTGGTTATTATTTTAAATATATGGGTGGAGAGCCTTTAGATCGTACCGGCGGTTTAAATAAAGTAGATTCTATTGCTGCTATTTTTGAAAGAAAAGAAGTTTTTCGTCTTGCCGTTGCTCCGGAGGGAACCCGAAAAGGAGTGAAGGAAATTAAAACCGGATTTTACTATATTGCTCTTAAAGCAAATGTGCCAATTGTACCGGTAACTTTTAACTGGGGCAAGAAAGAAGTTAATTTTGGAACACCTTTGCAACCCACTGGGAATTATGAAGCCGATTTAGAAATTTTGAAATTACATTTTAGAGGAGTATTAGGGAAAATTCCGGAGAATGGCGTTCAGATCTAAATTTTAGCTCTTTTTTTTGCTTCCGTGAGAATCGCTTAAATGAAAAATATTTTTAAAATTTTTTAAATACGCGAAAATTCAGATTATGGGTTATATACCTTAAATGTTCCGTTTTTATAAAAAAATACAATTTTTTCGATTTCGCCTTCTTCCAAATTTAGATTTGAATTTTTTGATTCTGAAAAATATCTCTTTTCCTGATTTTCCTCTTTTTTATTCATTCCTGAAAATAAATCTTTCGAAACTTCATTTTCATGATACGGAATAGGTGTAGAAGGTTTTTCTGTTTCAACCGTGTTTTCAATTTTAGAATTTACAGTTTCTTCTTCATTTTTAGGAAAACTTCCTTTTCCATTTAAAATCCAATACAAGTCCACATCCGGAAAAACATCCAAAATTTTAAGAACAAAATCAAGGCTTGGTTTGTTTCTACCAGAAAGCAGGTGAGACATACTAGATCGCTGCACACCAATTTTATCAGCAAAAGAAGAGGCGTTTAGAGCATAATAATCGAGTATTATTTCGAGTCTTTTTACAAAATCATCGATGTTTACCATTGTAAATTCTATATTTAAAAATTGATGTTTACAAATGTAACTATAATAAGTCGAATAAGCAATTTTACAATAGTAAATAAGGTAAATAAGATTAAAAACTACTCTAATTTACTATAAGTAATGATGCTTAACTAATTGAAATAGAGCCTTATAATATATTTTATTAACAGAAGTAACAAATGTTAATCATGAAATATTAAAAACCAATTTAAAAGCATTAAAAACTGTTTACATTTCTAAATAATTAGAAATTTTACATGTTTACAATTGTAAAAATAAAGATGTTTACTTTTGTAAACTAATCAAAACACAATGAATTTAGAAGAATTATTTAATCAATACAAAGAGCAATCTATTGCGGGACGTTATCTAACTTTAGATCATATCCAACCATTATTAGATAAACTAAATACTAATAATCAGGTCAAAATTATTGGACATTCGGTTTTAAATAAACCTATATATAGTTATGAAATTGGTACAGGAGAAACTCGTATTTATTTATGGTCTCAAATGCACGGAAATGAAAGCACTACAACCAAAGCGCTTTTTGATTTTATAAATGTTTTAAACGGTAAGTCGGATTTTGCAGATAAAATGCTAAAAGCATTTACTTTTTACACTATTCCAATTCTAAATCCTGATGGGGCGGCGCTTTACACTCGTGAAAATGCCAATAAAATTGACTTAAACCGAGATTCACAAAATCTGACTCAGCCCGAGAGTACTATTTTAAGGAAGGTATTTGAAGATTTTAAACCTCATTATTGTTTTAATCTTCATGATCAGCGCACCATTTTTGGTGCAGGAGATAGTGGTAAACCGGCAACCGTTTCTTTTTTAGCACCATCTTATAACGAAGCGCGTGATATAAATGATAACAGATTAAAAGCCATAAACCTTATTGCAGGCCTTAATGATGTATTACAGGGGTATATTCCGGGGCAGGTGGGACGTTTTGACGATTCATTCAATATTAATTGTATTGGAGATACCTTTCAGTTCTTAGGAGTTCCAACTATTTTATTTGAAGCAGGTCATTTTCCGGATGATTATCAAAGAGAAATTACCCGAAAGTTCATATTTTTCTCACTAATTTCGAGTTTCAAACTGCTTTCCGAAAACGATTTAGTTGATAATCGAATTAATGATTATTTGAATATTTCACAAAATAAAGTCGTTTTTTATGATTTTATGTATAAAAACATCAAAATAAATTATGATGGTATCGAAATTATTACGAATTTTGTCGCACAATACAAAGAAGAATTGATTGAAAATAAGATTCAGTTTAACGCTTACATAGTTGAAGTAGGCGACTTGGAAAATTATTTTGGTCATTATGAATATGATGCTAAAGGCGCAGATTATTCAGATGACTTTAGTAACATTCCGAAATTGAATCAAAAAGCAAATTTTTATTTAAATAAAAATGTTAAATTTGTTAACGGATTGATAAAAAGTTAATTTTTATGTGAATTTGTTATTTTTTATGCATATTTTTATACTTTGTTATAGCAATTAGTAATATTAATTAAAGAATTATGAGTAAATTTCGTTTAGATGAAGTAGATCACCAGATTTTAGATATGTTAATAGACAATACGAGAGTTCCGTTTACTGACATTGCAAAAAAACTATTGATATCTGCTGGAACAGTACATGTTAGAGTAAAAAAAATGGAAGACGCCGGAATTATAATGGGATCTTCACTAGCCTTAGATTACGATAAATTAGGGTATTCATTTATTGCTTATGTAGGTGTGTTTCTTAATAATACCTCTCAAACTAAATTTGTATTAGAGCGAATAAACCAAATTCCTTTCGTAACTGTGGCTTCTGTGACTACCGGAAAATTCAATATTTTCTGTAAAATCAGAGCGAAAGATACGAAACACGCGAAGGAAGTTATTTTCATGATCGACGATATCGAAGGCGTTTACAGAACAGAAACAATGATTTCATTAGAAGAAAGTATAAACGATAAGAAGCGTTTGATGCATACTATATTTAAAAATATGTAATATTTTCTTGAATGCTATATTAAAATATAACCTCAAGTTTATTCTTGGGGTTTTTTTATGACCAATTAACCAACCAACTATAACACGATTATGTATACGTTACCCAAAATTGAGCGCTTCAATCAGGACGTTCTCTCAAAATACCACATTTATAATAGTGTTTTTATAACATTACCTTTTGATTCTATAGATAATACAGGAGTTTTACTTCCTTTATTTACAGAAACTTGCGAAACGGGCTTTAAAAAACAGGAAACACCAAAAGAGATTTTTGATTTCTTTTCTAATAAATTTTTAAATAACGCAACTGAGACTGAAAAAATCGATTTAATGTTTCGATTTATTCAATATATAGAACGTCAGATTGTGCTATTTGATGCCATTGAAGATGCTGCTTTTCCGGTTGTAAACAACATGGAAGGGCGTGGTTCTCTTCGTGATATCAAAGAAAAATCAGATGCAAAGGAAAAAGACGACGATCTTATTGAATTTCTTGAAAATTTCAATGTAAGAACGGTTTTAACGGCGCATCCTACGCAATTTTATCCAGGCCCGGTACTTGGGATTATAAATGATTTAACCGAAGCAATTCGATTGAATAATTTATTGCAGATTAAGCAATTGCTGGCTCAGCTGGGAAAAACTCCATTTATTCAGAATGAAAAACCAAATCCTTACGACGAAGCGGTAAGTTTGATTTGGTATCTGGAGAATGTTTTTTATGCTACATCTGGAGAAATTGTGCATTATTTACAGAAAAACATCCTTCACGGAAATGCTATTCAAAACCAATTAATCAAACTTGGTTTTTGGCCGGGAGGAGACCGTGACGGAAATCCTTTTGTAACAACTGAAATTACTTTGAAAGTTGCAGAACGCTTGCGTACTTCGATTTTGAAGTGTTATTATGTTGAAATGAGAAGTTTAAAAAGAAAACTAACCTTCTCAGGAGTAGATACTTTGGTGTCTGAACTTGAACAAAAACTTTATCGTTCTGTTTTTTATTCAAAAGGAGAAATTTATATCACTTTAGACGAATTATTATCGCAGCTTAATGCAATTCGAAACATTATTATTGAAAAACACCAATCCTTGTATTTAGATGAATTGGATGCGTTTTTAGTAAAAATTAATTTATTTGGTTTCCATTTTGCGACTTTAGATATTCGCCAGAATAGTAAAATTCACAACGCCGTTTTCAAAGATGTTGTAAATTATTATTTGAATTCAGGTTCGAAAATTTTCCCTGAAAACTATTATGAATTATCAGAAGAAGAAAAACTGGTTGTTTTATCAAAAGTAAAGGGAGAATTGAATCCTGAGCATTTTGAAGATGAAATTACCAGATCTACTTTAGAATCTGTTCAGGCTATAAAAACGATTCAGCAAAATAACGGAGAGTTTGGTGCTAACCGTTATATTATTAGTAATAACGAAAGTGCGCTGAATGTTATGGAAACTTTTGCCATGATTCGTTTGAACAATTGGGAAAATCCTACTGTTGATATTATTCCGCTTTTTGAATCAGTTGATGATTTACAAAATGCTCACGAAATTATGGAGCAGTTGTACACCAATCCTGAATATTCTAAACATTTACAGGCGAGAGGAAATAAGCAAACTATTATGCTTGGTTTCTCTGACGGAACTAAAGATGGTGGTTATTTAATGGCAAACTGGAGTATTTACCAGGCTAAAATTGCATTGACAGAAATTTCAAGAAAATATGGTATTAAAGCTATTTTCTTTGATGGCCGTGGTGGACCTCCAGCTCGTGGCGGTGGAAAAACACATAAATTTTATGCGTCTTTAGGACCAAAAATTGAAAATAACGAAATTCAGATTACAGTTCAGGGACAAACAATTAGTTCAAATTTTGGAACTCTTGATTCTTGCCGTTATAACATCGAAAACTTATTAAGTGCCGGTGTAACGAATCAGGTTTTTAGCAAAGAAAAAAATGAATTAAGCGCTACTGAGACTGAAATTTTAACGCAATTGGCTGGTTTAGGATATGACAAATATTTGAGCTTTAAAAATCATCCAAAGTTTATTCCGTATTTAGAAAAGATGAGTACATTAAAGTATTATTCTAAAACAAATATTGGAAGTCGTCCATCTAAAAGAAGTAAATCTGAGCAATTGGATTTTGCTGATTTAAGAGCAATTCCTTTTGTGGGTTCATGGAGTCAATTGAAACAAAATGTACCGGGATTTTTTGGAGTAGGAACTGCATTGAAATATTTTGAAGACAACAATCAATGGGATAAAGTGAGTGATTTGTATCATAATTCACTATTCTTTAGAACATTGCTAGAAAATAGTATGATGTCATTGGCAAAATCATTTTTTCCTTTAACAGCGTACATGAAAAAAGATCCTGAATTTGGTGAATTCTGGCAGATTATCTACGATGAGTTTTTAGAAACAAAACGTCTTCTGCTTAAAATTGCTGGTCATAAAACATTGATGGAAAATTATCCTGATGGTATAGCTTCTATTCAAATAAGAGAGCGTATCGTTATGCCATTGTTGACAATACAGCAATATGCTTTATTGAGAATTAATGAGCTAAACAAAGAAAATGGCAATAATGAAGAGTTGATTAAGGTTTACGAAAAAATCGTAACAAGATCTCTTTTCGGAAACACAAACGCGAGTAGAAACTCAGCCTAAAACTAGAATTTTAATTTATTTTATAGCAAAAATTAATAGAAATGAATTCAAGCCAATTATTAGAAAATGAATATTCAGGCGGTTTTGCAACGTATATTCGTGAAGCCGGAGATGTAAACCTGATAGAAGAATTAGAGATTTCTCTGCATGATTTTATACGGTTTGTTCAAAATATCCCGATGGATAAATTTGATTATCGCTACGCAGAAGGAAAATGGACAATTAAAGATATTATTCAGCATCTAATAGATTGCGAGCGCATTTTTGCTTATCGCGCTTTGCGTTTTTCAAGAAATGATCAAACTCCATTGGCAAGCTTTGAAGAAAATGATTATGCAATCAATACCAATGCAAACGAAAGAAGTATTCAGGATTTATTAACTGAATTATCTGCCGTAAGACACTCAAATTTATTGTTTTACAAAAGTTTATCTGAAGAACAGCTTAAACGTATGGGAACAGCTTCGAATATTCAGATTTCTGTTCGTGCTTTAGGTTTTACCATTATTGGACATCAGAAACATCATCAAAAAGTTTTTGAAGAAAGGTATTTGTAAGTTTTCTTTTTTAATATAAAAAAATCCTGTGAAGAATATTTTTCACAGGATTTTTATTTTACTGATGATTTATAATTTCTACTAATTCAAAAATGAAATGAAAAAATAAAAAACCGTGAAAATTATTTTTTCAATTCTAATTTTTTCAATCTGGAGTTTATGGCGCCTTCATTTCTTCCTAACAAAAGCGCTATTTCTTTCACTTTCTTTCCTTGATAAAAATTATGAACAAGCTCTGAATCTTCTTCTGAACTCCATTTCTTGTAAGCCTCAGGATTTTCTAATCTTTTCTCATCCAATGAATAAGCTTTAATTTTTAGCTTTTCATCATCATCTTTGTGCCTTTCAAGAAAAGCTAATGCAAATCGAATTTTATCGTAAGACAATTTTTCTTCAAAATAATCATAATAGGGTTTCAATGCAGTTGGAAATTCAAGTTCGATTTGCGCTTTTTGCAATTGAGAAATTTCTTTTTCTGTAACAAACTTACTTAAATCAAAATCATGTCCGTCAACATATAATTTAGCTAAATGTGAAATAATAGTAGTCTGTCCCAAACTTCTTTTTTCTGCGATTTCCTGTACCGAAGCGCCACTTTGAAACATCACTAAAGTTGTTTTATAGGTGTTGCCTTCTTTTTTAGCTTTAGCATTTGTCTTTTTTACTTTTTCATAATAAATAATTGCATCTATAAATTCCTGACCATATTTTTCAAGTTTAGCTTTACCAACACCATCAATAGCAAGAAACTCTTCATCACTCATTGGACGTAAGGTTTCCATTTGTCTTAATGCAGCATCGCTAAAAATTACGTAGGCAGGAACTTCTTCGTCTTTAGCAATTTCGTAGCGCAACTTACGAAGTATTTCAAAAAGAGAATTTTTGGCAGTTTTAGCTTTTGTTTCCTTGATTTCGTTTTTATCAATTGCTTTTTTAACAACGTTAGTCAATTTTACTTTCTCTCCTTCAAATAAAACTTTTTTAGCAAAAGAGGTGAGTAATATTTTATTATGCTGATGAAAAGCAATTTCAAGATATCCAAGATTAATTAGCTGAATAAGGTATTGATTCCAGTCGTACCACGAAACATCAGCGCCAATTCCGTACGTTTTTAGGTCTTGATAATTTTTTTCGTAGATATATGCGTTTTTTGAGCCTCTTAAAAAATCTACAATCACGGCCAAAGGTTCAGATTCCTTTAAACGGCTAATAGCTGACAATGCTTTTTGCGCGAGAATCGTACCATCGAAAAATGTTGGCGGTTTTTTGCAAATATCGCAATTACCGCAATTCTCATTAACCAACTCACCGAAATAAGAAAGCAAAATTTTTCTTCTGCAGCTTAAAGCATCTGCATATTGTTTCATCCTTTCCAATTTTGCTAACTGAACATCAGAATTCAATCCTTCTGAAGCAAATTTCTGTAGTTGGATTACATCTGCATAACTTTCAAATAAAACGGTTTCTGCTGGCAGTCCGTCACGACCGGCACGGCCAATTTCCTGATAATAGCCTTCAATATTTTTTGGTAAATTATAATGAATAACCCAGCGCACGTTCGATTTATCAATTCCCATTCCAAAGGCAATTGTCGCGCAAACTACCTGACAATCATCATTTATAAATTCGTCTTGAGTTTTGGCACGAAGATTATTATCAAGACCTGCGTGATATGCTTTTGCCGCTATTCCTTTTTTTTGCAGTTTCTCCGCCAGTTCTTCTGTTGTTTTTCGGCTCAGACAATAAATTATACCGCATTCATTGGGTTTATTTTCAACGAAATCTATAATTTGTTTTACTCTGTCTAATGCCGGACGAACTTCCAGACTTAAATTTTTCCTGTCAAAGGATGCTACAAAAGTTTTCGGATTTCTTAATTTTAGTTGTTTTGTAATATCAGTACGCGTCGCTTTATCTGCAGTAGCCGTCAAAGCCAGCACCGGAGTAGAAGGGAAGCGGCTTTTTAGATATCCCAAATTGGTATAAGCAGGTCTGAAATCATGTCCCCAAGATGAAATACAATGCGCTTCATCAATGGCAATTAAACTGATTGTCAACTCGTTAAAAACAACATCTAGATACGATAAACTTTCAGGAGCAATATAGACTAATTTAAAAGTATTCGATTTTAAATTGTCGATATAAAACTGCTGTTCTTCGCTGGATTGACTGCTATTTATATAACAAGCTGAAATTCCGTTGGTTTTTAAACTGTCAACCTGATCCTTCATTAAGGCAATTAAAGGAGAAATTACAATTGTAATTCCTGGCAAAACCAAAGCCGGTAATTGAAAACAAATCGATTTTCCGCCACCTGTTGGCATAATCGCCAGAGTATCCTGACCAGAAAGAATCGTGTTGATTATGGTTTCCTGATTAGGTCTGAATTTTTCAAAACCAAAATTTTCTTTTAGCTTGGCATGTAATATTTCTGAATTCATTTGGCTTATAATTATCCGTTAAATATAGGAAAAAATCAAAATATATAATATTTTTCCTATAAAATATATACGTTTCCAGTAAATAAAAAAAGGAACCCCAAATAGAGTTCCTTTATTTTATTGTGAAAGAGATAAATTAATCTTCATCGTCTTCATCATCGTCGTCATCAGCAATATCATCTGGGTCCCTGTCATCGTCATCATCGTCATCTCCGCCATCTGTATCTGGTTTATCTATTGCATCATCGTCGTCGTCGTCATCAATATCATCATCAAGATCAAGACCTTTTACTGGTTCGATTGTATCAACATCAACGTCGATATCATCGTCTTCATCGTAATTTTCGATTCTGTCAGCAAGTTTAGTACTAATTTTTACTAAATAAATAGTGTCTTCAGTACGTACTTCAACAGCTTCGATCAATTCGTTTTTAGCATTTCTAAAACGGATTACATCCGAATCATCATAACCATCAGGAAATTTTTCTACCAAAAGGTTTAAAATTTCATTGGTAAGTTTAGCGTAGTCTACTATAACTCTTTTCATAAATATCCTATAAATCTAATAAGTAAGCAAAAATTAAAGGTGCCACAATTGTAGCATCCGACTCAATAATAAATTTAGGGGTTTTAATGTCTAATTTACCCCAAGTGATTTTCTCGTTTGGAACTGCTCCGGAATAAGATCCGTAACTAGTTGTTGAATCTGAAATCTGGCAGAAATAACTCCAAAACGGAATATCATGCATTTCCATATCCTGGTACAACATTGGAACAACACAAATAGGAAAATCTCCTGCAATACCACCACCAATTTGGAAAAATCCAATTCCGTTAGTACTGTTTTTTGGATACCAGTCAGCAAGGAATGTCATGTATTCAATTCCTGATTTCATGGTAGAAGCTTTCAAATCTCCTTTGATTACGTATGAAGCGAAGATATTTCCCATTGTACTATCTTCCCAACCCGGAACAATAATAGGTAAATTTTTCTCGGCTGCTGCATACATCCAGCTATCTTTTAAATCTATTTCGTAATATTCTTCTAAAACACCTGATAATAGCATTTTATACATGAATTCATGTGGAAAATAACGTTCACCTTTATCATCAGCATCTTTCCAGATTTTGTAAATGTGTTTTTGCAAACGACGAAACGCTTCATGCTCAGGAATACAAGTGTCTGTAACACGATTTAATCCTCTTTCAAGCAAAGCCCATTCGTCTTCTGGTGTCAAATCACGATAGTTAGGCACTCTTTCGTAGTGAGAGTGTGCTACTAAATTCATGATATCTTCTTCTAGATTGGCTCCGGTACAAGAAATAATCTGTACTTTATCTTGTCTAATTATTTCGGCAAAAATTTTACCAATTTCTGCTGTACTCATAGCGCCAGCCATACTTACCATCATTTTAGCACCGTTTGCTAATTGTTGTTCGTATGCCTTTGCAGCATCTACAAGAGAAGCAGAGTTAAAGTGTAAATAATGTTTTTCAATAAACTGACTGATAGGTCCTTTCATTTTGTTTTGTTTTTTTGTTTTTTTTTTGAATTAAAAGTTTGACCTTTTACATGATACTGCAAATTAATAATTTTATATATATTAACATTTAATTTGCAGGTTTTTTTTTATACTTTTTTTGTATATCCTAAAATTTTCAGTACATCGTCAGAAGTTTGTTGTTCTGAGAAAACTTCGGTAGCTAAAATTCCGTTTTCGTCACGATCTATTAAAATGTGTTTAGGCTGCGGAATCAAACAGTGGTGTAAACCTCCATATCCTCCAATAGTTTCCTGATACGCACCAGTATTAAAGAAACCAATATACAATGGTTTTTCTTTGTTGTATTTAGGCAAATAAATAGCGTTCATATTTTGTTCTGAATTGTAATAATCGTCACTATCACAAGTCAATCCTCCTAATAAAACCCGCTCGTATGTATCATTCCAACGATTAACCGCCAGCATGATAAAACGTTTGTTTATAGCCCAAGTATCCGGCAAAGTAGTAATGAATGAAGAATCAATCATATTCCATTTTTCTCTATCATTTTGTTGTTTTTGATACAAAATCTGATAAATTGCACCGCCGCTTTCACCAACTGTAAACGAACCAAATTCTGTGAAAATATTTGGAACATCAACTTCAGCTTCATCACAGGCGATTTTAATTTGATTGATAATTTCATCAATCATATATTGATAATCATATTCAAATGCAAGTGAATTTTTAATAGGGAAACCACCTCCAATGTTTAATCCGTCCAGAGTAGGGCATTCCTTTTTAAGCGCAATGTATACCTTAATACATTTTACTAACTCATTCCAGTAATATGCTGTATCATTTATTCCGGTATTAATAAAAAAGTGAAGCATTTTAAGCTCTAACTTTTCATTTTCCTGAATTTGTTTTTTATAAAACGATACAATGTTTTTATATCCAATTCCTAATCTTGAAGTATAAAACTCAAATTTAGGCTCTTCTTCAGCTGCAATACGAATTCCAATTTTGAATTTTCCTTTGATTTCTCCCTGAAGCAAATCAAGTTCTTCATAATTGTCAATGATCGGAATAGTATTTTTATGCCCGTTATTGATTAATCTTGCAATATTGCTGATATATTCATCTCTTTTAAAACCATTGCAAATAACATAAGTACTTTTGTTGATTTTACCATTTTCCAACAAATTCTCAACAATATTGACATCAAATGCTGATGATGTTTCAATATGAATATTGTTTTTGAAAGCTTCATTCATAATGTATTCAAAATGAGAACTTTTTGTACAATAACAATAGTAATACTTTGCTTCGTATTTGTTCTTTTCCATTGATTTTCTGAACCAGGCCTTTGCTTTATTGATGTTTTCAGAAATCTGAGGCAAATAAGTAAACTTTAATGGTGTACCATATTGTTCAACTAATTTCATCAAATCGATATTGTGAAACTGTAAGTTGTCTTTGTTTAGTTTAAATTCCTCTTGTGGAAAATAGTATGTTTGGTTTATTAGATCAGAATATTTTGTATTCATTTATTTTTCAATATTTTAGGATTGTAATTTTTTAATTTAAGATACGATAATAATCTTAAATTCAAACCCTAATATTGGCAAATATAATTTGCAGTTTTTCGTGTTCTGCTTTTGAGCATGAGAAAACATCAAAACAAAACGGACTTTTACTATTATAAAAACGGTTCAACATCCTTAGTAAAGAACTATTGAGTCGGTTTCTATAAGAACTAAAATTTCTCTGTTTATTGTTTGTTTTCATCTTGGCAAATGTAAAAAATAATATATACCTAAAGCAATGGTTTTAATTAAAAAAAACTTTAAGATTTATAATCTTGAAACGCATTCAGAATCAATTTATTTTCAACGGATTGGTTAATTTTTATTTTTCCGATTCCTTCAATAAGTGCAAATTGAATCAATCCGTATTCATTTTTTTTATCATGAATAAGTAATTCTAAGATAGGATCTATGTCATTTTCTTCGATTTCTACATCATCATAGATACTTTTAATAGCTGTTTTAATTTCAGCATATTCTTCTGCAGTAATTAAATTTTTCTGCCATGAAATATAACTTTCTAAGATCATTCCTATAGCAATCGCTTCTCCGTGCAATAATGTTTTTTTAGTTTCACTTTCCAGAAAATAACTTTCTATCGCATGACCTAAAGTATGACCGAAATTTAAGGCTTTACGAATATTTTTTTCTGTTGGATCCTGAATTACAATATCGTTTTTAATTTCTACAGAACGATAAATTAGTTCATCAAAATCAACATAATCGATAGAATTTAAATCTAAAAATTGTTTCCAGTATGGTGCATCGTAAATTAAACCATGTTTTAGCATTTCTGCCAAACCAGAGCGCATTTCACTTTGTGGTAAAGTTTCAAGGTAATTTGTGTCAATCAAAACCATTTGAGGCACATTAATAACCCCAATTTGGTTTTTAAGATTTCCTAAGTCAACGCCTGTTTTTCCTCCAACAGAAGCATCAACCATAGATAATAGAGTAGTAGGAATATTAATAAAATCGACTCCGCGTTTGAAAGTCGAAGCTACAAATCCGCCTAAATCTGTGACAACGCCACCGCCAAGGTTAATTACAAGAGATTTTCTGTCAGCACCAAGTTCAGTTAAAACCTTCCAGATTTCTATACAAGTTTCAATATTCTTATTAGCCTCGCCAGATTCAAATTCAATTATTTCAATTGTTAAATCGGTTTCAAGTAAAGGCAAAAATTTAGGTAAACAATGCTCATTTGTCTCATTATCAACTATAATAAACAAATTTGAATACTTATTGTCTTTTAAATGTGTATTTAAAGCATCGTACGCATTTTGATTGAAATGCACTAAATAATTGTTGGCTTGAATAGATTGCATATTTCTTTGGTTAATTGAAACCACAAAATAAGGCATTTTTAACTAAATAATATTCAAACTTTAGCTTTAATTTGTTTTAAAAACAGCTTAAATAAAATGGTTTCAAATAACAAATTATTACTTTAAACACGCTTATTTTTTAAAATCTGTTCCTTGTCAAAATTATTTTACTTCGCAATATGGATTGAGGAGCTTCGCGTCTGAATAATTTTTATTCTTAGCCAAATTAATAAATTTACAGGCATTTTCTTTGTCATTAAGCTTCATGTAGCATATGCCTAAAAAATATTCAGTTTTTCCATTCTCCAATCCAGGTTTTTTTATAGAGTTTAAAAAATAAGGTATTGCTTTTTCATTTTGTCCCTGATTAAAATAATAAAAACCTAAATTCTGACTCACATAAATGTTTTCAGGATCAATTTTCAATGCTTTTTTATAGGTATTTAGTGCTTTGTCAAATTTTAATTCCGTTTGAAATTTTTGCGCTTCAATGATATATTTTGTAATCAAAAAACTATTCTTCTGTTTTAAAAGAGTGCTGTCATTTGGAAATTCTTTTACTCCGTCATTAATAAAATCAACTAATTTTTCCTGATCAAGTCCGGCATTTTGTAAAGCGGCAACAGTTGTAGTCCAGGCTTCGGGCGATTTAATATATTTTGAAAATATTTTATGTTGCTTAATTATTTCAGCAGTATCTTTTTTTTCAGAAGCTGTAAATATTGATGTTTTATATAAAGAATAATTTCTTGGGCGTAAATAAAAAGCCTGTTTACTGTAGATGTATGCACTATCACTATTTCCTTTTTTATTGGCTATGACATACTTAAAGAAATTAATTCGTCCGGTATAAGGGTTAATTTTAGTAGCTTTTGAAAAACAATTCATTGCTTTTTCGTAGTTTTTTTCCCTTACATAATAAATTCCGGCATACTCATAAAACGACTCTGCGCTTTGAAAAACATTAGGAAATTTAGGCATTCTCCTTAGTACTTCATCACCTGTTAAAGCTCCTTTGTCTTTAAAATTAATGTCATCTTGCGCAATTAGATATTCCAAATTTGAAGCTTTATAGATTATATAAGCTGAATAACTTGTTAAGCAGGCAATACAAATTAAAACAACATAAATGTTTTTATTCTTTTGATTTGAAGTTATTGTATGTTCTTTATCTGATAAATCTAAATTTACAACAGTCAATGCTAACAATAGCGCAAAAATGATCTGCATTGTTGGTCTGTACATTGGAAAATTAAAAAAGGAATCGACGCCATAAACAACCAATAATAGTAAGGTCAATAATGCAATTGTTTTTGTTTCTGAATTTTGAGATTTAAGAATCCTTTTCGCATTAGTGAAAAAGATAAAAATAAAAAGTGATAAATAAACCAATGCGTTGATAATACCTGTTTCACAGCAAATTTCCAGAAAATCATTATGAGCATGTAAGGAAACAATAAATTCATCCGAGATATATTTTTCATACGGAATAGATTCTACCTGATAATTTCCTAATCCAATACCAAATATTGGATTCGTTTTAGTTATTTCGATACTATTTTTCCAATAATTTAATCTGGCTTGTGTTGATCCATCCTTATCAATATGTTTAAATCTATTTTCTAATGAAACGTAACGCGAAGTATCTTTAGATTTTTCAAAAATTCCACTAACAAATACCATAGCAATCAAAACAGGGATAACTAGTGTAATGATTTTTATGTACCCTGATTTTTGAAACGAACTTTCTTTTAATAAAAAAGCGGCAAAAATTAAATAAATTAATGTCAAGGAAATGTACGGCGTTCTTGCTCCGGTTAAAAATATAACACTTGTTACTGAAAATAAAGCAATTAAAAGGAACCATTTTTTAAAACTTTTAAAATGAGTGATTGCTAATAATAAGAACGGAACTTTAATAGTAAGGCTTGCTGCCAGAATATTTATATTTCCAGTGTTACCTTTCAAGTTATTCAGTAATTCAATGATTGAGGCATGTTTAGGAATTATGATAAAATGACAAAGTTGCTGCCATGACTGAATTAACGCGGTTATGCAAATTATAAAAACAATTTTGTAAAAAAGATCAAGCTTATCTTTAAGTAGAAGAGAAAGATTTATAAAAAGACAAAATACAATAGCTATTTCTGTGAATTTAGTTATAACGAGCGATGTGTTTTTAGCAGAAAAAAAACTTAAACCACAAAGAAGTAGGAAAACTAAGTAAATTTTAAAAACATAACTCTTTTTTAATATAGGAAGGATTTGATTTGAAAGACGAGATGAATTAAAATAATAATAAAACCCAAAAATAAGATTCAGTACCGATAAATATAGAAACTGTGGATTTATAATTTCGAGAGTCTTAAAATAAGGAAGAAAGTCTATTATTAAAAGTGAGATTAAAAAGAAAAAAACAACAAAATTTGGTATGGACTGTTTTCCCTTTAATTCATTAATAATATTATATGCTTTACTATTCATATTTATTTTTTTTGCAAAAGTAAATAAAATATAAGTAAAATCTTACTCTTAATATAAAAATAAACTTTGGGGAGATTAAAGATATTAAAAAAATCTGATATTCCTGATGAATAATATTCAAAACAGTCGCTATCTTTGCGCAAAAAATAACGTAAATGGAAAAAATATTCGATAACACTCAAGTTGCATTTTCGCTAAAAAGTGATACTGAACTTGATAGAGCCTATTTTCTTTTTAAAATGATAGACAGTCAGCCTTTAGTGAGGATAGGAACTGCTGTTACCAATTTTGCTATAAAAGCAAATCTTCCGGTTGAAGGATTAATCCGTGCAACTGTTTTTGACCATTTTTGTGGTGGTGTAAACGAAAATGACTGTATTACAGTTGTAGATAAAATGTTTACAAAAGGCGTTTCGTCTGTTTTAGATTATTCAGTTGAAGGAAAAGAAGAAGAAGAGCAATTTGATGCTGCTTTACAAATGACTTTAAAAACTATTGAATTTGCTAAGGAACGTCTGGCTATTCCGTTTGCGGTTTTTAAACCAACAGGGTTTGGTCGTTTTGAATTGTATGAGAAATTAGGAGAAAAACAAACGTTAACTCCGGCAGAACAAGCAGAATGGGATAGAGTAGTAGCTCGTTTTGATCAGGTTTGCAGCGAAGCGCATAAAAAAGATGTTGCTTTATTAATTGATGGTGAAGAAAGCTGGATGCAGGACGCTGCTGATGATTTGGTTACCGATATGATGCGTAAATACAATAAAGAGAAAGCAATCGTTTTTAATACGCTACAAATGTACCGTTGGGATCGTTTGGATTATTTGAAAAAATTACATGAAGTTGCCAAAAACGAAGGGTTTTTTATTGGAATGAAATTGGTTCGTGGCGCTTACATGGAAAAAGAGAATAAAAGAGCCGAAGAAAAAAATTATGTTTCGCCAATTTGCATTTCAAAAGAAGCAACAGATGTTAATTATGATGCTGCTGTACATTATATGTTAGACCATTTAGAAACAATGTCAATTTTTGCAGGAACTCATAATGAATTGAGTTCTTATAAATTGATGGAAATGATGCAGGAGAAAGGTATTGCCAAAAACGATAACAGAATCTGGTTTGGGCAATTATATGGAATGAGTGATAATATCAGCTATAATTTGGCCGAAAACGGTTATAATGTAGCAAAATACCTTCCGTTTGGACCTGTAAAAGATGTTATGCCTTATTTAATTCGTCGCGCCGAAGAAAACACTTCAGTTGCAGGGCAAACAAGCCGCGAATTATCTATGATTAAAGCAGAACGTAATAGAAGAAAAGGAAAATAATCTTTCTGAATTTTTAGATTTTAGATTTTACATTTTACATTTTACATTTTACATTTTACATTTTACATTTTACATTTTACATTTTACATTTTACATTTTACATTTTACATTTTACATTTTACAAAAAAAATCCATTTGCTTTGCAAATGGATTTTTTTATTGGAATTTGGAATTTCTTACTAAGAGTTACTAAACTGCAGATTGCTTAAGTTTTTGTAGATTCCGTTTTCTAGATTTATTAATTCCTGGTGCGTTCCTTCTTCTGTAATTCTTCCATTATCGAGAACTAAAATTTTATCAGCATTTCTAATAGTCGAAAGACGATGCGCAATAATAATGCTTGTTCTTCCTTCCATTAAAACTTCCAGAGCTTCCTGAACCAGTTTTTCGCTTTCACTGTCTAATGATGACGTAGCTTCGTCGAGAATTAAAATACTTGGGTTTTTAAGCAGCGCACGCGCAATTGCAATACGCTGGCGTTGACCTCCTGATAATTTTACACCACGTTCCCCTACTAAGGTTTCGAATTTTTCCGGGAAACCTTCGACAAAATTTAAGGCATTGGCTTGTTTTGCAGCTAGCATGATTTCTTCATTTGTTGCATCCGGTTTTCCGTAGGCAATATTTTCTCTAATTGTTCCCCCAAATAAAATTACATCCTGCGGAACGATACTCATATTACCTCTAAGATTCTCCAAATCATAATCGTAGATATTTTTTCCGTCTATAAGGATTTCTCCCGATGTAATATCATAAAAACGCAGTAAAAGAGAGGATATAGTTGATTTTCCGGCTCCACTTGGGCCAACGATTGCGATCTTTTGACCAAATTCTGCTTTAAAATTTACCTCTTTTAGTACTTGTATTTCCTTACGGGAAGGATAACTGAAAGCTACATTATTGAAACTTACATTTCCTTGTATTTTTTCTAAAGAAGAAGCTTTAGGACTTGCTTTTATATCTTCCGGAGTTTCTTCTAATAATTCAAAAACACGTTCTGTTGCTCCAACTGCTTTTTGAATTTGAGCATACATTTCGGCAATTCCCCCAAAAGAAGCGCCAATAAAAGTAGTATAGAGAACAAATGAAATTAAATCTCCAACGCCTTCAACTTCGCCTTTAATCGTAAGGGTAATTCCGTACCAAACAACGGCTACAACACATCCAAAAAGACAAAGAATAATAAACGAAGCAAAATAACCACGGTATTGACCCCCCTTAATTGCAATTTTTACTATTTCCTTGATCTTATTTTTATACCGCTGAATTTCATACCATTCATTGGCAAAAGCTTTTACATTGCTTATTCCCTGTAATGTTTCTTCAACAATTACCTGACTTTCGGCTACTTTATCTTGTGTTTTTTTTCCGTATTTACGAATAAACCTTCCAAAAACTACGGCGGCAACAGCTACAATTGGCACAATAGCCAACATCATTAAGGTTAATTTAGGGCTAATATTTCCTAAAATCACAAAACCGCCAATAATCAAGATTAACTGACGCAAAAACTCAGCAATTGTAGTTGTAAAAGTGTCTTGTAACTGAGAAATATCAGCACTGATTCTGCTGTTAAGTTCTCCAACACGTTTTTGAGAATAAAAAGACATTGGAAGTTTTACCAGATTCTCATACAATGCAAAACGAATATTGGATAATGAGTTTTCGGTAAAATTTACAAAAAGAGAAATTCTGAAAAAAGAAAAAACTGCTTGCAGGATTAAAATTCCCATAAGACCAACAGCTATTTCATTAGCTCTCGCAAGATTTTTATTGGTAACACAATCTACCAGCATTCCCATTAATTTTGGAAAGGCGAGGGCAGTGGCGCTGGTTAAGAGTAAAAAAATCAAACCCAGAAAAAATTTCCATTTGTGATTTTTACCGTATTTAAAAATTTTAAGTGCTTTTTGAATTGAATTAGAGTCTAATTTAGCTTTCGGTAAATCATTTTCTTGAAATCTTGCCATTTGAATACAATTAAGATATGCAAATGTATGACTCTGGCAAATGAATACAAAGAATATTATCGATTCCGTTTAAGATTTCGTTTTTTAACTAATAAATAATAAAAAGATAAATTCTCTTTGCTTTTTAAAAAACTGAATAACAGATTGATAAATACCAATGTGAAAAAATATTTCACTTTTTTTATAAATATGCTTGCAAATACAAATTCTAGCTGTATATTTGCACTCGCAATCACGAAATGATAGCAGCCTAGTAAAATAGGGCGATTAGCTCAGCTGGTTCAGAGCACCTCGTTTACACCGAGGGGGTCGGGGGTTCGAACCCCTCATCGCCCACCAAAAAACTCCTTAAGAAATTAAGGAGTTTTTTTATGTCTTTTTCTCTGCAAATTTTACCTTGATCCGTTTTATTACGTTTATGAAATAAAAAAATCAGATGGAAAATCCCGGTTTAAATCGCGCAGTTTTAACTACAATATAAAATTCAAAGACCTTATATCTTCTAAAATGCTATAATATTTTTTTTACTACATTTGACATAGATATTATTTATTGGCAAATTTATTGCTGAGAAGTAAATCAAATCATAAACGCCAAATTTTAAAATGAAAAAAACACTCATAACTCTTTTATTTGTATTTACTCTTATAAATATATTTGGGCAAACGCCAACCACTCCAGCAATTGAAAAACCGAATGATGTGGTTACTAATAAAGTGATAAATCCGCTTGCAAAAGTTCCATTAGACGAAACATCAATCCTAATTTATGATTACGACGGCGCTCTTGTATCATTTGATTTAGAAGCCGAACGAATTAACTGGACGGTTAAAGCTACAGATGCTTATACTGAAATGTGCGCAAATAAGATAACGCTGCAAGATGGAGTTGTTTATATTCCGTTTATCAACGGTGAGATTTTTGCAGTGGATAACCAAAGTGGTGAAGTTTTTTGGAAAACTAGAATAGGTAATATTACAGATCAAATTGTACTGAAAAATCAAATTCCAACCATAAATAATGGAAAGCTTTATATAACGGCTCAAAATAATAACATTTATGCTCTTAATATAAAAAATGGGAGTTTACTGTGGAACTACAAGTTAGATTCTCCAAATAATGATATTCCGGTTCTGTTTTTTGACAATAAAATTTTTACGCAAAGCGGAACCAGTTTTTACAGTTTTGAAGCTAATACAGGAAAACTTCTTAATCAAAAAACCTTTCAGGAAGCTATTTATGGAAAACCTGTAACAGATGGTGAAAATATATTTATAGCAAACGAAAAAAATATCCTTTTTGCCTTAAGTCCTGATAAACTTGATATTTTATGGGAATTTAAATTAGATGAAAACCAACATAGTGTCAAAGAACGTATAGTTTGCAAAGACAAAAAAATATATTTGGCAGCACAAGGCGAGGAAGTTTCTTCTATATATGCTGTTGATTCAAAAACAGGAACTCAGTTATGGAAAACTGATTTTAAAGGTGATAATGTTGAATACATTACCGAGGAAAGCGATAATCTTTGGGGATATACCCGCAAGAAAAAACTTTTTCAGATAGATTTATCAAACGGTGAAATAGCATCGGAAGCAAAATTGACAACCAATCCTATTTCAAATTTTGAATTTCCTATTGATGATTCTCTGTTTTATTATTCGGATGCTGCTTTAATTCAATTTGACTTAAAAACAAAAGACGAAAATGAAGTTTATCTGCGAACTTCTATTAAAGATGATCCTTATAGTGCCTATCTAAAAATAATTCGATAACATACAAAGAAAAAGCCGTCTAATCAGACGGCTTCTTTGTTATTACTACTATAATAATTTTAAATTTTGAAATATTATTATGGCTAATGATCTTCTTTTAATTAATTTTCAGTTAAAAGACTGTCTAAATTGCAAAGGAGATTGGTTTGTTTTTATCTTGAAAAGTTTACTGAATGATTGCGGATGCTCAAAACCAAGTTTATACGCAATCTCTGTTACAGACAATGAAGTAGAAGTTAGTAAATCTTTTGATTGCTCGATTAAATTATTTTGGATGTATTGTTGCGTGTTTTGCCCCGTGAGCGAGCGCAGCATGTCGCTTAAATAACGAGGCGATAAATTGAGATGAGTACTAACAAATTGTACAGATGGCAAGCCTTTTTCTAAACTGTTTTCTTTTATAAAATACTCCTGTAAAAGATTATCCAATGCAGTGACAATTTCGTGATTCGCTGTTTTTCGGGTAATGAATTGCCTATTGTAAAAACGATTACTGTAATTTAATAATAATTCTATTTGAGAAACCAGAACATCCTGACTGAATTGGTCAATACTGTTCTCTAATTCTTCTGCTATTGTGTTGAATAAATTTCGAATGATTTTCTTTTCTTTTGCAGATAAAAACAATCCTTCTGAAACTGCATACGAAAAAAAGCCATATTGATTTATGGTCGCGCCTAAAGGATAATTTCTAATAAAATCAGGGTGAAAATACAATGAATACCCTTCGTAGCTTTCTAAATTTTCTGAGGAAACTACGATTTGGTTTGGTTTTAAAAAAGCTAAACCCCCTTCTTCAAAATCATAATAACCGTGTCCATACTTTATTTGTCCTTTGAAATTGGTTTTGAATGAAATTTTGTAAAAATCCAGACAAATTTTTTGATTTTTTTCAAACGAACTCAATACTACATCATCATAATTTACCAGCGCAATAAAAGGGTGCAAAGGCCCCGGCAGTTGAAGATAAGACAGCAACTGAGAAATACTTCTAAAAGTCTGTATGTTTGAATTATCTTGTTTCATCTTAAAAAATAAATTTACAATAATACTTTAATATACACTAGCGAAAGCTAATTTTGTACTGAAGGACGAATAACAATATCTCCAATTTCAACATCCAAAGGCTGTTCAATCGCATACAAAACAGCATTTGCAATTGCATCGGGGCTAATTGCCATCTTTTTCATATTTTCTTTTACTACAGATTTCATTGTATCGTTTTTAATGTTGTCTACAAATTCTGTATTCACCACTCCGGGAGAAATTCCGGTAATGCGTATTTCTCCATTCGACTCTTGTCTAAATGCTTCTGCAATAGTGCGTATTGCATTTTTAGTTCCCGCGTAAACACCTTGCATTGGTACAATTTTTATTCCCGAAGTGGAAATTATATTGATAATATGTCCGGATTTTTGCTGTTTAAAAAACGGAATAGCAGCAGCAATTCCATATAAAACACCTTTAATATTAACATCAATCATTTCATCCCAGCCTTCAATATCCAAATCATCAATTCGGCTAAGTTCGCTAATTCCGGCATTATTTATTATTACATCCAATTTGCCATAAGCGGTGATTGCGGTTTGAACCAGATTAAGTAAATCTTCTTTTTTCTTAACATCAGTTACAGCATATTCTACTTTTCCATTTGCCATTTTTATTTGATTTGCCAATCCGGAAAGCTTTTCATTTCTGCGGGCGCCCAATACAACACTGGCACCATTTTCAGCAAGTTTCAATGCAATAGCTTTTCCAATTCCACTGCTTGCTCCGGTAATAACAACAACTTTTCCGCTAAGTTTTTTTTCTGTAGTATTCATTTTTTTTCTCTTTATAATGAAGTACAAAAGTCGGTTGCCGTTTATTGTCTTATGTAGTTAGATTGGAGAATCTTGTAGTTGAATTGGTAAGAAATAAAAAAACTCCATTAGAATAATGGAGTTTTTTCTCAAAATATATTTTTAAATGCTTTAAGCTTTTCGTTTTACAAATTTTTCACTTAAATATTTCCTTACAGGAATATCGTAAATTGTCATTACCAAATAAGCAAATCCAACCAACAAAATCAGTCCGGAAACAACTATTATTGTAAGTTGCGTATTAACAGGTTTATAATTTGTGTAATAATTACCAAACATCCATAAAGCGGCGTAATGCGTCATGTACAAAGGGTAGGAGATATTTCCCGAAAACACACAAACCTTTTTAAATTTAGGCGATAATGCTGCACCTGCACCCAAAGCTATCAATAAAGGAAAATAAAACAGGACAACTAAAGGCTCAGAAAACCAGTTGAAGTTGGAAAATGGCATTATAAAAGCCAAAAGTAATAATATTGACAAACCTATAAATCCAAGTTTATTTTTGATGATCCAATTAGAACGATATATAAGTAATCCTGCTAAAAAAGAATAAGATATTCTGGCACAACCATCCCAAAAGGTGGGGCCGCTCCAGCCTCCTAACAAATTACCGGAACTATAACTTACATAACAAATAGCAATTGCAGCTATTATTGTTAGAAAAAGTAAATAATTACGGCTTATGCGATAAAGCACAAAAGCGTAAACAATATTGGCAATATACTCCCAAAATAATGACCATGCAGGTGCGTTAAAACTAAAAAGATTAAAACCACGATCGGCTATTATCGGTAATGGAATCATGAATAATGAACAAATAAATGTCAAAATAATTTTTCCGATGCTGTACAATTCAGGATGACCTCCAAACGGATCAAACAAAAATGCCAGCAATCCTAATACTGATCCTGCTACAACCAAAGGATGCAGTCTGATGATTCTTGCAATAAAGAACTTACGAAGCCCCATTTTGGCAATACGATCGTCATAAGCATATCCAATTACAAAACCAGAAAGACAAAAGAAAAAATCTACAGCCAGAAAACCGTGTCCGATAAAGTTTTGAGTAGGATCAGTGTAAATCCATTCCATAAAATGAAAAAGTACAACAGCAAAAGCTGCAATACCTCTTAATCCGTCAAGAATTTCAAAATGTTGTTTTGTTGGCAGAATTGCTGCGGAAGTATTGTTGGAATTCATTCTTTTATATATCCTTTCAGATTAAGTGAAATAGGGCGATAGTGCCTAATTTGAAGCTGTCGCAAATTATATAAATTAATAATCATATCAAAATTCGATAAACGCGTATTTCTACGGTTTTAATTGTATCTCAAGTTTTCTACTTTCGCAAGCGAAATCTTTAATACAATTTCATTTATTAAAGTTAAACATGTCCATTGTTTTCCTAAAAAGAGAAATTCACAAATAATTTAAATTAAATATGAAAAGTAAAATTATAAAACTACGCAATTTTCTAAATCGAAATAAAATATTTTTCGAAATTCTAGCCGCTATAGCATTAACTTCCACAAGTATTTTTGTTTCTATTAAAGCAAATAATATATCTGAAAGTCAAACTAGAATCATGGAATTGGAAAACACGCCAAGAATAGAAATTCAGAGAACACAATTATATGATGACTCAACTAAAACTAATTATACAACCAAGTGGATAGTTTTTAATAATAATAGTAAAATATCTAATTTTGAAATTCAAAAAGAGATTTCATATCTTAATATCAGGAAAAAAAATGGAAAAGAAATTGATATTCCCTTAGTAGAATATCTTAACCATCTAGGAAATTTAACTGGTCAAAGTGAAGGTCTCATATATGAATTTGATAATAAATATTGCAGTGAAGATGAGTTTTTAACTCGTAAAGAAATTTCAGATTATGGTGATATAGATGTAAAAAGTTTTATTGAAATTTCATATAACAACGTCTTAGGGAAAAAAGAAATAATACATTTTCAGATTTCACCATTAATTCAAGAAATTTCAGAAGATTCTTGGGAGGCAACAAATAAAGATTGGAGTGATAAAAATAGTAATGCAATTTATTTAAAAGACATTGAAAAAAATATTCAAAAAATAAAAAAACGCATTTAATAGTTTTTCTATCTAAACTAATCTTCAATAATTTATTGCTAAAATTAAAACTCTATTAGAAATAATGGAGTTTTAATTTTGTGTTTTATAAAAGCTATGGAAAATAGCTCAAATCTTCCCTGTAAATCATTGTTTCTGATTGAATTGAATCGATTACTTTATTAGTTAATTTAGATTCTATTTTTGCAATTTCATCCATTATATTTTCAGAAACAGCATATTCTTCCCAAGAAGGAAAACCTAAAATAATGATAAACTCATTCAGGTTTCCGCCATCTGCAATGCTAAAAGTATTTACAGTTTTTATGTTTTTTGATTTATAAAAATTTTGAAGCTGTCCGAGTAAATTCATTATTTTATCCCTGTTTGCAGCCTTAATTGTCAGCATTTTAGATAATTTCAATTTGCTAGCATAAAGATCTTGTGTACTAAATTGCTTCAAATGAGCAACTTTAAAAACCGTTTGTACATCGGCGTATGGAAAAACATTTATTTTATTATCTGCCATATCCTCAGAAGGATTCACCGGTTTATCAAAATCCGACCAGCCTAAATTAAAAGTAGCATCTACAAATTGTCCGTATCTTGCCCCGGAAATAATGAACCAGCCATACCAACTCCAGGAATCACCATTGGTTTTATGCCAATTGAGATGCTGTATGTAGCCATTTTCAAAATTTTTCGACTGTCCATCTTTTGGTTTCCAAACGGCAAATTGGCCAATATTTTTATTTTGCCCAAAAATAAAGACCGAAAACAATACAAATACACAGCTTATCTTAACTTTGTTCATCACTTTTTTTGCAATTAAGGTTCCCAAAGCTCTATTTTGTTGCCTTCAGCATCCATAATATGAACAAATTTTCCGTAATCATAACTTGCAATATCATCGAGAACAGTGACACCATTTTGTTTGAGTTTAGCAACAAGGCCTTCAATATTCTGAACACGGTAATTGATCATAAATTCTTTTTTTGATGGAGAAAAATACGCATCATCTTTTTTGAAAGGACTCCATTGCAGAGAATCTATCACGTCTGGATTATTAAAGTTTCTGGATTCAAAAGTCGAACCCCAATCGTTAACGTCAAGTCCTAAATTTTGAGCATACCATTCTCTGGTTTCTTGTGGGTTTTCTGTAAAAAAGAAAATACCTCCAATTCCGGTTACTTTTGGTGTAGTGTCTGTTTGATTATTTTCATCTTCCATATTATCTTATTTTATATCAATTAAATTTGAACTTATAAAAACATAAAATTAATTCGCAGACAGATTTTAATGCCCACAAAAAAACTCCATTAAAAATAATGAAGTTTTTCTTATCTAAAACATTAGAACTATTTTTTTACCACGGACTCATTTCTGAACTATCCTCAATATCATTGCTGAAGAATTTCCCTGTTGGCGCATTTTCATCTGTCACAGTGTGCTTGATGATAAAAGTTGCTGCACTTTCTACAGTTCCGGGACCAGAATGATGATTAAAATCTGTAGCTGTATAACCTGGATCGATTGCATTAACTTTAAAGGGTAAATCTTTTAGTTCGTAAGCCAACGTAATAGTGTAAGCGTTTAAAGCGGCTTTTGAAGTAATATAACTTGTAGCTTTAAAATTGTAATATTTCCAACTAGGATCGCTGTGCAAAGTTAATGATCCAAGTCCTGAAGTGATATTACTGATTCTCGGGCTTTCTGATTTTTTCAGCAATTCTAAAAATGCCTGCGTAACGCTAATTACTCCAAAAAAGTTGGTATTAAAAACGTTCTGAATATCATTTATAGAAGTATCTAAAGCACTTTGAGGAAACTCACCACTAATTCCGGCATTGTTTATCAAAATATCCAGTTTTCCTTTCTCGTTTTCAACTATTTTTTGAGCAGCTAAAACCGATTCCGGTTTTGTAACATCAATTTCTATGGCTTCGATATTCTCAAATCCGTTTTGATTTAATTCGGCTACAACTGCTTTCCCTTTTGCCAGATCACGGGTTCCTAAATACACAAATAATCCTTTTTTTGAAAGCTGTTTGGTTATTTCTAATCCGATGCTTCTATTGGCTCCTGTAATTAATACTGTTTTCATTTTTTCTTATTTTAAAATTAATAAGGCAAATTTCAATCGTTTAAAAATAGAATCATTTGTCAAATGACAAAAAGCGAATTTAACGTATGTTTTTTCTAATTCTGCTTAAGGAAGATTGTGTAATTCCAAGATACGAAGCAACATACGAAAGCGGAACACGATTTACGATATTGGGATAAATTTCCAAAAACATTAAATAACGTGTGGTTGCATCTTCAGAAATTAGCGGGCTTCGTCTTTCTACTTTTTGTCGCAATGCTTTCGAAATAAGTTTGTGTACAATTGCATCCCAGCCCACAATAGTATCCGAAAGTTCTCTCCATTCTTTTCTTGAAAAGATGAGAATTTTGCAATCATTTACAGCCTGAACGTAGGCTGATGAAGGAGTTTCGGTTTCGAAACTTTCTAAATCGACCACAAGATTATTCTCATCTATAAAATATTTGGTAATTTCTTCACCTTTGTTATTGTAGTAACAAACCCGAACAATTCCATCCAAAACAAAACCAACCTGATTGGAAACTTTTCCGGCCTCAGAAAAATAATCGTCCTTTTGAAGTTCTAAGGTTGTGATTTTCTTTAAAACTAAATCAATCTGCTGTTGATTTAATATGCCAAACTGCAATATATAATCTATAAATTCTTTCATACTGCAAGATAATCAAAGTTATTTTTTTTCAATTTGTCATTTGGCAAAAAAAATAAAAGCTTTTAATCCTGCAAGGTTTTGAAAACCTTGCAGGAAATCTAAATAAATATTCTATTTTAAAAAACTAAAAATTTCTTAAAGTGATTTGAATGCATTTTTGCTTATCGTAAATTAGTAAGTATTATAACTTTAATACACAAATCATGAAAAATAAAATCATACTGACCGCATTATTATTTGGATTTATAATATCGGCAAACGCACAAAAGAAAATAGAAGTTTCTGAATTGCCACAACCGGCACAAGAGTTTTTAAAAAAGTATTTTAGCAATACCACCGTTGATATCGCGAAGAAAGATGCTGAGCACGGCGAAAAAGGTTACGAAGTAAAACTAAAAGACGGAACAGAGGTAGAGTTCTGGAAAGATGGTTCGTATCGCGAAGTTGATGGAGACGATAAACCAATTCCAACCGATTTTATTCCGCAAGCTGTAAAAGAGTATGTGGCAAAAAATCATCCAAACGAAAAAATTACCCACATAGATTACGGTCACAAAGATCTGGATGTCGATTTAACCAATAAAATTGATTTGGAATTTACGAAAGAAGGTAAAATTCTAAAGGATAAAAAAGATTAAATCATTATAAAAATGGCTTCATAAACTAAATGAAGCCATTTTATTTTTTTTAAACTCGCAAAGAACCACGAAATCCTCGGGCTGCATAATACGATTCTGCACCATTATGATACACAAAGACAGTATCATAACGAAAATCTGAAAATAAAGCTCCGCCCAATTTTCTGATGTTTGAAGGCGTCACAATCCAGCTTGATGTTTTAGTATCAAACTTTCCCAGTTTTTGCAGTTCGCGATATTGTTCTTCGGTTAAAAGTTCGATACCCATGTTTTCGGCCATATTTAAGGCACTGTCGTTTGGTTTGTTTTCCTTTCGTTTTTCGAGAGCTTCGTGATCGTAACAAAGGCTTCTGCGACCTTTCGGACTTTCTGCCGAACAATCATAAAAAATGTATTCGTCTGTTTTTTTATCATAGCCCACAACATCCGGTTCGCCTTCGGTTCTCTCCATTTCGTCAAGTGACGATAATTTTCCAGGATTTGCTTCTAATTTTAATTGAATTTTATCCCAATCAAAATCTTGATGGCGGTTTTTATTATCTTCAAAACGCTTTCTGAGTACTTTAAGTAATTCTTCAGTTGCTGTTTCTGATAGTTTGTTTTTCATGACTTTATATTTTATTATTAAGCATTTCTGCTAAATATTTTTCCAGCTTTTCTAAATTCTGTTTTGTTCTTCATCTGCTTTATGTGCTTTTACGATAATGTGATACATTTCTTCAGAGTCAAATAAAAGCGACTAGTCTAATAAAGTTCCTTTGCCTTTAGACTCCAATAAAACGCCGAACTTTTTATTATGATCAATCATTTTTTCGTTGCTCAGCGCTTTAAGCTACACAAGTATTTCCTGAATTTAAATATTATTTTTTTCTTTTAAAAGTAAGAAATATTAATCATTTAATCCTTTTCCTTCAAAAATTAAGGGTATACATTTTTCTACTCTTGATTCTCTCGTTTTTGCTTGTTTGGGTTGCGAAAAATGAAGCAAATAAGCTCTTTGTCTGCCGGGGGTTAAAGCTTCAAAGGCCTTTTTCAATTCTGGATTTTCGTCTAATTTCTGTTGAAATTCATCAGAAACCGGAAATTCTACTGTCTTTTTTAAATGTACTTTCAAACCTGCTTTTTCAATTTCAACAGCTTCAAAAATGTAAGTTTTAAGAACTGATTTTAAATCTATTATTTCCTGCAGATTTGTAAACCTGATCTGGCGTGCTGCCTGAACGTTTGCCGATTGCTGAATTAAGATGTCGTCTGTATCCTTCAATAATGCCCCTTTAAAAAACAAAAGCGCACAATATTCTTTAAAGGAATGAATTAATACGATATTGTTTTTTTGATGCATATAGCAGGGAACACCCCATTTTAATTCTTCAGCAAGACCGCATTCAAGAACAATTTCTCTTAATTGTTCCTGTTCTTTTGGCCATTTTTTTTCTTTATCAAAATAAAAATCAACTTTAGGATTCATTTTTACTGTTTTAAATTAAGCTGAAATAACTTTTCTGTCCGCAGGCCTGAAATACCAGGATATTATTGTCAAAACAAGTAATAGTGTTGGACCAAAAAGTGCCATAGCATCATCGCCTACAGCTAAATGAGAAAAAATAGCACCCGACATTGCAAAAAAGAAACCTGCATAAGTCCATTCTTTCAATAACGGAAATTTAGGAATTAGAATTGCGATAACGCCTAAAATTTTCCACACACCAAGAAGCGTCAAAAAATAAAGCGGATAACCCAAATGTTCCATCATATCAACTTCTTCTTTTAATTTTATAATTTGTACAATTCCTGTTGATGTCATTCCCAGAGCAAGCCAAATTGTTGCAATCCAATAGATAATTTTATTTCTTTTTGTCATAATATTTTTTTTTAATCGGTTAAGTTTACTATTTTAAACATAAAAATTTACAAATGTAAAGGGGTTTTAAATTAGGTTAAAAAATAATTTTAAAACTTTAAATATCAAATGTTTAAAATTTATTTTAATTTATTTACCACATCCTGCAAACGGTTATGTGCCATATTTAATCCTTGTGCAAATGGTAATTTCAACATTTGATTTCTCAATTCTATACTTTTGTAAACAATTTGCATAGTAAGTTTACTGGTTTCTTCAGTAATTTTTTCGAATTCCAAAAATTCAAGCTGAACTGCAAAAGGAGAGTTTTCCATTTCAAAAGTTCTGATAATTCTTTCGTTGGCAGTAAACTCGTGAATGGTTCCATTTGCTTTAAAAACCACATTTCCGTTGGGATCAGAAGTTTCAAACTGATAACCTCCATGTTTTTTATTTTCCAGTTTAATCACTTTTGTTCCCATCCATTGCGCCACAATTTCCGGTTCTTCATACGCTTTAAAAAGTAATTCTAAAGGCAAATCAAATTCTCTGGTAATTATTAATTCCTGTTTGTTATCTTCTGCTGCAATTTTTGTTTTTTGTTCCATAGTATGCTACTTTTTAGGTTGGTAGTTTTTCATAATCGCTTCGAGTTTATTAAATCTGTCGTCCCACATTTTGCGAAACGGTTCAATAAATTGGTCTATTTCTTTCATTTTTTCAGGATTTAAATGATAATAAATTTCCCGGCCTGTTTGGGTCTGGCTTAACAATTCGCATTCACTTAATATCTGAATGTGTTTTGAAATCGTTTGTCTAGACGATTCAAAGTTCTCGGCAATAGCGCCTGGCGTCATCGCTTGTATGGCGACCAGACTTAATATTGCTCTACGTGTGGGATCGGCAATTGCCTGAAATACATCTCTTCGAATTTCCATTGTGCAGTTATTTGACTGCAAATATAATGCAGTTATTTGACTGCGCAAAATATTTTCATCAAAATGTTTCAAAATTTATTCAAACTAGTTTTTATAAGTAATTATAAACTAATTATTTAAGCAATCAATAAACCGCATTTATTCTAATACTGGCTTTTACTAGCGCCAGGCCCTTAATAGCGTTAATGTTGAAATCTTTTGACTGATGATGTTTGTTTTCTGAAGAAAGGGTAATGAATTCATCTCCTTTTTCAGATTTATGAATCCATTTTAGCATTACAAATTCATCCTGATCATCGTTTATTAAGGAAACAAGATACATTTCGCCCCAATATATGTTTTCGATTGTGGCTGCTATTTTTTTATATAATATTATATCTCCGGATTTTAGAAGGGGATACATACTGTCGCTGCTTGCATAAATTGCACCATCGCATTTTGGCAAGTTGGGAATAGTTATATGACCAAGTGGTGTTTCTTTGCTAGTGTCTTTAAATAATGCTTCGGTAGATGATAATGTTTTTATATCATAAAGCGGTAGAAGCTGTTTATTGTATTCTGCAGGCTCTTCACTTACAAAATTGATATCAGAATTTGCTTGATAAGGTATGTTTTTAAGCATAGTTTCCTGCCCGGAAAGTAACCAAACCGGGTTAATATCTCGACAATTGTCTATTATTTTATTGAGAACATCTTCACCCAAGGTGCCGTTTCGCTTCAATTGCGTACCCAGATAGCCATTAGAGAGTCCGCTGTCTTTTTCAAATCGGGTTGGTTTAATGCCTTTATAATCAAGGTATTGATAAAATCTTTCAATGGCTTTCATAAAAATATAGGAAATAGTTTACTTTTTTATTGCTTTAATAAACAATTGTCTATATATTTGTTCTTACAACGGGAACAAACAAAGCAATGGACAAAGAAACGAAAAAGAAAAATACTTACAATAAAGAAATCCTTAATCGTATCAAAGAAAAATATGGTATATCGAAAAGATTTATCACAATGAGTCTTTCAGGGGACCGCAAAAGTGAAATGACGGATAAAATTAGAAAAGATTATAAAAGAATGGAGAATGCTATTACAGAGCTTTTGAAAACACTGTAATTCCCGATAAATTATTATAAGCCAATAAACTAATAAATCGCAGTAAAATGATGGTTGAAATTAAAGAAATAAGGTATAAGGAAAAATATGAGATTAACGAAAAACTAGTCTACAAAGATCAATCCGGTAACTGGCAATGTCATAGCGAACTTTCAAGAACAGAAAAAGAAGCTTTTAAAAAGTTTGCAAAATCATGGGGAGATAGCAATAAGGAAGATCTTAATGGTGAAGCTCATAATATCCATTAATTTTTTTGGTTGGTTCATTTTTGTCTGAATGGGTATTCTCCTTATTTATTTTTATTTATACCCATTCTTAACCTCCAGAACTGATTACTCTGGAGGTTATCTTCTTTTTAGCTACATTAACCTCTTTTATTATCCAATTTCTGCAATTATAAAAATATTTTCTTTCCTTCCTGGGCGGCTTTATATATTGCATTAATTACTTTGATGTCTTTTTTGCCTTCTTCGCCCGTAATATGGTCCGGCAATTTTTTGTTTTCTGCTAATACCTTACAGATTTCATCCAACTGTGTTTTTTGTTGGTTTATAACAGGAAATTTTAATTCTTTTTCTGAAGTTCTCCCTACAAACGGGCCATAACTAAGCGCAGGACTCATTTGGAAGAAACCTTCATCTGCAGAAGCGTAAAATCTGTCTACATAAAAACCGCAGGAAGTATTGCAATTGGCAACCGCACCACTAGGAAACTCCATTTGCCAGCTGATGCTTTCTTCAGTTTCAGAAAATCTGTCTTTATCATTTACAGTTCCAAATTGGGCCGTTACAGCAATTGGTTCTTCACCCAGAACGTAACGTGCACTTTGAATACAGTAAATTCCCAAATCCATCAATGGGCCGCCGCCAAGTGCTTTTGTCAATCGCCATTCGTTGCGATCTTTTTTATCAACCTTAGTTTTACTAATTGTATCGTAGGTTTTATAACCCAATGAAGCTTCAATAAAACGAACTTGTCCGAACACTTTATTTTGCCCTAATCGTTTAATCTCTAAATGATAAGGCTCATAATGCAAGCGATAACCTATGGCAAGCTGAACATTTGCATCATTACAGGCTTTGATCATTTCGTCACAATCTTTTACCGTTACCGCCATTGGTTTTTCGGTTATAACATGTTTACCGGCTTTTGCGGAGCGAATAACAAACTCTTTATGTAAGCCATTTGGCAGAACAACATACACCAAATCAATATCTTTATTATTAATTATTTCATCAAAATTTTGATAGTTGTAAATGTTCTTTTCAGGAATATTATATTGTTTTTTCCATTTTTCAGCCTTTGAAGGCGTTCCGGTAACAATTCCTGCAAGCGTGCAATATTCAGAAACCTGAATTCCTTCAGCCAGCATACCAGCGTAATTTCCTAATCCGCAAAGGGCAATGTTGATTTTTTTGCCTGTATAAGTTTCCTGCTGATTTTCCGGCAATTCTAAAAAGGAGGGAAGTGTAGTCAATACTACCGAAGCGCCAACCCCAACGCCAAACTTATTTACAAAAGAACGTCTTGAAATTTTTTCCATAAAGATTACTGTTTTAGTGAAACATTTTAGTATTAGTAACTAATTTCATAAAATGTTACATAATAATCTCTAAAACTGTTTTGGCTTTAATTTTTTAGCAGCAAGCATTGCAACTTCATTAATTCTGTTTTGTTTGGTTTCGGGTCTTTTAGCAACAGTGACCCATTGCAAAATCATTTTTTTTACCGATTTGCTTAAACTCATAAAAAAATCTTTCGAACCCGGATTTTGTTCAAATGCGATTGCAAGCTCTTTTGGAATCGTTAATTCTTCAACATCATCAAGAATATTCCACGAACCATTTTCTTTTGCTCTTTCAATGCTTTCGTAGCCTGCTTTCTGCATTAATCCTTCTTCAATAAGGCGTTGTACTTTTGCTTTATTTATTTTAGACCACGCGCTATTGGGTTTTCTTCGGGTAAAAAACTGGATAAAAGTATCATTTCCAATAGATTTTCTGGTACTGTCAATCCAGCCGAAACAAAGTGCTTCGTCTACGGCATCGCTCCAGTTAATCGTGGGTTTATTGGCTTGTTTTTTATAGCAAACCAGCCAAATAGATTGTTTTGAGTTATGGTTTTCAATCAGCCATTCTCTCCAGTCTTTTGGGCTGGCCGGACAAAAAGTTTCTAAATCATTCTGTTCCATTTTGTTTTGTATTTATCACATTATGATTATAATCGTATTTTGGTAATTGACAGATTTTAATTGTTTTTACAAGTTTATACCACAAAGCTAAAAGTGCTGAATGACAACCCTATGTCAACAGTAAAAACGAATACTGGTTTTATTTTTCAAGCACAAACAAAATATATTCGCCATGATTAGAAAAGCCTTTTTCTTTTTCGATAAATCCTTTCTTTTTATAAAACTCGACGGCTTTTGTATTTTGTATCAGGCATTTTAATGTAATAGGAGAATTCATCATTTTAATGGCTTCGTTAAGCAAAATTGTTCCAATATTTTTATACTGATGTTCTTCATCAATATATAAATGGTGAACAAAATTATCGGGAAGCCATAACGATATAAATCCAATGGCTTTATTATTTAATACAGCAACTAAAACAAATTCTCCTGCAGTTTCACGGTCAAAATCATCAAGATTGTATTCGACGACATCCTCTAGCCAATAAAATGTTTTTTGACGAACTTCAAGAAATATCCTTTTTAAATCGGGAATATGATTTTTGTTCTTTTCAAAAATTTGAATCATTTTGGTTCATTATTTAAGGGAACAAATTACTCTTTTTTTCAATTCGATAATTTACAAATACGTTAAATCATAATTACATTCCGTCCGGCAATCTGTCGGCATCATTTTTCTTGCGGTTAAAGCGATATATTACCGTAAGATTCAAATATCGCCCCTGAGATTTAAATTCAGATTCAAGATAATAAAATTCGGTTCTTGTTTTTGTTTTGGTAATCTGAGAGTTAAATAAATTATTGACATTTATGGTTACAGACATTTTATCTTCAAAAAAATCTCTGTTTAATCCCAAATTCGCACTGTATTGCGGTTCTCTAAGCGTTTGTACTCCCTGGCTTTCTCCGCGGTATCTAAAACTAAATTCTCCAGAAACAATTTTAGGAAACTTAATTACAGAACGAAAATTAGACAGCCAGGTCTGATCTTCTGCATTGTAAGCAACGCCTTCATAATTACCTTGTTGCTTGTATTTGTAATAGTTAAAATCCAATGATAGTCGCAACCAGGCTGCAGCGCTATAAGTTGCTGAAAATTCGGCTCCATAACGATCCTCACTGTCCAGATTTACCGGTGTGCTTACAAAATAGTTTTCATCAGTACGTTTTAAAATATATTCGAAGAAATTAATGGTATGCTGATAGTAAACAGAAGGATTTATGCTAAATTTCCCTTGTTTTGTCAATACCGTAAACTCAAAAGAATTGGTAAACATTGGGTCAAGATCCGGATTTCCAACCGTAAGGTTTCGTAAATCTGAAAGCCCCGAAAATGGATTCAATTGCCAAAACCTTGGCCTGTTAATTCGTTTACTGTAACTCAATTGCAAATCGGTTTTTTCGGTTAAATTATAAACCAAATGAACCGTTGGAAATAAATTGATGTAATTTTTTGAGTTATTAAATGTGTTTTTTGCATCAGAAATTTTAATATCCGACAGTTCAGATCTTAAACCCAGCAAATAATTAAACTTTTTAATTTTGCTGCCAAACTGAAAATAAGCACTATAAAGATTTTCGTCATATTTTAATTTATTAGTAAATTGTTCCTGCTGAATACCATCAAGAATGGTGTAATAATCGCTTCGCAGAGCACGCAAATCGCTTCTAATTCCCATTTCGATTTTAGAATGCTCACTAATCGGATTCACATAATCTGATTTTATAAAAATATCATTGCTGCTTTCGATATCTCTTGAATATAAATTAGAAATTTCGGGCTGCAAAGGATACACTTTTTGCTGGTTAATGTTTTGATTTTCATCATCATTCCAAAAATCGTATTGCAGGCTTGTTGTCCATTTTTTATCCTTTTTATCGAATGTTTTTACGTAATTCAGTTCCAATGCATTGTAATATTGCGGTTCCTTATAGTTTTCAGATCGTGAAATAATACTGTCGGTAACATTGGCTGCATTTGCGTAGTTATAGTTATAATTTGTGTTGTCGCTGTTATCATTTTTTGAACGATAATAACTTCCTGTTAAAGTATTTTTTTCGTTTATATAGTAATCGCCTCCAAGATATATGTTGTAACCTTTGTTGTTTCTTTTGCTGTCATTGTATTGATTTAGAATGGTTGTTGTACCATTATTGTCATTAATTTGAAATTGTTTGCTGTTTGCATAAATATCAAAATAACGATAACCAATATTCGAAAAAAGATTCACTTTTTCTGTTTTATAACTCACATTTGCATTCACATTATGCTTTGCCGGCGTACCAATACTGGCCTGAATCGAACCATTAAAACCCTGCATACTATTCTTTTTAAGGATAATATTGATGATTCCCGCGCCGCCCTGGGCTTCATAAGCCGCAGAAGGATTTGTAATTACTTCTACTTTTTCAATATTGGCGGCCGAAATTTGCGATAAGCCATTGTTTGCGGTAAGCATTGATGGTTTTCCGTTTATTAAAACCGTTACGGAGCTGTTTCCTCTCAGGCTGATAACACCGGCAATATCTACATTTACAGAGGGAACATTATTCAAAATATCGTTGGCAGAGCCTCCTCGTGAAAGAATATCTTTCCCGACATTAAATACTTTTTTATCTAATTTTAGCTCCACAGCCGATTTCTCTGCGATAACATTTACTTCATTTAACTGATTGATATTTTCTTCGAGTGAAATGTCTTTTACTAAATCTTTATTTAATTCAATAGTGTTGATTGTGACTGTTTTATAAGACATGAATTCAACCGTTAATTGATAATTTCCGGCGTTGCTTTTCAATATATAATTTCCTTCAGCATCTGTAGAAACTTCTTTTTTTGTTTGAGAAGAAGACAATATAACGGTAGCGTAGGGCAGAGACTGCTTGTTTTTTAAATCTGTAACTTTTCCTTTAATTGTAAACTCTGTTGATTGTGCCATTGCGGTAAATTCGAAAAGCAAAATCATTAGTAATGCGAACTGTTTCATTTTTTGATTGGTTTTAAATTTTGAACAAAACTCAAGTTTATTTCCCTTCAAAAAATCAAAGCATGACACAACAGCGATTATTAACTATAAACAGGTAAAAAATCCATATAAACCCTATTTATGCCTGTTTTTTAAGTGTTGGTATCTTTTTTTTATCTGTTTGTCGACAACTTAAATGTCTTTACAAATAAATAGTAACTTTGAATTCTATGACACCATTCGAAAAACTATTAAACTTCTCTACAGCGCACAGGTTGACTGCGCATATCATTTTTTGGACGTTTATTTTTATTATGTTTTTTAGTAAAAATACATCCTCAGAACCTGAAGAATTGCGGGTTGATATCCTCTATACACTATATTACGAGGTGTTTTCAATGCTATCGGCTTATTTTTTGGCCTATAGAATTTTACCTCGTTTAATGGCGCCACAAAAACATATGTGGGTTTGGATTGAATTTGTTGTAGTATCTTATTTGATTTCAATAATTGCCAGAATAGCCATGGTGTATGGTTTAGAGCCTTTTGTGCGCAAGGAGCCTTTTACCCAGGAATCTATTGTCGAAATTTTAACCGATTTACCGACTTTATTTGGATCCTATTTATTGCATATCTTTTCTTTATCTATGTTTTTTGTTTTTATAAAACTGATAAAAGATCAATATATAATCCAGAAAAGATCTTTGTTGCTGGAAAAACAAAAAGCCGAAACAGAATTGAAAATACTAAAAGCGCAGTTAAATCCTCATTTTCTGTTTAATACATTAAATAATATATATTCACTTTCTATTATAAATTCGCCTATAACATCAAAATCAATTGCGGTATTGTCTGAAATTTTAGATTGTATTTTATACCGATGCGGCAGCACGTATGTACCAATTTCTCAGGAAATTACATTAATCGACAATTATATTGCTCTGGAAAAGCTGCGATACGACGAACGATTAAGCGTAATTTTTAATCATACTGTAGAAAATAACGGCGAAATTGCACCTCTAATTTTACTTTCATTGGTCGAAAATGCCTTTAAACATGGAGCAGGTGAGGATACGGGAGTTTCTCCAATTATTGAAATTGATCTGAAACTGATTGAAAATAGTTTTGAATTTATTATAAAAAACAGCATCAATCAATTTGATAATCAAGCAGAAAGCGGAAAAATTGGTTTAAATAACATTATTCAGCAACTTGATAAAATTTATCCGGATCATTATACTTTTGATATTATAAAAACGGAGAAAGATTTTACTGCTCATTTAAAAATTAACCTGCAAACCAATAATTAAGCCTGAAAATGAAGATAAAATGTTTATTAGTCGATGATGAGCCTTTAGCGATAAGCTTATTACAGAATCACATTAGTAAATTAGACTATTTTGAAGTAGTTGGCACTTGCCCAAATGCTTTAAAAGCAGCCGAAGTCTTGCGAACAACCGCCGTAGATCTTTTATTTTTAGATATAAAAATGCCACAGATTACCGGAATAGATTTTTTAAAAACATTAAAAAATCCGCCAGCTGTGATTTTTACAACCGCTTATCGCGAATATGCATTAGAAAGCTATGAACTCGATATTATCGATTATCTTTTAAAACCCATTACTTTTGATCGTTTTTTTAAGGCCACAGACCGATATTTAAGAATAAGTGCACCCATCAACAACAAAATCATTGCGCCCATGCAGGAAGACTTTATTTATATTAAAAACGGACCAAAATTTAATAAAATCAATATCGATACAATTTTATACATTGAAAGCATTAAAGACTATATTGTTGTACATCAAAAAGAAGGTATAAAACTAACTGCTAAGTATAAAATAAGTGATATTGAAATTGAATTGCAGGACAAGAATTTCCTTAGAATTCACCGCTCGTTTATCATCAACTTAAAAAATATTACGGCATTTACACCTTATGATGTTGAAATTGGAAATATCGAAATTCCTATTGGGGCGAGTTACAAAGAATATGTTTTTAAGATTTTAAAAAGCTCTTAAAAAAAATCTCCTTAACACAATGATATTAAGGAGATTTTATATGGTTTAGTAAAGCATTTCTTTTGCTTAAATTTTGTCCAGTGTGAGTTTCATTTCTTTGCTATCCAAAATCAATTTATCATTTGTAATAGTACTTTCGCAAGGATATGGGGTTCCGGTTTCATCTTTAATTACCAGTGTTTTGCCACCATTTGTTAGTGCGTAAGTACCATCCGTTATTTCTCTCTGCAAAAATCCCGTAACATGCCCGTCTTTTGTAAACGTTAAAGTTCCGTTAGTTAAAATCACATTTTTCAGAGAATCAGAAAGAGGCATTTTTGCTTCAACAGCGGTAATTTTCCAGGAATTTACCAGTTTGTTTCGCCCTTTGCATGAAACCATTATGATAGTTAATAATGCAATCCCAAAGATAAATAAGTTAGATTTTTTCATGATTTTGTGATTAAAGTTAGATAATATGAAATTACAAAAATATTTTTAATTAAAAATCTAAAAATCAAATATTTATAAAAACAATCAAAAGATTAAACTTACAATTAATAAAAACACATAACCAAGAGAAAGAGATACAGAAACGCAACTTTATGAAAACTTTTTTTGTTTTCAATCTAAAGAAAAACTCAGAACCTTAGCAACTTAGCCCCTTAGCATCTTAGTTAAGCGTTAAAGCTCCCAAAATTTCCTCATACATAAATGGTCCGCCCGGATATTTGGCAGTATAATCAAGATTTAACCAAACCTGGCCACGCTCATCAATATGGTAATGTAGTTTTTGCTTGTAACTTTCTTTAGCGAAAAGCACATTTTTTATCAAATAATTGACCTTTTCTAAATCGATCGATGAACCAATTAGAATTTCAGGGTAAATATGTCCTTTGGTATGTATTAATCTAGGAGTTCCGCCAATTGACCGAATCGCCGCTGCCATCAAAATGGAATGATCATCACAATCTCCTGAAAAATATTCTAAAGATTCGCTGGCAGTTGCAATATAATCGCCTTCTTTGGGGTCGTTCACATAATTCCAACGGCTGTTTATTTCTTTAAAAACAGCAAAACACTGAATCGTTGTTCTATAATCAGAATAGCCTCTTATGCCTTTAAAGTGCTTTGTAGTTGCCATAATGGCAAAGTTTCGAACTTTCGGATTTTGATATTCGATAGCACTAAGAATCAATGATTTGTTTGGAAAAGGAAGCAACTTTGCCACAATAATATCCTGAGGATACGGATTGTCTGACATTGTATAAATCATTGAATTATAATCTTCTGAAATTTCATTGAAACCATAATTCCCTATTATCGAACCATAAACCAATACCAATAAGTATATTGCAATACAGGCAATTATGATTGTTCGCAAATACATCAAAAGAAAAAATATAGCTGCAAAAACAAACACAAACATAAAAACGCGATCCAGATTAAAGGCCCATTCTATATCGATCAGGTTTTGATGCAGAATGATAAAAATGGGTATCGTTATCAAAAGACTCAAAACGCTAATAATAATCCTGTCCCAGGGTGATTTCACCTGTAATTTGGATTTTAATTGCGGAAAGTCAATTTTAGGAAATTTTATCATAAGAATCAAAAGCAGTATTTACAGCGCTTTTACAGTTTCAACAAAAGTACTTTTTTTATCAATAATTCCGAGATCAAATAATTGATTTTGAATTTTATCGAATGCTTTTTCATTTAAATGTTTTTGCGACCATTGTGTTAGCTTTAACCATTCCTGAATATCTTCAAGCTGTTGGTTAAAAAGTTCTGCCAATGTTTTATCAATATCCGGAATCTGTGCAAAATCGTGCGTAGTTTTATTGATTACTTCCAGAATTTTTTCGACAGCTTTTGCATTTTTCTTCAAAAATTCGTCTCGAACTGTAATTACAAACGAAGGCCATGGAGTAGGGCAGTCGCCAACACGCCTAAAAACGCCCTGATCTACAAGAGGTTTTGTCATAAAATGTTCCCACATAAAATAATCGGCAGTTCCGTTTGTCAAAGCTTCAACAGCGCCATCAATGGTATTTACGATTTCAAATTGTAAATTATCGGTTTCCCAACCCTGATTATTGGCATTTACATACGCCATTAATTCAGATCCGGAGCCTTTTCTGGAAATAGCAACTTTTTTATTTTCAAGATCTTTTATAGTGTGGAAATCAGATTTTGCGCCAACATGAATTCCCCAAATTAAAGGAGATTGCACATATATCTGAACAATTTTGCTTGGGTTTCCTGCAATAATGTCTTTTACAATTCCTTCTGTTAAAATAACCGCAATATCAGCTTCTCCATCACGAAGCATCTGACACATTTTACCGGTTCCTTCGGGAATATTTGTCCATTGCAAATCAATGTTTTCAGCTTCAAATTCGCCATTTTCGATGCATATACGCCATGGCAAATTGAAGTGTTCGGGAACACCCACAATTTTTACAGTTTTCATTAGGTTTAAGTTTAAGTTAAGTTGTTTGGTATGCGTATTATAAGTTTGTTTGTCGTTTATTTAGTTTTTCATTAAATCTGCTCTGTGTTTTTCAGAAAGACATGGTTCCCCAAAATCTATTATAGAAAGTTCTACATATTCATTCAATATACTTTTTACAACAGAATAATCAACTTCTCTAATTACTTCAACTGCAAAAAGAGTTTCATTCATTCCTTCTGATTCACAATTAACTTCTTTAAGTTTTTCTCTTATTATTTCTTTGTCAAAACCTTTTTCCAGAATTATAACCTGAAGAATTGAATTTCCAGAAGTTTCAATCGTTTTCTTATAAACCAAACGCTGTTCATCTTCATCATATTCTGCATAAAAAATATCATCTGTTGCAATAAGAGGCCCAAAAAATGGAATATTATCTAATTTGTAATATCCTTTTTCCAAATCAATAATCTCTGCCCACATTGTTTCTACAACTGTGTCTTCTAATAAATCACTATAATATTTAAATAGGATTTTTTTATGTGTATCTGTCATTCTCTAATTTAATTTTGTTGCCTTTAAAGGCGATATTACAATGCGATAACCGTCAGGATCCTGAAACATTTGTCCATTTTCATTCCAATATGGATTAATTGCTTTTATCTTTGGAATACTACTATCATAAAATCTTCTTAGCAATATATTATATTCGTTAATAGTCTCTGGATAAAGAACTATTACATCATCTTCATCAAACGTATGATTCGCTTTTGTTTCAGATTGTGTGAATTCAAAATGCCAGTCTAAACCAGATTTTCCAATAAAAATACCATCGTAGTTATTATGCTTTTCAAAACCGCCCAATCGCTCAAATCCAAGAATATTGATATAAAAATCTTCAATTTTCTTTAAATCATCTGTATGTCGCGCAACTCTTAAAACCATATTTAAATTTCGTTTTTACCAGAATTTTCTAATTATCTAATCTTAAGATCGTAATTGCCGAATATGATGTTCCAAATGATCAACATAATCCGTCATTAAAAACCTTAAATCAATTATAGATTCATCACTTAGAACAATTTTATAATTTAAAGTCTTTTCATCAACAGCTTTCATGAGTCTTACAATTTGTTTATTTATTAAAAGCCAGAGTTCTGTCAAATCATGAATATCCATTGTTTGATATTGATTTAAATTTACTAAATCTATTTGATTATATGGTCTGTGACGATAAGGTTTTTCTACATAATTAATCTCTGTAAACCGAACCAAATTATGAATCGCAGAGTCAACCAAATGCCCCAGAATCTCTTTTTTAGACCATTTACCAGGAATTTTAGCTTCTAGAACAACAACATCAATTGTTGGAAAATAATCAGCATTTTCGGCCAGTATTTCTTCAAATCTAAGAATTGAATTTTGTAAAATCATATAATTTTGATGAAGTATTTCACAATAAATTTAGGACGAGCAAATAATTATCTAATTTTCTAATTGCCAAATTATCTAATTATTTAGAAGCCAGTTTATTCAAAGTATAAGTAATCAATTCGTCAACAGCTTTATACGGATCTTCACTAAAAGTTCCCGATGCACGATTGGCAATAATAGCATTCAATGACAAAGCATTATGACCTAAAAGAGCCGAAAGCCCGTAAATAGCCGCAGTTTCCATCTCTAAATTAGTGATTCTTTCCTCATTAAAAGTAAAATTATCCATTTTATTATTTAATTCTTCGTCCTGGATATTCAAACGTAAAACACGCCCTTGTGGACCGTAAAATCCTCCGGCAGTTGCTGTAATTCCTTTAAAAATTTTATCAGATTCAATTACTTTTTCCAGTTTTTCCGAACAGGCAATCGCATATGGTTTTCCTTTACGAATGTCCCAATTGGTATGCGTTACAAAAGCATCTTCAAGAGCAATATTTGATACATCATCAATTAAATAGGAGCGAAGCATGTTGTCTAATCCAAGAGCATATTTTGACATCACAAAACTGTCCACCGGAATATCAGCCTGCAGCGAACCCGAAGTTCCAATTCTGATGATATTCAAGGAAGTTAGGTTTTCTTTTGGTAAACGCGTTTTTAAATCGATGTTAACCAAAGCATCTAATTCGTTTAAAACAATATCAATATTGTCAGGACCAATTCCTGTTGACATTACTGAAATTCTTTTTCCTTTATAGATTCCCGTTTGGGTTTTAAATTCTCTTTTTTGAGTTGAGTATTCAATCGAATCAAAAAACTGAGTAATTTTCTCAACTCTGTTTTGGTCTCCAACAAAAATTATATCGTGTGCAATATGCTCAGGAAGAAGGTTTAAGTGATAAACGCTTCCGTCTGGATTAAGTATTAATTCTGATGATTTTATCATTTTTTTTGAGGTGCTAAGGTTCTGAGGTACAAAGGGACAAAGGTTTTCTAACTTCACGAACAACTTGAAACTTGAAACATGAAACTAAAAAAAACACTTTTACCCGCCAACTCTTTTTGTTTTAAATCCTTTTTCTTTTAAAATTGCCATAATTTTATCGCGATAATCGCCTTGAATGATGATTGAATCATCTTTAAAAGTTCCACCTACGCTAAGCTTTGTTTTAATTTCCTTGGCCAGAATTTTAAAATCTTCATCGCTTCCTTCGTAGCCTTCAATTATGGTTGTGGCTTTTCCTTTTCGTTTTTCAAATTTACAAATCATAGGTTCTTTCTGAACGTAAAGAACATGATCTTCCTGCTGAACTTCTTCAGGTTCATTTGATTGCACATGATCGGGAAATAAATTTTTTAATTGGTCTTGTAAATCCATTTGTTGTGTTTTTTGAACGCTGATGACGCGGATTTTATTTTCTAAAGTTTTGATATACTTTTCTAATAAATTCTGGTTTCTTACCAAAATTTAAAAGAAGTCCAACTTCACAATCAGTTGCTTTTAAATAATTTATTATTTGAAATTCATTTGCTTCAATCAAACATTCTTGTGCTTTTAATTCTAAAATTACACAATCATTTACAATAATATCAGCAACATAATCTCCAACATCAATATTTTTATAATATACTTTTATTTTTTTCTGAGCTTCTACCTTAAATCCGTTTAATCTAAGTTCGTAAAACAATGAATTTTGATAAACTCTTTCAAGGAAACCATATCCCAATTCATTATAAACATCATAGAATATTTTTAAGATAGCCTTTGTTAATTCTTCGTGTAAAAGACTATTCATATTTTCGTTTTAAATCCGCGTTATCCGCGTTCTAATTTAATAGCAAAGAGACATCAGGTTAAACCCAATGCCTCTTTATAAATTAGAATAAATTTACACGTCTATTTTTTAATTAAACCTAAGTCTACTAAACGTTCGTATAAATAATCTCCTGCAGTAATATCCTCAAATTTCTTAGGATGTTCAGCATCAATACAGTTCTCTAAACAGTCTAAACGCATATCGCTTACCGGATGCATAAAAAACGGAATAGAATAACGAGAAGTTCCCCATAATTCTCTTGGCGGATTAACTACTTGATGTATTGTTGATTTTAATTTATTATTGGTGTGTCTTGACAACATATCACCCACATTAATCACTAATTCATCATCTTGTGCAATGGCATCAATCCATTCGCCATCATGATTTTGAACCTGTAATCCTTTTCCCTGCGCTCCCATTAAAAGCGTAATCAGGTTAATATCCCCGTGAGCAGCTGCACGAATTGCATTTTCAGGCTCAGAAGTAATTGGTGGATAATGTATTGGTCTTAAAATAGAGTTTCCTTCTTTTGCATACTGATCAAAATAAAACTCATCTAAACCTAAATGTAAGGCAAGGGCTCTTAATACATAAACGCCTGTTTTTTCAAGCATTTGGTACGCCTCTTTACCAACAGCATTAAAACGTGGTAACTCTTTAACTTCAACATTTTCAGGGTATTCTGCAGCATATTTTGAGTCTTTATCAACATACTGCCCAAAATGCCAAAACTCTTTTAAATCTCCCTCTTTACGTCCTTTAGCATGTTCTTTTCCAAAAGAAACATAACCTCTTTGTCCGCCTATTCCGGGAATTTCATAATTATGCTTAGTTTCTATTGGCAAAGCGAAAAATTTTCTAATCTCGCCATAAAGTTCGTCTACCAACTGATCATCTAAGAAATGACCTTTTAGGGCTACGAAGCCAATGTTTTCAAATGCACTGCCGATTTCATTTACAAATTTTTGTTTACGTTTCGGGTCGTCCGAAAGGAAATCACGTAAGTCTACACTAGGAATGTTTTGCATACTTTACATTTTTTATTTAAAAAGAATAAGGAACGGTAATTCCTTACAATAACAAAGGTAGATAATATTTTAGATTTCAATTTTAAAAATTAATTAAAAATTAAATTTTACCGTAATATTTTTAACGTAAATAAATCATTTATCCAATAGATTAATTATTCCGCTAAAAAGTTTTTATTCTCTGTAATTTTCCTATTTTTAAACATTCGTAAATTATGTTTTCCGATGTTATTTATTTAACAATTATCGTTAAAATTGTTATATTTTTATATATTTGAAGACAATAAAAAATAACCAAAATGATCTTTTACAGACACAATTTAAGTAATACTGAATTATTAGATTTATATAAAAAAATACTAAAACCGCGTTTAATCGAAGAAAAGATGCTGATCCTTATCAGACAAGGAAAAGTGTCTAAATGGTTCTCGGGAATAGGGCAGGAAGCAATTTCTGTAGGTATTACGGCTGCATTGGACGAAACGGAATATGTGTTGCCAATGCACAGAAATTTGGGTGTTTTTACAACAAGAAATATTCCGTTGCACCGGCTTTTTTCACAATGGCAGGGAAAAGCAAATGGTTTTACTAAAGGACGAGACCGCAGTTTTCACTTTGGAACTCAGGAATATAATATTGTGGGAATGATTTCGCATTTGGGTCCGCAATTGGGTATCGCTGACGGAATTGCCCTTGCAGATAAACTTCAGAAAAATAAAAAAGTAACAGCTGTATTTACGGGTGAGGGCGCAACAAGTGAAGGCGATTTTCACGAAGCGCTGAACATTGCCGCTGTCTGGAAATTGCCGGTAATGTTTGTAATCGAAAATAATGGCTACGGACTTTCGACTCCAACAAGCGAGCAGTATGTATGCGAAAACCTTGCCGATAAAGGTGTTGGTTATGGCATGGACAGTTATATTATCGATGGGAATAATATCCTTGAAGTATACCATAAAATCAAGCAGTTAAAAGAACATATGCAGGAAGATCCGCATCCGGTTTTATTAGAGTTTAAAACATTTAGAATGCGTGGCCATGAAGAAGCGAGCGGTACCAAATATGTACCTGAAGAAATGATGAAGGAATGGGCTACAAAAGATCCTGTGGATAATTACCGAATGTTTTTATTGGATGAAGGCGTTCTTACAGAAGAATATGACAACACGTTAAGAGCCGAAATTAAGCAGGAAATAGACGAGCAATTAGCTATTGCAAATGCTGAACCTGAGATTGTTCCTACTTACACCGGAGAATTAAATGATGTTTATGCACCATTTGAATATGAAGAAGTTAAATCAAAATCTGAAACGAGAAATATACGTTTTATAGACGCTATCAGAAGCGGTCTTGAACAATCATTACAACAACATTACCATCTTATTTTAATGGGTCAGGATATTGCAGAATATGGTGGTGCATTTAAAATAACAGAAGGTTTTGTTGATCTTTTTGGAAAAGACAGAATACGCAATACTCCAATTTGCGAAAGTGCTGTAGTTTCTGCCGCAATGGGATTGTCAATTAATGGTTATAAAGCTGTTGTCGAGATGCAGTTTGCTGATTTCGTTTCAACAGGATTTAATCCAATTGTAAACTTATTGGCAAAATCACATTACCGCTGGGGCGAGAAAGCCGATGTTGTAGTTCGTATGCCTTGCGGTGGAGGTACTCAGGCAGGACCTTTTCATTCGCAGACCAACGAAGCCTGGTTTACAAAAACTCCTGGGTTAAAAGTGGTTTATCCGGCATTTCCATATGATGCAAAAGGATTATTAAATACTTCTATTAATGATCCGAATCCGGTATTATTTTTTGAACACAAACAATTATACAGAAGTGTTTATCAGGATGTTCCAATAGATTATTATACAATTCCGTTAGGAAAAGCAGCCCTTTTAAAAGAAGGAAAATCAGTTACTATTATCGCTTTTGGAGCGCCGGTTCACTGGGCGTTGGAAACTTTGGCAAATAATCCTGAGATTGAAGCTGATTTAATCGATTTAAGAACTTTACAGCCTTTGGATACCGAAACTATTTTTGCATCGGTTAAAAAAACAGGAAAAGTAATTATATATCAGGAAGATACTTTGTTTGGCGGAATTGCCAGCGATATTTCAGCCCTAATCATGGAAGAATGTTTTGAATATCTTGACGGTCCGGTAAAAAGAGTAGCAAGTTTAGACTCGCCAATTCCGTTTACAAAAGCGCTTGAAGATCAATTTTTACCTAAAAATCGTTTTGAAGAGATTTTACTTGAGCTTCTAAGATACTAAGGCTCTAAGCTGCTAAGGTTCTGAGGTACTAAGGTTTTGAAACGACTAGTATTTCAGAACCTTAGTGCTTTTTTATTAACCTTCTAAAAAAACTTAGAACCTTAGCAACTTAGCATCTCAGAACCTCTAAATAACAACCACCAATCGTTTCCCATCGGCAACTTCTACATTCCATTTTATTTCAATATCAACCAAACTCACTTCTTCAATATTGATTTTTAGTTTATTTTGAGCGGCCAGAAGAAACATTTCCGGAAGAATTTCTGAAAACAATAATTTAACTTCTTCTTTTGCCCAGCTTCCTAAACCTGAACCTGATAACTGAAGATCGACGCTTCTTAAAATTCCTGATGACAATTGAATTGTTTCACCGGCCATTCCTCCAATAGATACATATCTTATTTTGTTGGTAAACGATCCATTTCCTTTTAAAACCGAAAGAATCAATTCTGCCGGATGTCCCCACAAATAATCCAGAATAATATCTAGAGGCGTATTTAAGTGAATTGCTTTTAGCTGAGCAATAAAATCTTCATCATTTTGTTTAAGCGAAACAACTTCGTCAGCGCCTAATTCTAAAAGATTTTGAAGTGTTTTTTCATTTCTTCCGGTCACAATAATTTTCTTGGCGCCATAATGTTTCGCAATCTGGATTGCCATTTGACCCGTAAATCCGGTTGCACCGTTTATTAAAACCGTTTCTCCCGGTTTAATTTGAGCTCTAAATTTTAAAGCCATCGCCGAGCCAGCAACCGCATTGGGCATTGAAGCCGCAACTGCATTACTAATTCCGTCTGGTAAAGGCACAGATAAATTTTTATCGATAATCGCTTTTTCTGCCATGGTACCGCTAATGCCACGAGCGTAAATTCGGGTTCCATCTTCCAGTAAACCAATTCCGTCACTGCCCACTACAAAACCGTTTTGATTTTCCTTTTCAGATGAATAATGTGCGCCGCTGGCTTTTCCTTTATCAAGATTGGTAATGGCAACTGCTTTAACCGACATTAGAATTTGGTTTTCATTTTGCACGATTGGCTCTGCAATTTCTGCATATTTTGGCATTTCGCCTTTTTTATAAACTACTGCTGCTTTCATAATTATTTAATTTTATGAGGCAAAGTTAGATAGCCGAAAAAGGGCAGATGATAACATTTGTTATCAAATGAAGAAAGAAGCAATTGGCGTTTTTTTAAACCATATAAGTTATATAAGTCATTTAAGCTTTACTTATAATTTCTTATATAACTTATATGGTGAATATTTTATTTTCTAATCAATTTGCTTTTTATCCGGCTTAAATGAACTGTAGTTACACCAAGATAGGAAGCTATATAATGTTGGGGAACACGTTGTATGATTTGAGGTTTTTCTTCGATTAAATTGAGGTAACGCTGAGTAGGGGAGTCTTTTATAAATGAAACAAAATGCCTGATATAATCAAATGTACGCTGAAAAATCATGTCGATAAAACGATCTCTTAACTCGGGAATTTCTTTTACTTCTTCCAGAATTTTATCCATATCGTTTTTAGATATCCACCAAATTACAGAAGGCTCAATGGTTTCGATAACAACTGGACTTGGGAATTGTTTTATGAAACTTTCAATAGAAGCGACACTTTGATTTTCGAAGAAAAACTGCGTCGTCAAATCTTTTCCGTTATTGTTAAACCAAACTCTAATACAACCTTTTTCAATAATAAAAAGCTTCTTTGAAATTTCGCCTTCTTCTAAAAGTGTTGTTTTTGCAGGAACTTCAATGCGATTGAAATGGTTGGTGTATTCGACCCATTTTGCGTCGTCGAGAGGGATTTTATTTCGGAATTGACTGAACATTAATTATTTTTTTGAGGAATTTTAATCGATTAAAAATCCAGTTTTTATTGATAATACATGAAAAATTATCTGATCCAGAAATTCTAAATTTTCATCATTTATAGTTAATAAAAATTTAGTTGAAAAACTCATAATCTTTTGTTTTAAATGAGCTGTTTTTATTCCTTCAAAAAAATAATTGCAATTATTATTTAGAGCAATGAAATAGGTCGATTTAATATCTAAACGCTTGTCATTATCAAAAATCATATATTCGTTATTTATCCTGGATATAAGCTTGGTCATAAATTTGTTTTGATGTAAAATTTCATAAGAAAAAGCATCAACTTTTAATTCTAAAGCTACAACATCATAAGGATTGTATATTTTTATGATTCTACTAAACCAATTAGATTCGATTGTCGAGTAAAACAATAGTTCACCTTCGTTATAAGCGACTAAACTTTGGTTTTTTCCTACGATTTCTATTATCATTTAAAGAAAATCTAATTCGAATTCGATTCCAACTCAAACAATTGCACCTGACTTTTCAATCGGTCAATTAATAGATTCATCATTCTTTTGTTTAAACTCGATGAATTTTGAATATAAGTATCGTATTCTTCAATAGTAAAAAGTGCCATAACAATTCCTTTTAAAGAATTACGGAATTTAATATCTTTTTGAATGGAGTTTTCAATCGTCTGAATTTTCTTTTCAACTGAATACGAATAAAAATCGGCTTTGTTTTTCTTTACATAATTGATGAAAACTGCAATAAATAAATCATTTTGGAGTTTTAAAATAGGCCTAATCGTTTGATTCTGAAACAACTCATCTGCCGAAGATTGAGCACTTACAGTTCCTAAAGTTTCGCCTCTGAATTCTTTTAAAAAAGTGTCTCTCTCTGCCATGTTTTTTCTTTAAATTTAGAAAAAAATAAAACACGAAACTCATTATAATTATTTTTTTGCAATATAAAACGCGTAAGTTTATTTAAGCTTAACTTTAATTTGTTATAGGATTTTAACCGAATAAAAAAACTCAAAATGTTTCAAAAATTTTTAATTGTTTCTTTGCTCTTTGTTTTTCTAATTTCCTGTAATTCTAAAGAGAAAAAAGACAAATACAATCATGCTTTTTATCGGGCCGTAAGTGGCAGTGATACAGCAACTTTAGACATTAGTATAAGCGATAAACGTTTTTACGGACGTTATGAAATATCATATTACAAAACAGGAAAAGATTCCGGCGATGTGAGAGGCGATATAAAAGGAAATACTTTAACCGGCGATTTTCATTATATTTCTAACGGAGGAAGCTGGAAAAGAGTTCCATTGGCTTTGCTTAAAAAAGAAAACAAATTAGTACTTGGAAATGGCGTAATTGGCACTTTCATGAATCTTCCTTGCTTTATTCAGGGAACGCTGAGTTTTAACGAGCCAAAATTTGTTTTTGAAGAAGTGAAAAAAGAGTAATTTTTTTGTTTCACGTTTCAGGTTCAGGTTCTATAAATGACAAACCCGACACGTTTTAAAGACCTGTCGGGTTTACTAATACGTATAGACTTTAGTTTAAAAGTAAAGCAATCTGAAACCTGAACTTTTATTTAATCTAAAGGCCCAATCTGCGATGGTAATTCGAAAATTTCCAGATCAAAATAAATAACCGAAGCCATTACATGATCAAAAATATCGGCCATAATGTATTCGTAATTTGCCCAGCGTTTATCGCTCGAAAAAGCATAAATCTCTAACGGAACTCCATGTGCGCTCGATTGTAACTGACGGCACATAATATGCATGTCTTTATTCAAACCCGGATGCGTTACGAGATACTGAATGATATATTTTCGGAACAAACCTAAATTAGTCATGTTTCTACCGTTTAGTGCAAGGCTTTTATCAACACCGTGCAAAGCATTGTATTTCTCAATTTCGGCTTGTCTGGTTTCTATATAAGACGAAATGAGCTGTACTTTTTTCATCTGATTCAAATCTTCATTATGAAGAAAACGAATGCTGCTGCTTTTTATCAAAACATGCCTTTTAATGCGTCTTCCGTCAGATTTTTGCATGCCTCGCCAGTTCTGAAACGAATCGGAACTCAGTGCATAAGTGGGAATTGTGGTAATGGTATTATCAAAATTTCGAACTTTTACAGTCGTTAAATTAATTTCGATTACATCACCATCGGCACCAAATTTATCCATTGTAATCCAGTCGCCAATGCGAACCATATCGTTTATAGCAACCTGAACACTGGAAACAAATCCTAAAATAGTATCCCTGAAAATCAAGATGATAATTGCCGAAAGTGTCCCTAAAATAGTAAGCAATTCGCCTTTTTTAATTCCGAATAAAGTCGAAATAATCATGGCAACACCAAAAATCCAGAGCACGATCATGATAACCTGCACAAAACTGTCGATAGGTTTATCGCTGTATTCCGGTTTTTGTTTTAGATAATCCCGTAAGGAATTAAAAATCGTTCTGACGATCCATAAAGTCAGCAAAACAATATAAACGCCAACTATTTTTCCAAAAAGTCCTTCCCAATATTCGTATTTATCTAAAATAACAGGAACAGCTTTATAAATAAAGAAAAACGGAATTAAATAAGCAGTATATTTTGTGGTTTTATTATGAACCAAATAATCATCAAATTTGGTTTTGGTACGCTGCGCAAAAACCGCCGTAAGCGTCACCAGAACAAATTTGGCAATATAATAAATGGCATAAGCCAAAGCCACCATAATGGCAATATTAAACACAAGACTGGTGTAGGACGCAAAGTTGCGGCTCATTCCCCAATCCCGAAAAAGCGGATATAAAAAGTTAAATATTTTATCCAAAAGTTTATGCATTATTTTCTAAATATTTTTTCTCGATATAGAAAGTTCCAAACGGAATAAGCGAAGCAATTAGTATAATTCCGAAAGTTTTTAAATCCCAGTTTTGAGGTTTTTTCAGTAAAAAAGCCAACAATATATATCCGATAAATAATACGCCGTGAGTCATTCCTAAAGGACGTAATAATGTATGATAAAGTTCAGGATTATTTGTTTTTATGATAAGCATATTGGCAAATAAAACTAAATAGGAAATCCCTTCTAAAATTGCGGTAACCTTAAAAATCTTGAGCATATATTTGGTTTTTAAATTTAATGCGTCAAAATTAAGTATTATGGTTGATTATTAGAGTATGAATGGTAAAAGTAATTTAACTTTGTATCCTTAAACTTTGATAATGAGCAAGCGCGATTTAAAAAAATATTTAGCCGATTTAAATAAGGAACAACTTGAGGAACAAATTATCGAATTGTACGAGAAATTTAGTCCGGTAAAAGTGTATTATGATTTTGCTTTTAATCCAAAAGAAGACAAATTATTGCAGGAAAGCAAAGTCAAAATTTCGCATGAATATTTCCCGGTAAAAAAGCCAAATGCAAAATGGCGTCCAAAAGCAAAAATGAGGCGATCTGTTGCTCAAAAAATCATCAAACATTTCATTTCTTTAGGTGTTGATTCGTTTATTATTGCCGATTTGATGTTGTATAATATCGAAATAGCACAAACTTTCTCATCTAACAATTTTATTAAGCAGGAATTGTTTTACAAAAGTATGTTTAATTCTTTTGAGCAAGCGTTAAATTTTGTTATTTCGAATGGAATTTTGAATGAATTTAACACAAGAATAATTGCGATCCAACAGCAAACTATTCAACAAAAATGGAAAAATAAAAACGATTTTGAGATAATTTTAGATAAAATTGACTTATAAAAACACTTCTCATAAAAAATCTTATTAAAAAAAATCATTTATTTTAAATTAAAATAGGATGGATAACTGTTTTTTAGATGTATTTTTGCAAAAATCCAAAAATAAACAATGTCTCAAAACACTTTAGAAATAGAAAGAGAAGAGAAAAAAGAACTTTATGCATACCAAAAAGGCGATATCGACGCCATTTTTGAACGTTTAGACAATGCTCCAGCTCAACATCATTTATTGTATCAACTACCTACAGGTGGAGGAAAAACTGTAATTTTTTCTGAAATCGTTCGTCGTTATTTAGCAAATAATGATAAAAAAGTAGTTGTTTTAACGCACCGTATAGAACTTTGTAAGCAAACTTCAAAAATGTTGAAAGGCTTTGGTGTTTCTAATAAAATCATCAATAGTAAAGTAAAAGAGTTACCTGATCAAAACGATTATTCTTGTTTTGTGGCAATGGTCGAAACTTTAAAAAACCGTATCAATGACGAGAAATTACATCTTGACAATATTGGTTTGGTTATTATTGATGAGGCGCATTACAATTCCTTTAGAAAATTATTAAACTCATTCAAAAATGCTTTTATTCTTGGAGTAACAGCAACGCCTTTGAGTTCGAATATAAAATTACCAATGCACCAGAGTTATGATGAACTTATTGTGGGAGACACAATTAGCTCGTTAATTGACAAAGGCTTTTTGGCAAAAGCTACCACTTATAGCTATGATGTTGGATTAACATCATTAAAAGTGGGTATTAATGGAGATTATACCGTAAAATCTTCAGATGATTTATATACCAACACAATCATGCAGGAAAAATTACTGCATGCTTATACAGAGCGTTCATTGGGTAAAAAGACACTGATTTTCAACAATGGTATTCATACGTCATTATATGTATATGAAACTTTTAGAGAAGCAGGTTACGATATCAGACACCTGGATAACACAAGCAGCTCTGAAGAACGTAAAGATATTTTGGCCTGGTTTAAGAAAACTCCGGATGCGATTTTAACTTCGGTTGGAATTTTGACTACTGGTTTTGATGAGCCAACTGTTGAAACTATTATCTTAAACAGAGCAACAAAATCGTTGACATTATACTACCAGATGATTGGTCGTGGATCTCGTAAATTACCTGGTAAAGACGAATTTACGGTTATCGATTTGGGAAATAATGCAGCACGTTTTGGTTTGTGGAGCGAACCGGTAAACTGGCAGCATATCTTTAAATCACCTGAATTTTATTTGGAGAATTTACGTGATGATACAGAAATCGAAATGTATTTTAAATACAGCATGCCGCCAGAATTACGCGCGAAATTCAGTAAAACAGCAGAAGTTACTTTTGATGTTGATGAAGAACACAAATTGGCGATTAAACAAAATTTACGTTCTAAAATCGTATTAGACAAGTCATTAGAACAACATGCCGCAATGTGTGTTGATAATACCGAAACTTTGCAAGAAGCAAAATCTTTAGGGAAAGAATTGGATGATGATATTGAATGCCGTATTAAACGTTATGCAAAATGCCTGAGCCAGTGCAGTAAAAACTACCGCGAATGGCTGGTTGAAGATTATAAAAAGAACATGACTTTATTAATCGGTAAAAAATACCGTGAAAAAATCATGAACGAACCGGATTGATAAGAAGGTTAAAAAAATGTTTCAGGTTTCAAGTTTCAGGTTGTTAGCTTTAAACATAATTTTACCGCAAAGTTCGCAAAGTTTTTCGCAAAGTGCGCAAAGTGTAACTTGCGTTCCTGGCATAAACCTTTGCGAACTTTGCGGTTAAGTAAACTTGAAGCAAAAAAATAAAAATCATTTTAATCTGAGTAATCTGTGGCAGAAAATCTAAAATCAGAACTCTAAAATCTAAAATAAAAAATGTCTAAACAATTCTCATCATTAGGAGTTTCAGCACCAATTTTAAAAGCTCTAAACGAGTTGAACATTGTTGAACCAACAGAAATTCAACAAAAAACAATTCCGCTGCTTTTAAATGAAATTCACGATGTTGTAGGTTTAGCCAAAACCGGAACAGGAAAAACAGCCGCTTTCGGATTGCCTTTATTGCAATTAATTAATACAGAATTACCAGTTGTTCAGGCTGTTATTTTGGTACCAACCAGAGAATTGGGACAACAGATTTTTAGAAATTTAGAAGATTTCGGAAAACATATTCCGAATATTTCTATCGCTGCAACTTGTGGCGGAATCCCCATAAAACCACAAATTGAACGTCTTTCGCAACCTACACATATTGTTGTAGCAACACCAGGACGTTTAATCGATTTGATTCAGCGTAAAGCGGTTGATTTAAAACAAACAGAATATTTAGTTTTGGATGAAGCCGACGAAATGGTTTCAATCTTAAAAGAAAGTTTAGACGAAATTGTAGCTGAACTTCCTAAAAAACACCGCACTTTATTATTCTCAGCAACTTTGCCGGGAACAATCAAACAATTGATTCAGAATTACTTAAATAAAAACGTAGTTCAGGTTAGCGCCAATATGGAAACTGTTGGTAACCAAGGAATTGATCATGAATATATTGTGGTTGACCCAATTGAAAAGTTAGATGTCTTAATGCATTTTTTAAACTCGAAGGATGGCGAACGCGGAATCATTTTCTGTAAAACCAAAGCTGCAGTTAATAAATTAGCTAAAAATCTGGCTATAAATCGTTTTTCATCCGGAGCACTTCACGGTAGTTTATCACAAGGAATTCGTGATAGAATTATGGAACAATTTCGTGAAGGACATATTAATATTTTGGTCGCTACAGATTTGGCTGCGAGAGGAATAGATGTAAAAGAAATCTCTTACGTGGTAAATTACCACTTGCCTGACACTTATGAAAACTACGTTCACAGAAGTGGAAGAACCGCAAGGGCAGGAGCAAAGGGGCTTTCGTTAACCGTTTTACAAGAGGAAGAAACAGTTGAAATTCCGGAATTTGAAAAAGAATTAGGAATTAAATTTACCAAATTCCAAAAACCTTCAGCAGTAAGTTTAGAAGAAAATAATATGCTTTTATGGGCAAAACAAATCTTCAAAACCAAGCCAAATCACGATCTTTCAGCAGATTTAAAAACGAATGTAAAAACAGTTTTTCACCATCTTACTAAGGATGAATTAATTGAAAAACTAATGGCAAATTACGTTTTACAGAACAAAGTTGAAGTCGCAGAAAAACCTGTTAAAAAATTCAAAAAGTAATATTTCGATAACTTGATTTAGCCAATTTATGTTGTATTTTTATGAGCAAATGACAATTTGAACTCTAAAATACGATTGAAATGGCAGCAAATATTATTATAAAAAAAATATCGATTAGCGAAATTGATGATTTACAAAAGATTGGCCGACAAACTTTTGAGGAAACATTTTCTGAACATAATTCTAAAGAAAACTTAGATGCCTATCTGGATGAAGGATTTTCATATGAAAAACTAACTGCCGAACTTACCAATGAAGATTCTGAATTTTACTTCGCTATTCTTGAAAATGAAGTAATTGGCTATTTAAAAGTAAATTTTGGAGATTCTCAAACAGAATTGAAAGACAGCAAAGCGCTTGAAATTGAGAGAATCTATGTTTCAAAAGAATTTCACGGAAAAAAAGTCGGGCAACTACTTTACGACAAAGCCATTGAAATTGCAAAAGAAAAAAATGCTGAATACGTGTGGCTTGGCGTTTGGGAGGAAAACGGAAGAGCCATAAATTTTTACCAAAAAAATGGTTTTGTAGAATTTGACAAACACATTTTTAAACTAGGTGATGACGAGCAAACCGACCTTATGATGAAACTTAAATTGAGTAATTAATTCCATAATTTTTTAACAGAAAACTCAAAATTGTTTTTTGTATCTGGAATTATAATGTTAAATTTATAGAACTGCTACAAGCAGAAACAGTTTTACTCATAAATCCTACTTAAATAAAAATACATATGAATATAGTCATAATAGGAGGCGGTTTTGCAGGGATAAATCTTGCAAAAGAACTTGTTAATCAGCCTGAAATACAAGTAACGCTTGTAGATAAAAATAACTATAATTTTTTTCCACCCTTAATATATCAGGTTGCAACTGCTTTTTTAGAACCATCAAGCATTAGTTATCCTTTCAGAAAGTTTTTTGCCGGTAAAAAAAATCTACAATTTCGTTTGGGAGAACTACTTTCTGTAGTTCCCGCCGAAAATAAAATAATTTTAAATAATGGCGAATTAACATACGATTATCTGGTTTTTGCCACAGGCGCTGAAACAAGTTATTTTGGTATGGAAAATGTGATGAAAAACGCCATTCCGATGAAAACCTTAAATGATGCCATCGAAATGCGAAATGCATTGCTTAAAAATCTTGAAAAAGCAGCTATTACCAAAGATATTCGCAAGCGTCGTAAATTATTGACAATTGTGGTTGCCGGAGGAGGACCAACAGGAGTAGAGGTTTCGGGAATGTTTGCCGAAATGCGAAAAAATATCCTGCTCAAGGAATATCCTGAATTAGAGACTTCAGCCAGTAATGTTTATTTAGTTGATGGAGGAGATGCTTTGTTGGCGCCAATGAGTAAAGATTCTCAAAAAGATACACTCGAAGCACTTACAAAACTAGGTGTTGTAGTAAAACTAAATACCAGAGTTGTTGATTATGTAGATGATACAGTTCATTTTGAAAATGGAGACACCATCAAAACCAAAAATTTAATTTGGGCTGCGGGAGTTTCGGCTAAAATTTTTGACGGAATTCCGAAAGAAAGCTATGGCCGTGGTCGCCGTATGGCCACAGATCAATACAATAAAGTAAACGGACTCGAAAATATTTACGCGATTGGTGATACAGCAATTTTGGCCGGAGATAAAAATTTCCCTGACGGACATCCACAAGTCGCACAGGTTGCAATTCAGCAAGGTTTAAATTTAGCCAAAAACTTTAAAGCAATCGTTAAAAATAAACCGCTTAAACCGTTTGTTTACAACGATAAAGGTTCTATGGCAATTATTGGAAAAAACAAAGCCGTAGTAGATTTACCAAGTCCCAAATGGCATTTCAATGGATTTTTTGCCTGGATTATTTGGTTATTTATCCATTTAATTTCTTTGATCACCTACAGAAACAGAATTAACACATTCTGGAATTGGATGGTAGCTTATTTTGCAAGAGATCAATCTCTTAGAATGATTATTAGACCAGAGAAGAGACAGTAAAATTTTAAATTCCAAAGTCCAATAAAAAGCCCGAATCTATCATTCGGGCTTTTATTTTATGCGTGTGATTTCTCCTTCGTCAAAATAAAAATGTGTATAAACTTTAGTTTACAATACTGCGTTACAATGCAGCTGGCTTTGGAATTTATCCGGAAGTTTAAGGATTGGAATTTAATAATCTAATGTGCAACTAAAACATCATCATCCCCAGAAATTTCTATCTTTTCCTTGATAAAACGCTTTCCAATATTCAAAACTATAAATGCAATTACTGTTGTTGATGTCATAATAATCACCATTGGCCAAACAGAATCTTTTACAAAAACCCCAACAGCAAAAGAAGCTAAAGCTCCCAATCCTAATTGAATTGCACCCATTAAGGCTGAAGCGCTTCCGGCATTTTTGGCAAACGGAGCCATTGTAAGCCCCGCAGTATTTGGATTTGAAATTCCCAGACAGCCTAAAAATAAAAACAACATTGTGATCGTCTGATATAATCCTAAAAGATTATTTACTGCTAATATCAGGAAAACAATACTGATTACAGATTGAGCAATTAAGGCTGCAAAAATCATTTGCTCACTCGAAAATCTCTTTAATAAAACAGAATTCAATTGACTTGAACCAATAAAACTTACTGACATAAAAGCAAAAATCCATCCGTATGTTTTAGCATCTACATGATAAATATCCATAAAAATTATAGGAGAGGCCGCTACATAAGTAAATAAGCCCGAAAAAGCGATAGAACCTGTAAATGCGTAAGTATAAAATTGCGGTTCTTTTAATACTTTTAAAAAGTTATTTATAATGGGTTTTGGTTTTAATGAAATCGAAGTATCCGGTTTAAAACTATTTGGTAAACCAACTTGAGCCGCTATTAAAATAGCAATTCCCATACACATTAGAATAAAAAAGACAGTATGCCAGCCATAATCTTCGGTAACATAACCACCGATTGTTGGCGCCAACATCGGCGAAAGCCCAAGAACAAGCATCAATAATGAAAATACCTTGGGAATATCTTTTACAGGAAATAAATCACGAACCATAGCAACAGAAGCAACCGTGGCAGCGCAACTACCAATCGCCTGAATGAAACGCAAAAAGATAAAAGCATCAATATTAGCGACATAAACACAGCCTAAAGAAGCCAAAATATAAACCAGTAAACCAATAAATAAAGGTTTTTTGCGTCCAAAACGATCCAATAAAGGTCCGTAAAGCAATTGTCCTGCAGAAATTCCGATAAAATAACTGGATAAACTCATCGAAACTTTAGCTACAGTGGTGTGCAAATCCTTTGCAATACCAGAAAAACCGGGTAAATACATATCGATTGAAAAAGGACCAAGAGCTGTTAAAGAACCTAAAATAAGAATAAGTTGAATATATTTTTTTGTTGTCATTTCTTAAAAAATTGCTTTTAATTTTCGGCAAAGGTAAATATTTCCTACCTTGTTAGATAGAGAAACCTTTTATATCTCAAAAAAGGGACCTGGTTTTTCTGAACATTCGGCTTTCAAAAGTGTTTTGAAGACGATAATCTTAAATTAAAAATTATGAAAAAGTACATTTTACTATTAGCATTTATTACAACATCAATTTCTTTCGCCCAAACCATTACATCTAAATTAGAAGATGCAAATCCGGCACAGTATTCTTTGCTTGAAAAAGTAAACAAATATTATCCCGACATTACACTTAATAAAGCTATTACAAATTTTTATGCCGATGGAAAAATTATTGATTCTCAACAATCATTTGATTTAAAAGGAACAAAATTTTCCAGCTATAAAATTGGAATTGAGCCGGATAATAAAAAACTATTGTTCGAATATACTTCAGACGAAACTGGAAAAGTTTACGGAGATGTTTCGCTTTTTAAAGGAAGCGCTTTACGAACAACATTTACAGAAAAAACGGGTCAGGTTGAAGTTTCCTTAGACGGAAAATCTGTTTATCAGACCAAAATCTAATTCAGATAACGAAATGTTATAATTTAAAAGTGTCACGAAAGTGATGCTTTTTTAATTTATATTTGAAAATCAAATTTATTTAAAATTTTCATTCTAATGAAAAAAATTATTCTGTTGCTGTTATTTTTTTCTTTTTCAACATATTCTCAAACAAATTCTTTTACTGGAATCTGGAGCACCGAAAATTGCAAAAGCTGTAGCAAAGAATATATTTTAAAATTAAATATGGCAGAATCTAACAAGAAAATATTTGGAACTGCGGAAATTACAAGCAGCAATGAAAAATTTGTTACAGGCGTTATGGAAATTACCGGATATGTATATGCGCTTGGTGAAAAAGCACAAATAAATATCAAAAGCAAGAATGGTTCTGCGAGCGCGGTTCTTTTTGTAAATGATGGCGTTTTACAGTTTAACAAACGTGGTGGAGCTGATTTAGTACCAGAAGAAACAATTCTGACGAAATTATACGAGTAAAGGTATATTTCAGATATATGTATTTTGAACTATAATTTATATTATGTAAAATAGACTTTTTGAGAAACCACTCTGCATTAATCTTTTACAATAAATTCCATTTCAACACTCAAATAAATATTTATCTAAATAATCTTACACTTCATTTTTAGAAAACTACTTAGAATTTATCGATTAAAGTCAAAAAAAAACGTCTAAATCGTTTTAAAAAAAGAAAATCTAATGATTTTTTAATAATAACCATATTCTGATCGTGATGCTTTCATTGTAAGGGTTTATTTTATTATTTTTACATTCGATACTTTAAAAAAATTATCAAACATATGAATACAATTGCTGAGCATATTGCAGATTTTTTAAAAGAATACCCGCCATTTAACAACTTAACTTTTCAGGAATTAGCTGATATTGCAAGCAATATTCGTGTTATCAATTTAGAGAAACACGCGGTATTGTTTGAAAATAACGATCCTTTGCATGATAGTTTTTATGTTGTGGCTTCGGGCGTTGTAAATCTGACTACAATTGCAGATGCCGAGGAAACTATTATTAATAAATGTCACGAAGGAAATATTTTTGGATTACGTCCGTTTTTTGCCAAAAATAACTACATGATGACTGCAAAAGCACGTGAAGAAAGCATTATTTATGCTATTCCGATCGCGGTTTTTAGACCTTTTGTAGCCAATAATTCTGATGTTTTAAATTTCTTACTGGAAAATTTTGCTGTAAATTCGAGACATACAAAAGACAGTTCAAGTTCTAACGGAAAAATGATTTCTGAAACTTCATTTTATGTTGATCAACAGTCAGAAATGCAATATTTACAGACACTTACCTATAATAATTCGCCATTAAAAACAGAAGCAAACCGCATTGTAAAAGATGTAGCTATTTTAATGACAGAATCTATGGTAGATAATATTGTAGTTACAGAAAAAAATAATCCAATTGGTATTGTTACTGATGCTGATTTGTCTTCGAAAATTGCTACAGGCCGCTATCCTATTACTGAAACCATCGACAAAATCATGTCGTCGCCGGTTGTTACCGTTTTAGAGAACGTTTCGCTTGCTGAGGCACAGCTACTTATGTTAAAACATAACGTTACCCATTTATGTGTTACCAAAGACGGAACGAGTAAATCTGCTGTTAAGGGAATTATTTCTGAACATGATTTAATTGTAGCTCAGGCCAGTAATCCCGGAGTTTTGATTAAAGAAATCAAACGTTCTCAGCTTCCAAAAGATTTGAAACAAATTCGTGATCGTTTATCTGATTTGATTCAGAATTCGATTCAAAAAAATATTCCACTTTCACATGTCAGTAATATTGCCAGCGAAATTAATCTGGCAATAATTAAGCGTGCGGTAGAATTGTCTATTTTAGATTTAGGCTCTCCTCCTGCTCGATTTGCATGGTTAAGCATTGGTAGTCAAGGACGTAAAGAACAGCTTTTACTTACCGATCAGGATAGTATTTTAGTTTTTGAAGATGTTACACCGGAGAAATACAGAGACGTAAAAGATTATTTTTTAAGACTGGCTAAAAGAACAACTGCAATACTTGAAAAAGTGGGTTACGAACTTTGCCCTAACGGGCATATGGGAAGTAACATGTTATGGTGTAAGTCATTGACTGACTGGACAAAACAATACAACAGTTGGATGAATACTCCAGGTGAAAATAGTAATGATTTGAGCAGTATTTTCTTTGATTATGAGATCGTTTTTGGCGAACCAAAAATTGAAGAAGCCATTGAAGGGGTAATTTTCAAAAATGCAGTTAACAATACTTTATTCTTTGATTTTCTAGGAAATGATGCTTTAAAAAGAAATTCTCCTCTGAGCTTTTTCAAAAAATTTATTGTTGAAGAAGAAGGTCCGCAAAAAGGTAAATTTGATATTAAAACCCGTGCTTTAATGCCTTTGATTGATGGAGCTCGTTTACTTATTTTAAATTCTAACATAAAAGGAATTCAGAATACTTATCTAAGATTCAAACAATTAGCAATAACGGATTCTAAAAATGCAGAAATATATTTAAGCTGTGCAGAGGCTTTTCTAATATTATCAAAATTCAGAACTGTTGAGGGATTAAAAAATGACGATTCCGGGCAATATATCAATATAAAAGAAATGTCAAAAACAGATAGAGAGAAATTAAAAAATGCTCTAACGCCAATGAAAGATCTTGAAGAATTAATCAAGAGCAAGTTTCAACTTACGCAATTTTCATAAATATGTTAGACTGGATTAAAAATATAAACAAAGAATATCCTGATTTTTGGAAGGATTACTTAACCAAATTCGAAACAAAGCCTAACAGATTTGTAGTTTTATCTACTGAAACTTCTGGCTTAAACCCGAATAAGGATGTAATTCTATCTTTGGGTGCCTTTTCTATTATTGATGACAGTATTGTAATTAAAGATAGTTTTGAATCTGTTTTATTACAATACAAATTCCTGCATGATAATGGGCTTTCTAATGAGTTTATTATCGAAAGCAAAATGATAAAAATGGAAGAGCCGGCGGCTTTGGAAGCTTTTATTAATTTTGTAGGGAATGCAGTTTTGGTAGGACATCATATTAATTTTGATATAGAAATGCTTAATAGCGCTCTTGAACGTCTCGATTGTGGAAGATTGAAAAATGAAGCGCTGGATGTTGATATGATGTATCGCAAATTAACGGACATTAACGACAAACAATTTTCACTTGACGATTTAGGAGAAATTTTCAAAATCCCAAAAAGCGATAGAAATTCTTCTTCTGAAGATGCTTATCGAATTGCGCTTTTGTTTTTGAAATTAAAATCGAGGTTGGGAATTAAATAGTTTTTTTTTGAACCATATAAGTTCATGTAAGGGATTTAAGTTTGAAAATCTTTGACAAGGATAAAAAGGAATGCTGCCATTGTCAGGCTGAGCGAAGTCGAAGCCACGTAAAGCATTGCTGATTTAGCTTGTCATTTCGAGGAACGAGAAATCACACTCGTAACTCAACAAAGATTGGCGATTTTCTTTGTGGAAATTCTAGTGTGATTTCTTGTTCCTGGAAATGACACACGGCAAACATTATATAATAAAAAAAATGCCTCTTAAATTTTAAGAGGCATTTTTGTTTTATTTCAATGAGAATTAAGCAATTCTTTCTTTTGTAATTTCTTCTACAATTTCAGGATTCAATAAAGTTGAAGTATCTCCGAAATTAGAAAAATCCCCTTCTGCAATTTTACGTAAAATTCTACGCATAATTTTTCCTGAACGTGTTTTTGGTAAACCAGAAACAAACTGAATTTTATCTAGTTTAGCAATTGGCCCAATATGGTCTGAAATATATTGGTTGATTTCTCTAGACAAGTTTTCTTTATTTCTAACTTCTCCTGTTTCTTTCAAAATTACATAACCATACAATGCATTTCCTTTTATATCGTGAGGGAAACCAACAATTGCAGATTCTGCAACTGCAGGATGCTCGTTGATTGCATCTTCGATAGGCGCTGTTCCTAAATTATGACCTGAAACAATTACGACATCATCTACACGACCTGTAATTCTGTAATATCCAACTTCGTCTCTTAATGCTCCGTCTCCTGTAAAATATTTTCCAGGGAAAGAAGAGAAATAAGTGTCTTTATAACGTTGGTGATCTCCCCAGATTGTTCTGGCGATTCCCGGCCAAGGAAATTTAATACATAAACTACCAACAACTTGATTTCCTTCAATTTCGTTGCGCTTTTCATCCATCAAAACAGGCTGAATTCCTGGTAATGGTAAAGTGGCGTACGTTGGTTTTGTTGGTGTTACAAAAGCAATTGGCGAAATCATGATTCCACCGGTTTCGGTTTGCCACCAGGTATCAACCACCGGACATCTTTTATCTCCAACGTGGTCGTTAAACCAGTGCCATGCTTCTTCGTTGATTGGTTCTCCAACAGATCCAATAACTTTAAGCGATTTTAGAGGATATTTTTGAATATAATCTAAACTTTCTTTTGCTAATGAACGGATTGCTGTTGGCGCTGTATAGAATTGTGTGATTTTATGTTTTTCGATAATATCCCAAAAACGACTGAAATCAGGATAAGATGGCACTCCTTCAAAAATTACGGTTGTTCCTCCGTTTAATAGAGGTCCGTATAAAATGTATGAGTGACCTGTAATCCATCCAATATCTGCAGTACACCAGAAAATATCATTTTCTTCGTGGCTAAATACGTTTTTAAAGGTATAAGCCGTGTAAACCATATAACCAGCCGTAGTATGAACCATTCCTTTTGGTTTTCCTGTTGATCCTGAAGTATATAAAATAAACAAAGGATCTTCGGCATCCATAATTTCCGCAACGCTATTGTCTATAGCAGCGTCTAATAATGGCTGCAACCAAACGTCACGACCGTCTTTCATTTTAACTTCAGTCTGGGTTCTTTTTACAACCAAAACTTTTTCAACTGTAGGACAAGTATCTAAAGCTTCATCAACAATTCCTTTAAGATCAATTGTTTTGTTTCCTCTGTATCCACCATCAGAAGTAATTACCATTTTACATTCGCAATCGTTAATTCTTGCAGTAACAGCAGACGCTGAAAAACCCGCAAAAATAACAGAGTGAATGGCTCCAATTCTGGCACAAGCCAATACAGCAACTGCCAATTCAGGAATCATTGGTAAATAAATACAAACACGATCTCCTTTTCGAACACCTTGCTCACGCAAAACATTCGCCATTCTTGATACTCTTTCGTATAATTCGTTATACGTTATATGTAAAGCAGTTTCTGAGGGATCATTTGGTTCAAATATAATTGCCGTTTTTTCTCCTCTTTTGCTTAAATGTCTGTCGATACAGTTTTTGGTAATGTTAACTTTAGCTTCAGTAAACCATTTTACTTCGGCTTCGGCCATATTAAAATCTACTACTTTATCCCATTGTTGGTACCAGGTAAAATTTTCCTCAGCTATTTTCCCCCAAAACTTCCTTGGTTCCCTTATTGACTTATTGTAATGTTTAAAATATTGTTCTAAATTTTCAATTTTATAATAACTCATATGTTTTTGGAATTTTTTTATAAATGTATTAAATCTCGACGTATTCTTAAAATTATTTAATTCATAAATTTTATCAATTAAAAACACATATTAAAAAAAATAGCGCTTTTTTATGTGTTTAATATAAAAATATGTGTTTTGAACTAAAAATGCGTTCTACAAAAAAGGCACGATAAATAAATATCATGCCTTTTGATTTTAACAATTTCAATAACAATTAATTTTGTAATTCTGTATTACAATGCCATGCTTTATTTTGAAAATAGCAGCAGCTTTATTAATTAAAACAGAAATTTCAACAAGCATATTTAGTTTAAAACATGCCCCTTCATTTAGGGATTAGCCTCACTTAACTTTCTCACCGAAGTTAAGTGAATGCAATATGCATCTATATCTAATTTTCTTAATAAGTGCTTACTAATTCAAAATATTACATAAAATAATGATACAGTGCAAATCCCATCACATTCGACTGTGTGGTAATTCCCAATTTATTATCCAATTTTTTTCATTGCAGTCATCGATTCTCTCAACCATGCTCCTACTTCTTCGATAGGGTGTTGGCGGATTTCTTTGTTTACAGCAATTAAAACCGCATTATCTACTCCGTTTGAAGTCGAAAATGGTTTTCCAATTATGTTTGTTTCAACATTTTTCATGTATTCAGCCAATAACGGTTTACAAGCGTGATCAAACAAATAACATCCGTACTCAGCTGTATCCGAAATTACACGATTCATTTCAAATAATTTCTTTCTTGCAATTGTATTAGCAATCAAAGGCAATTCGTGTAATGACTCATAATAAGCTGATTCTTCGATGATTCCAGCTTCTGTCATTGTTTCAAAAGCTAATTCAACACCAGCTTTTACCATTGCAATCATTAAAACTCCATTATCAAAATATTCCTGCTCTGCAATTGACGCATCAGTTGGAGGTGTTTTCTCGAAGTTAGTTTCTCCTGTTGCAGCTCTCCATTTCAATAAGTTAGCATCGTCATTAGCCCAGTCGATCATCATAGTTCTTGAGAATTCTCCAGAAATAATATCATCTTGGTGTTTTTGAAATAACGGACGCATAATGTCTTTTAATTCTTCTGCAATTTCGTAAGCTTCGATTTTTGCAGGATTAGAAAGACGGTCCATCATATTTGTAATACCACCATGTTTTAAAGCTTCTGTGATAGTTTCCCATCCGTATTGAATTAATTTTGAAGCGTATCCAGGCTCGATTCCTTTTTCTACCATTTTATCAAAACATAAAATAGATCCAGTTTGCAACAATCCGCAAAGGATAGTTTGCTCACCCATTAAATCTGATTTTACTTCTGCTACGAAAGATGATTTTAAAACTCCCGCTTTATGTCCTCCAGTTGCAACAGCATACGCTTTTGCCTGATCTAGACCAGCACCATTTGGATCATTCTCCGGGTGAACTGCAATTAAAGTTGGTACACCAAATCCTCTTTTGTATTCTTCACGAACTTCAGAACCAGGACATTTAGGAGCACACATAATTACTGTAATATCTTTACGAATCTGCATTCCTTCTTCAACAATATTAAATCCGTGAGAATAAGCTAAAGTCGAACCTTGTTTCATTAATGGCATAATTGCAGTAACTACTGCAGTATGTTGTTTATCAGGAGTTAAGTTACAAACTAAATCAGCAGTTGGAATTAATTCTTCATAAGTACCAACTTTAAATCCGTTTTCAGTTGCATTTTTATAAGATGCTCTTTTTTCAGCAATTGCATCTGCACGTAATGCATATGAAATATCCAAACCAGAATCTCTCATGTTCAATCCCTGGTTCAAACCTTGTGCACCACAACCTACAATAACAACTTTTTTTCCGGCTAATGCTGCAATTCCGTCTGCAAATTCTGATTGCTCCATAAATTCGCAAACGCCTAATTGTTCTAATTGTAATCTAAGTGGTAGTGTGTTGAAATAATTTGCCATTTTCTTTTAAATATTTAATAAGTGTAATTTATAATTGATACTATTTTAGGGCTTCTAATAATGTTGAAATTTCCATTTTTTCTTTCGAAACAGATATTCTTCCTGAACGCACAAATTGCATAATGCCGTAAGGTTTGAATTTTTCGTATAATTCTTCAATTTCAGAACGTCTTCCGGATTTTGAAATCACGAAGAAATCTCGCGAAACCGTTACAATTGTCGACTGACTATCTTTAATTATATTTTGAATCTGTTTTTCATCAAACAATAAACTTGAAGCAATTTTAAATAAGGCATTTTCAAGATAAATAGTTTCTTCATCTGTATGATAAAATGCTTTTATAACCTCAATTTGTTTTTCAATTTGTCCAACAATATTCTGAACCCATTTTTCTGTTGTATTGACTACAATGATAAATCTTGAAACATTCTCTATTTCTGATTCTGAAACGTTTAGACTTAATATATTAATGTGACGCTTTAAGAATATTCCTGATATTCTGTTCAACAAACCCACGTTATTTTCTGAATATACCGATATGGTAAATGTTTTATCTTCCATGTAATTTTTGTTTAAAGTTTATTTTGTTTCAGGTTTCACGTTTCAAGTTTCTACAACTTGAAACAAAATAAACCTGAAACTTGAAACTTCTTTCTCTAGCTTAATCTAATTTCTGAAACGCAAGCTCCTGTTGGAATCATTGGGAAAACGTTGTTTTCTTTTTCTACCATGACTTCTAAGAAATAAGAATCTTTTGAAGCCAGCATTTCTGCGACTGCTGCATCAAGATCTTCTCTTTTTGCAACTTTCTTAGATTTAATATGATAACCTTCAGCAATTGCAACAAAATTTGGATTGATCATTTTTGTTGAAGCATATCTGTTGTCAAAAAACAATTCCTGCCATTGACGTACCATTCCTAAAAACTCATTGTTTAGAACCACAATTTTTACCGGAACTTTTGTTTGAAAGATAGTTCCCAATTCCTGAATTGTCATCTGGAATCCTCCATCACCAATAATGGCTACAACTTCGCGATCCGGTCTTCCCATTTTGGCTCCAATTGCAGCCGGAAGTGCGAATCCCATTGTACCTAAACCGCCGGAAGTAATATTACTTTTGGTTGAATTAAATTTGGCATAACGACACGCAAACATTTGGTGCTGACCAACATCTGAAACAATAATGGCATCGCCTTTTGAGTGTCTGTTGATCATTTCAAGAGTTTCTCCCATTGAGATTCCTTTACCATTTGTTGGATTTAACTCTTCGTTTATAACCGTTTCAACTTCAATTTTATGTAATTCCTTAAATTCATTATGCCATAAATCATGAGATTTTGCATCAATTAAAGGCAATAATGCATTTAAAGCTTCTTTGACATCTCCTAAAACAGCAACTTCTGTTTTTACGTTTTTATCAACTTCTGCAGGATCAATTTCAAAGTGAATTACTTTTGCCTGTTTGGCATAGGTTTTTAAATTTCCGGTTACACGGTCGTCAAAACGCATTCCCAAAGCAATTAAAACATCACATTCGTTGGTTAATAAATTTGGACCGTAATTTCCGTGCATTCCCAACATCCCTACGTTTAAAGGATGATCTGTTGGCAAAGCCGAAAGTCCTAAAATTGTCCATCCAGCCGGAATTCCTGATTTTTCAATAAAAGCTTTTAATTGTTCTTCGGCCTGACCGAGAATAATTCCCTGACCAAAAACAATAAAAGGTTTTTTTGCACTATTGATTAAGGCTGCAGCTTCGGCAACTTTATCTAATTTTAATTTCGGAACCGGAATATAACTTCTGATCGAAGTACATTTTTCGTAACTAAATTCAAACTCATCAAACTGAGCATTTTTAGTTATGTCAATCAAAACTGGTCCCGGGCGTCCGGAACGAGCAATGTAAAACGCTTTTGCAATAATTTCAGGAATCTCAGAAGCTTCAGTAATCTGGTAATTCCATTTGGTTACCGGAGTCGAAATTCCGATAATATCTGTTTCCTGAAAAGCATCAGAACCTAATAAATGTTTTCCCACCTGACCTGTAATACAAACCATTGGTGTAGAATCGATTTGTGCATCTGCAATTCCGGTTACTAAATTTGTAGCTCCCGGACCAGAAGTTGCAATTGCCACTCCTACCTTTCCTGTAGCTCTGGCAAATCCCTGAGCTGCGTGTGTTGCACCTTGTTCGTGACGAACTAATACATGGTGTAATTGATCCTGAAATTTATATAATTCGTCGTAAACCGGCATGATAGCTCCTCCCGGATATCCATAAACCAAGTCTACTCCTTCTTCTAATAAACATCTTATAACGGCTTCTGCCCCTGATATTTTCATAGTATATTTTGTTTTATCAATGTCAATTTCAAAAATCAAAGTTCAATGGCAATGTCTAAAATCAATTTTAATTATAAATTTTCAATTGATTTTTTATTTTTTTGCTATTTGATTTTTGTCATTGTCATTGATTTTTGATATTGTTATTGTAAAATTAATTATCGGTAACGCAACCTGTAGAAGCGCTTGAAACCGATCTTGCGTATTTAAGTAAAACTCCTTTTGTAACTTTTAACGGCGGTTGTACCCAAGCCGCTTTTCTCGCTGCAAATTCTTCGTCAGATATTTTCAGGTCGATTGTATTTTTTACTGCATCGATCGCGATCAAATCACCATCTTTTACAAGTGCAATACCACCACCATCAAAAGCCTCTGGTGTAACGTGTCCTACGACAAAGCCATGTGAACCTCCAGAGAACCTGCCGTCTGTAATAAGAGCACAGCTGCTTCCTAATCCGGCACCAATAATTGCCGATGTTGGTTTTAGCATCTCAGGCATCCCCGGACCACCTTTTGGTCCACAATACCTGATGACGACTACATTGCCTGGTTTTATTTTTCCGGCTTGTAATCCGGGAATTACTTCAAATTCTCCTTCAAAAACTACAGCAGGACCTTCAAAGTATTCTCCTTCTTTTCCGCTGATTTTTGCTACAGCACCTTCAGAAGCAAGATTTCCATATAAAACCTGAATATTTCCTGTTGGTTTTAATGCTTTTTGAATTTCATGAATTACTTCTTGTCCGTCTTGTAAATCCGGAGTTGAAGCTAAATTTTCAGCAACTGTTTTTCCGGTTACGGTTAAACAATCTCCATGAATCAATCCTACTTTCAATAAATATTTCATTACAGAAGGAATTCCTCCAACCTCATGAATATCTTCCATCATATATTTTCCACTTGGCTTCATATCAGCCAAAACTGGTGTTCTGTCGTTAATTGCCTGAAAATCATCCAGAGTAATTTTGATATCTACAGCGTGAGCCATTGCAATTAAGTGCATAACCGCATTTGTAGAACCTCCTAAAACTGCTACAATTGTAATAGCATTTTCAAAAGCTTTGCGAGTCATGATATCTCTTGGCTTAATATCTTTTTCTAATAAAATTTTGATGGCTTCTCCCGCTGCAAGACATTCATCTCTTTTTTCCTGACTCAAAGCAGGGTTTGAAGAACTGTAAGGTAAGCTCATTCCTAATGCTTCAATAGCAGAAGACATAGTATTTGCCGTGTACATTCCGCCGCAAGCACCAGCACCCGGACATGCGTTTTGAATAACTCCTTTAAAATCTTCCGGAGTAATTTCGTTTTTAACTCTTTTTCCTAAAGCTTCAAAAGCCGATACAATATTTAAGGATTCACCTTTCCATTTTCCAGAGTGAATTGATCCTCCGTAAACCATCATCGCCGGACGGTTTAATCTTCCCATTGCGATTAAGGCTCCAGGCATATTTTTATCACAACCCGGAATTGCAATTACACCATCGTACCATTGTGCTCCCACAACAGTTTCAATAGAATCTGCAATAACATCACGAGAAACCAATGAATAACGCATTCCTTCGGTACCGTTTGAAATTCCGTCACTTACACCAATGGTATTAAAAATAAGTCCGACCAGATCTGCATCCCAAACACCTTTTTTGACGTCTTTTGCCAAATCATTCAGGTGCATGTTACAAGTATTTCCATCGTAGCCCATGCTTACAATACCAACTTGTGCTTTTTTCAAATCTTCTTCAGTTAAACCAATCCCGTACAACATAGCTTGCGCTGCAGGTTGTGTTTGATCTTGAGTGATGGTTTTGCTGTACTTATTTAATTCCATTATTGTATTATTTTTTTTAATTTTTATTCAAAAAAAAACCTTCCAGTATTTGGAAGGTTTCTAATATAGTTTTTCAATTATATTTATACCATTCCTGATGCAGATGTGCTAAACACATTGACAACAATGACAGAAGTAATAATAATTGAGATTTGCATCTTTATTTTTTTAGTGTTACAAAAGTATGAAAACTTTAAGAACTAAAAAAATAAAATCTCAACATTTACAGTACTTCTTGTTATTTATTTCAATTTTTTAATAAAAAAATTAAACAATTGTTGATTGCCCGATATGAACATTATCATTTCTAAAATATAGAAGGTCATCCTTGCTGAAAATAAAATTAGAAACAAACTCCCCTACTTCATTTGTACCGAATTTTGAATCTGGTTTTAAATCAACAGTAACTACTTTATATTCAATTGCTTTTTCGATAGCTTTATAAATCACATTTGCTTCTGTAAATAATCCGAAATGCTCTAACAACATTGCTGCTGATAAAATAGAAGCAATTGGGTTGGCAATGTTTTTTCCTTTTGCCTGAGGATAAGAACCATGAATTGGCTCGAAAAGTGCATTTTTTTCTCCTAAAGATGCCGAAGCCAGTAAACCGATTGAACCTGTAATAACACTGGCTTCATCTGATAAAATATCTCCAAATAAATTCTCTGTCAAAATCACATCAAATTGTTTCGGGTTTAAAATCAATTGCATTGCTGCGTTATCTACAAATAAAAAGTCTAAGACTACATCCGGATAATTCGCGCTTACTTTTTGAACTACTTTTCTCCATAATCTTGAGGTTTCCAAAACATTGGCTTTGTCCACCATCGTCAGCTTTTTGCGTCGGTTTTGTGCCGATTTAAAAGCTAAATGTGCAATTCTCGTGATTTCTTCTTCTGAATATTCACATAAATCCGAAGCGTGTGTTCCTTCTTCATTTAATGTTTTTGCTCCAAAATAAGCTCCACCTGTTAATTCTCTGAAAATAGTAAAATCAGCTCCGTCGATAATTTCTCTTTTTAAAGGAGAAGCATCAATTAGTGATTTATAAGGTTTTATAGGACGAATGTTGGCAAACAAACCCAGTTCTTTACGAAGCTTTAATAATCCCTGCTCCGGACGAACTTTTGCATTTGGATTATTGTCATATTTAGGATCGCCAATAGCACCAAATAAAACAGCATCGGTATTTAAACAAAGATTTAGCGTTTGCTCCGGCAATGGATTTCCTGTTTTATCAATAGCAATTGCTCCCATGAGCGCTTCTTCAAAAACAAATTCATGATTGTACACTTCGCCAATAGCGTATAAAGCTTTTTTGGCTTGTAAAATTACTTCCGGTCCAATTCCGTCTCCTGGTAAAACTGCTATTTTCAAATTCATAACGTCTCGTTCTTTATGTATTTAAATCTTTATTTTTTATCTTTTTTCTTTCGTCTATTCTCTTTATTCTATTCTCTTTATTCTATTCTCTTTCTTCTATTCTCTTTCTTCTATTCTCTTTCTTCTCTCTTCAACTAGCTTCTAATCAAATCACCTTCAATTTTTGAAGCTTCAATAATCTGATGAATATCAGCATCCAAAACTTCTTTTTTGATATCGGCAAATTTCAAAAACTCGATGTATACAATATCTAATTGTACTTTTGTAAGTTCGTAACCTACTTTTTTAGCACGATAAGCCAAAGCAGCTCTTCCGCTTCTTGCTGTAAGAATAATTGATGATTCATTTACACCCACATCAAGCGGATCCATGATCTCATAAGTTGCTCTGTTTTTGATAACACCATCCTGATGAATTCCTGAACTGTGTGCAAAAGCATTTGCACCAACAATTGCTTTATTTGGCTGAACAATCATTCCCATACTTTCAGAAACCAAACGGCTCATTTCGTTCAATTCTCTTGTATTGATGTTCGTATCTAAATTAAGGTAAGGATGTTGTTTGAAAATCATAACCACTTCTTCAAGTGCTGTATTTCCGGCTCTTTCGCCAATACCGTTAATAGTACATTCTATTTGTCTTGCTCCATTTATCGCACCTGCAATAGAGTTTGCAGTCGCCATTCCTAAATCATTATGACAGTGACATGAAAGGATTACGTTTTCGATTCCTTTTACGTTTTCTTTCAAATATTTAATCTTTGCTCCGTATTCTTCAGGCAGGCAATATCCTGTGGTATCAGGGATATTTAATACGGTTGCACCTGATTTAATTACTTCTTCACAAACTTTTGCAAGGAAAGCATTATCTGTTCTTCCGGCATCTTCTGCATAAAACTCAACATCTTCTACATAAGATTTTGCGTGTGCTACAGCATATTTTGCTCTTGCAATAATATCTTCTGGTGTAGTATTTAATTTGTGGAGTATATGAGATTGCGATGTTCCGATTCCGGTGTGGATTCTAGGTCTTTTAGCATGCTTTAAAGCGGCTGCAGCAACATCAATGTCGTTTTTTACGGCTCTTGTTAGTCCGCAGACGGTTGCATTTTCTACAATTTTACAAATCTCAGAAACCGATAAAAAATCGCCCGGACTTGACACAGGAAAACCCGCTTCGATAACGTCAACTCCCATTTTGTCAAGTCGTTCTGCGATAACTAATTTTTGTTTAGTATCTAACTTACATCCTGGAACTTGTTCACCATCGCGCAAAGTTGTGTCAAAAATTTGAACTTTCTCTCTATTCATATTCATTTATTTAATGTAATTTCACATCTTGATAACAAATATATATTGTACTTCTACAGTACGAAATTCATTTTAATGAAATTATACTGTTTATAACACAATTTATAACGTATTAAATAACTAAAAACCAATAAGTTACACTATTATATTTTACAATGGCTAACCATCAAAAAGATTTCTTATTTGTATTAATAAAATCGCTTTCGAAATCTGAAAAAAGACAGTTTAAAATTTTTGCAAGCCGATTAGAAACAAGTTCGAACACCAAGTTCATCGAATTATTCAACATTTTAGATAAATCTGAAACCTATGATGAAAAGCTTATTTTAAAAAGCGGAATCATCAAAAAAGTACAGTTATCTAACTTAAAATCATATTTGTACAAACAAATTTTAGTGAGTATTCGATTGAATATTCCCAGCCAGAATATTCGCTATCAATTGCGTGAACAAATAGATTTTGCCGTTATTCTCTATAATAAAGGATTGTACAAACAGAGTTTGAAAATTCTGGATAAAACAAAAATCATTGCGCTTGAAAATGATGAAAAATATATGGCGTATGAAATTGTTGAGTTCGAAAAACTAATAGAATCTCAATATATTACACGAAGTATTCAGGGTCGCGCCGATGAATTGGTCGTTCAGGCAAAAGAACTGAATTACAGAAATACAATTTCAAGCAAATTATCAAATTTATCGCTGCAATTGTACGGAATCATGCTAAAGACCGGTTACGTAAAGAGCGATGAAGAATATAAATACATTGACGATTATTTTAATAAACATATTGCCAAACTAGACGAAAGCAAATTCGGTTTCCGCGAGAAATACTGGTTTTACAATGCTAATCTTTGGCGCAGTTTCCTGGTTCAGGATTTTTTGGCGAGTTACAAATACGCCTATAAATGGGTTACCTTGTTTTATGACAATCCGAATATGATTTATCAAAATCCGGTGTTCTTTTTAAAGGGAAATCATTACTTTTTAGAGTCTTTATATATGTTGAAATACAAATCGAATTTCAAGAAATATTTAACTCTTATGGAGGAAACCATTGAGGATCCTAAATTTCCTGTAAACGACAACATTGCGTCGCTATCATTTTTATATATCTACAATAATAAGCTCAATTTGCATATTCTTGAAGGTACTTTTGCTGAAAGCGAATATTTGATTCCGGAGATTTTAGACAAATTAAAAATTCACAGCGAACATCTCGATGAACATCACGAAATGTTGTTTTTCTATAAAATTGCTTCTATTTATTTTGGAAACGAGAAGTATACAGAATGCATTTATTATTTAGATAAAATCATTAACAACAAGAACTTAACCATGCGCGAAGACTTAATGTGTTTCGCCAGACTTTTGTCGTTGATCGCACATTATGAATTAGGAAAAGATTATTATTTAGAAAATAATATAAAAAACACGTATAAGTTTCTAATAAAAATGAACGACTTGCACGAAGTTCAAAAAGAAATTATCAAATTTCTTAGAAGTCTGAATAATCTTTATCCTGCCGATATTAAAAAGGAATTCAAAAAAATGCACACACGTTTTGTAGAACTTGAAAATAATACGTACGAGAAAAGAGCTTTCCTTTATTTGGACATTATTTCGTGGCTGGAAAGCAAAATCGAAAATAGAAAAATTGCTGATATTATTAAGGAAAAGGCGAAGTTGAATAGCCGCTAAAAATTAAATTCCAAATTTTTTAAATTTTGAATTCCAATAAAAAAAGGCTTCGAAAACTATGTTTTCGAAGCCTTTTTGTCATCTCGACGGAGGAGAGATCACACTCGAAACTCCGCAAAGATTGTTTCTTTTAGCAACGGAATTTCTATTGTGATTCTTCGTTCCTCAGAATGACAAACTGCACGCAAGACAAACCGGACAGGTTTTAAAAACCTGTCCGGTTTAACTTTTAAGGCGCCTTATCTACAATAACAGCAAACCGTAGTTCCAGTCTGACATACATCTCCTCTGCCCGGCGTATTCGAAATAACTCCTCCAGCTTCGCCACATAATATAACGCATAAAGGAATACCTCCTGAAATAGACTTTTGAGCATTCTTACTTAAAATTTCAATGTTTTTTAGGTTTTTTAAACTTTTCATAATTTTGTTTGATTTGATTTTGTTTCTTAAGCTTTTCGGATTACGCTTTATTTATTCATTTTCAGATTAATAGAGTCTAAAAATAGAGAAATAAAACGGTAATATTCGTACAAAATTTAAAATTAACGTTAATTGAAAATATTATTCCTCGACAGTCCTGTCATTCTGAGAAACGAAGAATCTTCGCAAGTAACTCGACAAAGATTGGTCATTTTGTGTGCGGAGCTACTCGCGGAGATTCTTCGTTCCTCAGAATGACAAGATTGTGTTTAAATATTATAAAAAAATCCCAAACTCCATAATTGGAATTTGGGATTTTTAAAATTGGAATTTTTAAATTTTTATTCAACGATATTAGAACTCGTTACATAAAAATCTTTATCAACTTCTAACGTTCTGTTTTCATTAGTGGTTTTCTCTGATTGCCATTCTGTAGTTGGTTTCAACCAGGTTTCTACGCCGTTAATTTTTACTTTTACCGGCATATCAAACTTCGAAACACAATTTGTCCAGTGATAACCTAAAGTTCCATTTTTAAAAATATATTCAAAAACCGGAATTTGAGTTGTAGTCAAATATTGAGCAAAAACTCTGTTGAAATTAATTCCTGATTGTGTATTGATATAATCTTCAATTTGCTTAGAAGTAACTGTTTGGTGATAAAAAGTACTGTTTAAACCTCTCAAAATCGATTTCCATTTTGCATCATCATTTATAATCTGGCGCATTGTATGCAGCATATTTGCACCTTTTGGATACATATCGCCAGATCCTTCATTATTTACATCATAATGCCCAATAATTGGCTTATCGTTGTGAATGCCTTTTCTACAGCCTCTTACATATTCAGCTCCGGCTTCTTTTCCGTAGTAATACTCCACAAAAAGACTTTCAGAATAGTTGGTAAAACTCTCGTGAATCCACATATCAGCAATATCTTTATATGTAATATTGTTGGCAAACCATTCGTGGCCTGATTCGTGAATAATAATAAAATCAAATTTTAATCCCCAGCCCGTTCCGCTTAAATCACGACCTAAATAACCGTTTTTATATTCATTTCCGTAAGTTACGCTGCTTTGATGCTCCATACCTAAATAAGGTGCTTCTACCAATTTGTAACTATCTTCGTAAAACGGATAAGGTCCAAACCAGTTTTCAAATGCTTTTAGCATTCTTGGTGCGTCTTTAAATTGTTCTTTGGCTACAGCCAAATTATCGCGTAAAACGTAATAATTACAATCTAAATCGCCTTTTTCTCCTTTATATTTCTCAGAAAAATTAACGTAATCGCCAATATTAATGTTTACACCATAATTGTTAATTGGGTTCGAAACATACCAATTGAAGGTTTTAGTTCCGTCTTTTTGTTTTTTAACGCTTTGTAATCTTCCATTAGAAACATCCGTTAAATCTCCCGGAACATTCACGCTAATCAGCATATTTTCGACTTCATCATACATATGATCTTTGTTTGGCCACCAAATACTTGCGCCTAAACCCTGACAAGATGAAGCAATAAAATCTTTCCCGTTTTTATCTTTTTTCCATGTAATTCCACCATCCCAAGGCGGGCGAACGGCTTCTTTAGGTTTTCCTCCAAATGAAATTACGATTTCTTTCGTTTCACCTACTTTTTGAGCAGCTGCCAAATCTATAAAAAAAGCATTTCCGTCTCTTTTAAACTTCAATTCTTTTCCATCCTGTGTTACTTTGTAAATTTGCATTGGTTCCTGCAAATCAATCTGCATTTTATTATACGAAGTCAAAACAGTATAACGAACGGTATTTGAACCTGTAATGGTTTTTTCAGAAGGATTTACCTTAACATCAAGATGATAGTATTTTAAATCCCACCAGGCTCTTTCTTTTGTAATGCTTCCGCGAAGTGTATCCTGATGTGTAAAAACCGTTTCAGACTTGTTTAAAAGCCCTTGTGCATTTGTAGTAAAACAAACCAAAAAGGCAATAAAAAAGCCTCCAAAGTAATTTTTCATAATGGTAGAAATTGAAAATAATAACGTATTTATAGAACTTAATCTTCACAAAAGTAAACATTCGAATTAAGTTTTCTCAAATTTTATGATTTGACTATAAAAAACAAACCCTACAATTTTATTCTTGTAGGGTTTGTTTTGTTATGAATTCGAAATTCTAATTTGTAATATTAAATTCGGTTATATAAAAGTTTTTATCAACGATTATAGTTGGTTTATCACCTTTTGCATTCACAGCATTCCAGTTTGGTGTTGGTTTTAGCCAGGTTTCAACTCCGTTTAAAGTTACTTTTAAGGGCAAATCAAAGTTCTCGACACAATTGATCCAGTGATAAACTAATTTTTGATCTTTAAAGTAATATTCAAAAGTAGGCACATTGGGTGTTCTTAAATATTGATTAAAGACATTACTAAAATCAATTCCTGCTTGTGTACTGATGTAATCTTCAATTTGTTTTGTAGTAACCGTTTGGTGATAAAATGTACTATTCAGGCCTCGTAAAATTGATTTCCATTTTGCATCATCGTTTATCACCTGACGTATTGTATGAATCATATTGGCTCCCTTCGGATACATATCTCCAGATCCTTCCACATTTACATCATAATAGCCTATAATTGGTTTTTTATTGGTAATCACTTTTCGAATTCCTCGTATATATTCATTCGCAGCTTCTTTTCCATAATAATATTCCACAAAAAGTGCTTCTGAATAGGTTGTAAAACTTTCATGAATCCACATGTCAGCAATATCTTTGTATGTAATATTATTGGCAAACCATTCATGTCCGGATTCGTGAATGATGATATAATCGTACTTCAGTCCCCAGCCGCTTCCGCTCATATCAGTACCATTATATCCCTTTGTAAAGTTGTTTCCATAAGTTACACTACTTTGGTGCTCCATTCCTAAATACGGCGCTTCTACCAACTTGTAACTGTCTTCATAAAAAGGATAAGGTCCAAACCAGCTTTCAAACGCTTTTAGCATTCTTGGCGCATCCTTAAAATGTTCTTTGGCTACAGCCAAATTATCACGTAAAACATAATAACTACAGTCTAAATCGCCTTTTTCTCCTTTATATTTTTCTGAGAAATTTACGTAATCTCCAATATTGATGTTTACACCATAATTATTAATCGGATTTGCAACATACCAATTAAAGGTTTTAGTTCCATCTTTTTGTTTTTTAACGCTTTGCAATCTTCCGTTAGAAACATCCGTTAAATCTCCGGGAACATTTACGCTAATCAGCATATTTTCTACTTCATCGTACATATGATCTTTACACGGCCACCAAACACTGCCTCCCAATCCCTGGCAGGTTGAAGCAATAAAATCTTTTCCGTTTTTATCTTTTTTCCAGGTAAGTCCCCCATCCCACGGTGGGCGAACGGCTTCTTTTGGTTTTCCTCCGTAAAATATTATAATTTCTTTTGTTTCACCTACTTTTTGATTTTCAATTAAATTGATAAAAAATGCATTTCCATTTCTTTCAAATTTTAATTCTTTACCATTTTGAAGCACTTTATAAATTTGCATTGGTTCCTGCAAATCAATCTGCATCTTATTATTTTCTGCTAAAACAATATAACGAACCGTATTAGATCCGGTAATGGTTTTCTCAGCCGGATTTACTTTAATATCAAGATGGTAGTATTTCAAATCCCACCAGGCTCTTTCTTTTGTGATGCTTCCGCGAAGTGTATCCTGATGTGTAAAAACTGTTCCTGACTTTTTTAAAAGTCCCTGAGCATTGGCAGAAAAACCAATTAGAAAAGCTATTATAACACTCCCAACATATTTTTTCATTATAAATTAAGTTTTTGAATTAGTTATAATATTAGTATATTTTTTTAATTTATGTTACAGATTTGTATTCATATACAGTATTGTTTTTTTATTTTAGCTAAAATTTACCAGTTTTATGAAATTTAGCTCATTTTTATACCTTTTAACATTCCTGTATTCAGTAAATAATTATTCCCAGACATTTCCTATTCAGAAAAAAAATGATAAAATAACAATTGACGGTGATTTAATTGATTGGAAAACACCATTTCTAGGGCCTTTTGTAATTCATAATTCCGGAGAAAAAGCTACTCAAAACACAATGGTTTCACTTTCGTGGAATGACGAAAACCTTTATATAGCATATCATTCTAAGGATTCGAAAATAGTTGGAAAACTTCAGAAAAAAGATTCTAAAATCTATGAAGCTGATGATTTAGTAGAAGTATTTATTGATCCTGATGGCGATGGGAAAAACTATCTTGAAATTGGCATAAATGCTTTTTCTACCAATTATGATATGCTTATAAAGTGTATTTCTCCTGAATGCGGAGGCTGGAAAACAGCAATGAATTTTGATATTGAAGGATTAGAAGCTATCAGCAAAATAACTCCTGAAGGTTTTGATACCGAAATTAAAATCCCGTTTTCAAGCTTAGAAAAAATTGAAAACGGAAATTTTATAAAACCTAAAATTGGCACAAAATGGAAAGCAAATACTTTTAGAATTGATTACGGTAATACAACCGAATATCTTGCATTACAAGATTATAAAAGTTTGAAATTTGGTTTTCATCATCCGGAAGAATTTGCAGTTTTTGAGTTTGTGGAATAGCGAGGAAATGGCACGCGGATGACGCAGATTCGCTAAAGCGAAAACGCAGATTAACACGGATTTTTCTTTTTATTATTGTCAGACTGAGCGGAGTTGAAGTCCGGCAAAGTGAGTCAGCAAACGGGCTTCGGCTTCGGTCAGCCTGACATGAGACTTCCCTGCAAATGACATTTTTTGAATTAAAATAAAAAATCCGTATAAATCCGCGTCTTTGCAAAGCAAATCCGTTTAATCTGCGTATCATGACAAAGATTAATTACTTCTGTCTTTTCTTCAAAACATCTACAACATCATTCAGTTGAAAACCTTTTGCCTGCAATAAAATCAAATAGTGAAATAATAAATCAGCGCTTTCGCTAAGAAATAAATCATCATTATCATCTTTGGCTTCAATCACAACTTCTACTGCTTCTTCGCCCACTTTTTGAGCAATTTTATTGATTCCTTTTTCGAATAAAGAAGCCACATAACTTTTCTCAGAATCAGCGTTTTCTCTTCTAATTTTGATTGTGTTTTCAAGATCAGAAATAAAGCCATAATTTTCTTTGTTCTCTTCCTGCCAGCAAGTACCTGCGCCTGTGTGACAAGTTGGCCCAACAGGTTTTGCCTGAATTAAAAGCGTATCGCCGTCACAATCATTTTTGATACTTACCAGATTCAAAAAGTTGCCGCTCTCCTCACCTTTTGTCCAAAGTCTTTGTTTTGATCGGCTAAAAAAAGTAACTTTTTGTGTTTCTATGGTTTTTTGAATCGATTCTTCGTTCATATAACCCAGCATTAAAACATTTTTTGTTTCAGAATCCTGAATTATCGCCGGAATCAATCCGTGTGAGCTTTTTATATCTATGTTCATTTTTATAATTTTAGATTTTAGAGGTTAGATTTTAGATTTCTACACTCTATGATTATTTTTATTATTTTAGATTTTAGGGCTCAGATTTTAGATTCTTAAGATCTTTTCTAACTCTATTCTCTTTATTCTATATTCTATATTCTTTATCCTTTATTCTATTTTCTTTATTCTATTCTCTTTATTCTATTCTCTTTATTCTATATTCTTTATTCTATTCTCTTGCTTCTAAATCCTCACCTCAATATCACTCTTCCTCAATTCTTCTTTCAAAGCCTTAATTTCAATTTCCTTAAAGTGAAAAACGCTCGCAGCCAAAGCCGCATCTGCTTTTCCTTCTTTAAAAGAATCTACAAAATGCTGAATATTTCCTGCTCCGCCAGAAGCAATTATTGGAATATTAATCAGTTCTGAAAGTTTAGCTAAAGCTTCGTTTGCAAAACCATTTTTAGTTCCGTCATTATCCATTGAAGTAAATAAAATTTCTCCTGCGCCACGCTCAGCTACTTCTACAGCCCAATCGAATAGATTTAATTCAGTTGGAACTTTTCCTCCAACTAAATGTACAATCCATTGTCCTTCAATTTGTTTCGCGTCTATCGCGACAACAACGCATTGGCTTCCAAATTTCTGAGCCAAATCGTTAATCAATTGCGGATTTTTTACTGCCGATGAATTAATGGAAACTTTATCAGCGCCATTATTCAGCAAAATTTCAACATCTTCAACAGATGAAATTCCGCCGCCAACCGTAAACGGAATATTGATCTTTTCCGCCACGCTTCGTACCATATTTACCAGCGTTTTCCTGCGTTCTTCTGTTGCTGAAATATCCAGAAAAACCAATTCATCCGCTCCTTCAGCCGAATAAATTTCTGCCAGTTCTACAGGATCTCCCGCATCGCGCAAGTCAACGAAATTAACGCCTTTTACGGTTCTTCCGTTTTTTATATCCAAACAAGGAATAATTCTTTTTGCTAACATTTTTTTAATTTGTCAATGTGAAATAATGTGCCAATTAGAAAATTTGATAATTAGATAATTTTAAACGCACCGTAAAAAATCATCTAATTCTCTAATTGACACATTATCTAATTTTTATCTACTCAAATACAGGACTCAAAAACGTTCTTTCATAACTAATAATGCACCTTGTGTCTTCTGCAAGTTTAAAAGCGTCTACACATTCTTTGTCGTCTTTTGAAAACATTTGCTTTCGGTAATTCTCATAAACTGTTAAACTCGGAAAAGAAAACAACGCATAAGCAATATTATTTGCTCCTTCCGATGGCATAAAATAACCATGATGCTGCCCTCCCAAACGATTTACAATCTTAATCCATCTTTTACCATAATCCTCAAAAGCTTCCAATTGATAAGGATCTATAACGTATTTTAAGTGACAGGTTATCATATTTTGTTTTTTAATGTGACAATCTTTAATGTGACAATGAGATAATTAGTCAATTAGATAATTTTAAGCGTATTGAAACAATTATCTAATTTTCTAATTGGCACATTATCTAATTAATTCTCATTTACTAATTATGTAATTCTCTAACTGTTTGAGCGTAATTCTCCCTTCATAAATCGCTTTCCCAATAATTGTTCCTTCGCAGCCCAATTCTGCTAATTTAGGCAATTCGTCGAAAGTTGAAATTCCTCCCGAAGCGATTAGTTTTACACCTTTTGCTTCTGCTAATATTTTCTCGTACAAATCAAAACTTGGACCTTCCAGCATTCCGTCTTTGGCGATATCGGTACAAATAACGTACTGAATCCCTTTGGTTTGATAATCCTGAATAAACGGAATTAAATCTTCATTTGAATCTTCTAACCAACCTGAAACGGCTATTTTTTCGTCTTTCGCGTCAGCGCCCAAAATAATTTTATCTGATCCGTATTCAGAAATCCATTTTTCAAAAATCGCTCTGTTTTTTACGGCAATACTTCCGCCGGTAATTTGATTTGCACCGCTTTCAAAAGCAATTCTTAAATCATCATCCGATTTTAAGCCTCCGCCAAAATCAATTTTTAAACTGGTTTGATTCGCAATTTGTTCTAATATTTTATAATTAACGATTTTGCTCGATTTTGCACCGTCAAGATCTACCAAATGTAAATACTCAATTCCGTGCGCTTCAAATGATTTCGCCACTTCAAGCGGATTTTCGTTGTAAATTATTTTGGTATCGTAATCGCCTTTGGATAAACGAACACATTTTCCGTCGATGATATCTATGGCTGGTATTATTCTCATATTCTATTTTAGATTTATGATTTTAGAGTTTAGATTTCTAAAATTGATATTTTGATTGATTTTTGATATTGAAATTTTAAGAAACTGGAATTTTTAAAAAGTTTTCCAGTATTTTCTCCCCAACCGCTCCGCTTTTTTCCGGGTGAAACTGAGTTCCGTAAAAATTATCTTTCTGTAAAGCCGATGCGTATTCCAGTTCGTAATCCGTGGTAGCAATGGCTTCATCGCAATTTGGCGCGTAAAAACTATGCACCAAATACATGAATTCATTTTCTGAAATTCCTTTAAACAAATCCGATTTTAAATCATAAATCTGATTCCATCCCATTTGCGGCACTTTTACTTTTGATGTAAATTTAACTACATCAACATCAAAAATCCCCAAACCTTTCGTATTTCCTTCTTCAGATGAGTTGCACATCAATTGCATTCCCAGACAAATTCCCAAAACCGGTTGTTGCAATTTCGGAATCAAACTATCCAAACCGCTTTCACGAAGTTTAGCCATCGCTGAACTCGCCTCGCCAACGCCAGGAAAAATCACTTTATCAGCCGCCAGAATTTCTTCCGGATTGTTACTCAAAACTGCTTTAAAACCCAGTCTTTCAATAGCAAACATAATGCTCTGAATATTTCCTGCTCCGTAATTTATAATTACTATTTTCAATTTATTTTAGATTTAGATTTTAGATTTTAGATTTCTCTTCAATGTAAAATCATTAATTACTATTTTAATATCAAGTTCAATATTACCAATGTGAATGAACCGGTTTTATCTATATACAGCTCCAGAGGAGCATAATATTTATAGCTAATAATTCTCGTAATTTCAATCAAGCTCCAGCGGAGCGATATTACGTTTCATTATATGCCACCCCGCTGGGGTTTCTACAAACAAATCATAAATTTCTATAAATATAATGTCCCTCTGGGACTTACTTCAAACATTTATTTTAACTTGAAACCTAAAACTTGAAACATTTTTTCACCCTCTTAAAGCATTCCCTTTGTCGAAGGCAAAATCATTTTTTCTGTATCTCTTTTCACCGCTACTTTTATTGCTTTCGCGAAAGCTTTAAAAATTGCTTCAATTTTATGGTGTTCGTTTGTTCCTTCGGCTTTGATGTTTATGTTTGCTTTTGCACCGTCAGAGAAGGATTTAAAGAAATGATAGAACATTTCTGTTGGCATTTTGCCTACCATTTCGCGTTTAAATTCGGTTTCCCAAACCAGCCAGTTTCTACCACCAAAATCAATCGCAACCTGCGCTAAACAATCGTCCATTGGCAAACAGAAACCGTAGCGTTCGATTCCTAATTTATTTCCTAATGCTTTTGCAAAAACTTCACCCAAAGCGATCGCCGTATCTTCAATCGTGTGGTGTTCATCAACTTCAAGATCACCTTTTACCAAGATTTCTAAATCCATTTGACCGTGACGCGAAATCTGATCTAACATATGATCAAAAAAAGCAATTCCGGTTTCGATTTTACTTTTTCCGGTTCCGTCCAGATTTAAATCGATAAAAATATCCGTTTCATTGGTTTTACGCGTAATCGATGCCGAACGTGCTTCGAGTTTCAAAAACTCATAAATTCTCTTCCAATCTGTTGTCTGCAAGATAATTGTATCGTTCAGTTCCTCTCTTATTGACGAAATTTCATTACTTCCAATTCCGTCTGTCATATTCATAAAAATCGCTTTTGCACCCAGGTTTTTCGCCAGTTCAACATCTGTCAAACGATCTCCCAAAACAAAAGAATTCGCCAAATCATATTCCGGATTATCAAGATATTTTGTCAACATTCCCGTTCTTGGTTTACGTGTTGGCGCGTTATCTTCAGGAAAAGATCGGTCTACAAAAATATCATCAAACAAAACACCTTCATTTTCAAAGGCTTTTAAAATAAAATTCTGCGTTGGCCAAAACGTATCTTCCGGAAAGCTATCTGTTCCCAAACCATCCTGATTGGTGACCATTGCCAATTCATAATTTAATTCATTGGCAATTTTAGCCAAATATTGAAAAACTTTCGGATAAAATTCTAATTTATCCAAACTGTCCAATTGATAATTTTCAGGTTCTAAAACAATCGTGCCATCACGATCGATAAAAAGTACTTTTTTCATATATTTTTTTGTTTTGCCACAGATTACCCAGATTTAAAAGATTTCTTTTGCCACGAATTTCACTAATTTTCACTAATTTAATTTGTGTTAATTTGTGAAATTCGTGGCGAAAAACTATTACAAAAAGAATAAAAAAATCATTTTAATCATTTTAATCTGTGGCTAATATTTTTTAGCTCAACAGCTTTAATTCTTTAATTAATACTGCATTTTCCTCAGGTATTCCAATCGTAAAACGCAGGCAGTTTTCGCATAAAGGCTGAGTTGTTCTGTTACGAATTACAATTCCTTTTGCTATTAATTCGTCATATCTTTTATTAGCATTATCTACTTTTACTAATACAAAATTAGCTTCTGTTGGATAAACTTTTTCAACAAAATTTACTTCCAGTAAAACTTTAAGTAATTCTTCTCTTTGTTCAATAATAGAAGCTATTTCCTGTTTTATTTTATCTGAATCTTTTAAACGTTCAATTGCTCTTTGCTGCGTTAATTCGTTTACATTATACGGCGGTTTTATTTTGTTTAAAACTGCAATTACAGCTTCTGATGCATAACAAATTCCCAGACGAATTCCAGCCAAACCGTATGCTTTTGAAAGCGTTTGTGTAATGACCAAATTTGGATATTCATCAATTTCTGTTAGCCAGCTTTCCTTGCCCGAAAAATCAATATAAGCTTCATCAATTACAACCAGGCCTTTAAAATTCTGAAGCAATTTTACCACGCTTTCATCAGAAAAGGAATTTCCTGTTGGATTATTGGGCGAACATAAAAAGATAATTTTTGTATTTTCATCAACCGCTTCTAAAATTTCCTCTACTTGTGGCTGAAAATCTGTCGAAAGTAAAATTTCTCTATTTTCTACCGCATTAATGTTTGCCAAAACGCCGTACATTCCGTAAGTCGGTGGTAACGAAATAATATTGTCAATTTTTGGCTCACAAAAAGCCCTGAAAAGTAAATCTAAAACTTCGTCGCTTCCGTTTCCTAATAAAATCTGACTTGATTTTACCATTTTATTCTTTGCCAAAATCGCCTTAACAGAACTCTGCTGCGGGTCCGGATAACGGTTTACGCCATTTTGAAACGGATTTTCATTGGCATCCAAAAAAATCATTTGTGCTGTATCGAAATCTTCAAACTCGTCTCGCGCAGACGAATACGGTTTTAGTGTTTTTACGTTTTCACGTGTTATTGTGTTTATATCGAATTTCATTATCTTAATTTTTAGAAAATAGAAAATAGAATAAAGAGAATAGACTTCTCATTTTATTCGTAAAATTTTCTAATTCTTTGTTCTATATTCTATATTCTTTACTCTATACTCTATATTCTTTACTCTAAACTCTTCAATCTCAAAGTAACAGCATTTTTATGCGCTTGCAAACCTTCGGTTTCTGCCATAATTTCAATCGCTTTCCCGATATTTTGAATTCCTTTTTCGGTTATTTTCTGAAAAGTCATTGATTTCATAAAGCTATCCAGGTTGACACCGCTGTAATTCTTTGCATAGCCGTTTGTTGGCAAAGTATGATTGGTTCCAGAGGCGTAATCTCCGGCACTTTCAGGCGTATAATTTCCAATAAAAACCGAACCCGCGTTTATGATTCCGTTACAATAAAAATCATCAAATTCTGAACAGATAATAAAGTGTTCCGGTCCATATTCATTGATTAAATCCAAAGCAATCTGATCGTTTTGTACATAAATCAATTTTGAATTTTCAATTGCTTTTTTTGCAATTTCTTTTCTCGGAAGTTCTTCAATTTGAGTTTGAATTTCCTTTTCGACAGCATCAATTAATCTTTTTGAAGTCGAAACTAAAATAACCTGACTGTCTGTTCCGTGTTCTGCCTGAGATAATAAATCCGAAGCCACAAATGCAGGAACGGCAGTATCATCGGCCACAACTAACAATTCTGATGGCCCTGCCGGCATATCAATCGCAACACCAAATTGGGTTGCCAATTGTTTTGCCACAGTTACAAACTGATTTCCAGGTCCAAAAATCTTGTATACTTTTGGTATTGATTTTGTTCCAAATGTCATTCCGGCAATCGCCTGAATACCGCCTACTTTTAATATTTTGGTAACCCCGCACAAATTGGCTGCGTATAAAATTGCCGGATTAATTTTTCCGTTTTTATCCGGTGGCGAGCATAATACGATTTCTTTAGAACCCGCAATTTCGGCAGGAACAGCAAGCATCAAAACGGTTGAAAACAAAGGCGCCGTTCCACCCGGAATATATAATCCTATTTTCTGAATTGGGCGTTTTTCCTGCCAGCAATTTACGCCTTCAATTGTTTCTATGGAAATTCTGTCCGTTTTTTGAGCCGCGTGAAATTTATAAATATTACTCTTTGCTAACTGAATCGCATCTTTTAATTCACTTGAAATCAAACTAATAGCTTCTTCAATTTCTGCAGGAGTTACTGTATAGTTTTCCAAAGTAATTCCGTCGAAAATTGAAGTGTATTTTGCAACAGCTTCATCGCCTTTTTTCTGTACTTCTTTAAAGATTTCTTTTACCGTAACTTCGATATCATCGATTGTTTTGGTTGGTCTTTTTAATATTTCTGACCAGGTTTCTGGTTTTGGATTGTCTATTTTATTCATGCTGTATTATTTTACCGCAAAGGCGCAAGGTTTTTTTAATTCTTTGTCTTTAAAAACGCTAAGTTCGCAAAGCTGTTCTACATTTCTGTCATACTGAGCGAAATCAAAGCATTTTCAATTGGAATTCGTTTTTTTATATTGAGATTTATGTTATAATACCATTTTCTCAATTGGGCAAACTAAAATTCCTTCGGCTCCGGCTTCTTTTAGTTTATCGATTACGTCCCAAAAAGTGTCTTTATCAATTACAGAGTGTACACTGCTCCAGCCTTCTTGTGCCAATGGCAAAACAGTTAAGCTTCTTAAAACCGGTAAAATTTTTCCAATTTCATCGATTTTATCGTTTGGAACATTCATTAAAATATATTTTGAATTTCGGGCTCTTAAAACTGATTGTATTCTGAATTTTAAAGTATCAATGTGCTTTTGGATCTCAGGAGAAACTTTTGGAGAAACGGCTAAAACAGCTTCACTTTTCAGAATTACTTCAACTTCTCTTAAATTATTTTTGAATAAAGTGCTTCCGCTTGAAACAATATCAACAATAGCATCTGCAAGGCCAATGTTTGGTGCGATTTCTACAGAGCCGGAAATTTGGTGAATATCAACGCTTAAACCAAAAGAATTAAAGTATTCGTTTACCGTATTTGGATAGGAAGTTGCAATACGTAAACCTGCTAAATCCTGAATCGAATTGTACTCAAAAGTTTTAGGAACAGCGACAGAAACTTTACATTTTGAGAATCCAAGTTTCTGGATTACTTCAATATGTTTTCCTTTTTCTACTAATAAATTGTCACCAACAATGGCAAGATCTACTACTCCATCAATTAAATACTGAGGGATATCTGAGTTTCTCAAGTATAAAACTTCTAAAGGAAAATTGGAAGCTTCTGCTTTTAACTGATCGTTTCCGTTGTTGATCGAAATTCCGCAGTCTTTTAGAATCTGAATGCTGTCTTCGTTTAAACGACCTGATTTTTGAATTGCAATTTTTAAAGTACTCATTTTTTTAGTTTTTGTTGAATTAATAGTTTGAGTACAAAGGATAAGAATTAAAAAACCCGTTTGATGTACTCAAACGGGTTTTAAAATATGATGATTTACATGCATACCATTAACACATCGCCTGAGAGCAATAATGAAAATGATGGTGATGTAATTGAATTGAAATCATGATTTGTGTTTTGTTTTATTCTTTGATTCGGTTGCAAATATAAAAGATAATTTCATAAAAAAGCAATTTTTAATTTAACTTAACGATAGTTTATTGTTAAAAAAGTTTTTTGCTCCTGCTTTTATTACATTTTTTTAATTTACTATAACGTTTTCAAGATTTAGCTAAAAATCAAAATAACCGTGGTTCCCTCTCCTATTTTACTATCAATTTTAAACTCTACATGAAGTAATTCTGTAATTCTTTTTACGATAGAAAGTCCTAATCCTGTTCCCTTAATTTCCGGATGTTCAGTCGATCCCGATCTAAAGAAAGGACTAAAAACCGATTCTAAATCTGTTTTTTCAATTCCGATTCCGTTATCAGAAATTTTGCAGACTGTTTTATTATTCTGTTCTGAAAGTAAAATCGAAACTTCGCCAGTATCATTCGTATATTTTATAGCATTCGATAATAAGTTTCTTAAAATAGTAATGACCAAAAAATTATCTGATTTTACATAAAAATCCTGTTGGGCATCCAGTTTAATATCGAGATTTTTGGTCTTTATTTTCTCTGCATTTAAGGTTAAAACATCCAAAATAAGCGCATTCAGATACACGGATTCTGATTGTATATGCTGCTTTTGATTTTCGTAACGAGCCATCAATAAAAGCTGATCCACGAGTGTATTTAAATGATCTACTTCCTTAATGCAATAATTTATTTTTTCTTCGTATTCCTTATTATCACGAGGTTTACGGATTAATACTTCAAGTGTTCCTTTAATAACGGTTAAAGGCGTTCTCAACTCATGTGAAGCATCAGATGTGAATTGTTTTTCGCGCTCAATTGCATCTTCAATTCGAATTAATAAATGGTTTATTGTTTTGGAGAGCGTATACAATTCATCCCGCGTTTTGGGCAGCGGAATCCGTGTTTTCAGATTGTCTTTTGTTATGCTTTTGGAAGTATTTATTATGGCATTTATAGGTTTTATACTTCTGCCTGCAAAGAATCGGGCAATAAAGAACAACAGCAATAAAATAACTGAAAACGACAAACACATAATGTCAAACAAGTTATTAAGCACCGATTTTGAATCGGCCAGTGACATGGCTACAATTATATATCCTATTTTTTTCTTTTTTACATGAAGTTCGACCTGGATTTGCCTAAGCGCATGATCTCCCATTTTAGTATCAAACAACTCGTAATCTTCTACAGAATCATTAAATTCAAGTGTTTGCGATTTTAAATTGGGTGCTTTTTCTATAATTTTTTTATTCAAATCTAAAAACTCTACAAAAACCGGATTTACATCAACAGTGTTATGTTCGCGTTCGTTCCATTCTTCTTTATCAATTAGGATTACTTTGTTTCCTTCGACTTTAATTTCTGCTAAATGGTTTTTAATTTCTGCTTTTAGATTTTCATCAATATCGATGTAAACAGTATGTTTTACAATAGAATAAATGACTGAGAAAACCACTAAAATCAGTAAACCAGTTGTAATAATATAATTTAAGGCTATTCTATTTTTAAAAGAAAGTTGTTTCATTTACAGATCGTTGGCGATATAACCAATACCGCGAATTGTTTTTATATAATCTTCTTCAATTTTTAAATTGAGTTTTTTACGAATAGCATTCATAAAAACATCAATGACACCGGTATCATATTCAAAATTAATATCCCAAACATCTTTTAAAATCTGATTTCTGTTACAAACTTTTCCTTTATTTCTAATTAAATAAGTCAGTAACTCAAATTCTCTTTGGGTTAGCGAAATTTCTTCTTCATTTTTAAGAACAGTATGTTTAGATAAATCGATTTTTATTGTGCCTAAAGTCAGAATTTCAGCTTCTTTAGGATTTCTAAAATGAATTTTTATTCGTTCTACCAATTCTTCAAAACTAAAAGGTTTTTTAATATAATCGTTGGCTCCGGCTTTTAAACCTTCTATTGTTTCCTGTACTGTATCTTTTGCAGTCAAAAAAATAATGGGCGTTTTTTGATCTTTTAATCTAATGGCTTTGCATAAATCCAGACCATTAATTTTTGGCAGCATCCAGTCAAGAAGAATTAAATCAAACTTTTGGTTCTGAATTAATTCAAAGCCTTTTGAGCCATCATTTGCCGTAGTAATCTGATAGCCTTCTTCTTGCAGGCCTTGTTGCAGGAACTGAACAATTCCTAACTCATCTTCAACTATTAAAATATGCATCCAATTTTTAATTAAGATTATAATGTATTCCTTATTTTATTAATCAAAGATAATTCAGAAATACCTAAAATTCACTGTACTACACCAAATTCAAAGATTTTAAGCAAATATTAAGCCAACACTAAGTAAGGTAAAAGCTGGCTTAATCCTGAATTAATTTACCGAAAGTAATTTTGCATAAAATATAATATTATGATATCTTATAAGAAGCTTTCTCCTTTTTACAATCTTGCTTTGTTTTATTTCATTATAAGTTTTGTATTGCGAATTGTTTTGTTTTTTCATCCGATAACACAAAGTTCATTTACTTTTTTTGAAAGCCTGAAAATCTTTACTTTAGGATTAATATCTGATGCTTTTGTTTTTGTTGTTGCCAGTATATTTTTGTGGATGTATTTGATTTTTATCTCCAATTTAAAATACAACAAACCTTCAGGATATATTATTCTTGGAGTTTTTATTGCATTATTTTTGTATGTGGCTTCAGGCAAAAGTATTTTTGATGAATATGGAGGCGCGTTGCCAAAAATTGTTTTAATTTTTATCGGAATTAAAACAATACTTTTCGCCCTTTTGCTTTTTTTTCCAAAACTAAGAACAAAAATAAGGTTTTGGCTGTTTGCTTTTGTGATCTTTTTATATGTTTTACTGATTCTTCAAAATGGTTTAAGCGAATACTTTTTTTGGAACGAATTTGGAGTAAAATACAATTTCATTGCTGTAAATTATCTTATTTATACCAATGAAGTTATCGGAAATATTATGCAGTCTTACCCTGTTATTCCTCTATTTTCAGCTTTATTTTTGATTACCGGAATTGTTACCTATTTTATTCTAAAAAATTCTAAAAATTTCATCAATGAGATTCCAACATTTAGCGAAAAAATAAAATTTACCGTCCTTTATTTGGGTTTATTTTCAGTTTCCCTAATTGCTATTCCAACTTTTGCCAAAACTGAAAATTCAAAAAATATTTTTGTTAATGAATTACAATCCAACGGATTATATAAATTTTATCTTGCCTTTGAGAATAACAAATTAGATTATTTTAAGTTTTACAAAACACTTCCCGAAAAAGAAGCCTTTTCTGTTTTAAAACAACAATTTCCTAATATTACTGCAGAAAACACAAAACAAACCATAAGTAATGATTCTACTGAAAACCATAAAAATGTAGTATTAATTACGATCGAAAGTTTGAGTGCTGATTTCATGAAATCATATGGAAATGAACAAAATATAACACCTTTTTTGGATAGTCTGTCTCAAAAAAGTTTACAATTTACGAACTTGTATGCTGCCGGAAACAGAACTGTACGCGGACTTGAAGCTGTTACTTTATGTTTGCCTCCTACCGCCGGTGAAAGTGTCGTCAAAAGGGAAGACAATAAAAACAAATTCTCTACAGGCTTTATTTTTAAACAAAAAGGATACGACGTAAAATTCATGTACGGCGGAGATGCTTTTTTTGATAATATGCAGGATTTCTATTCTGGAAATGGTTATACAATTGTAGATCAATCGAGTTTTTCACCAGAAGAAATTACGTTTTCGAATGTTTGGGGCGTCTGTGATGAAGACATGTACAATAAAGCTGTGAAAGTAATGAATGCCGAGGCTAAGGAAAATAAGCCTTTCTTTAATCATATTATGACCGTGAGTAATCACAGGCCTTTTACTTATCCCAATAATAAAATTGATATTCCGGGTGATATTAAATCGCGTGACGGCGGTGTAAAATATACGGATTTTGCTTTGAGAAAATTCTTTGAAATGTCCCGTAAACAATCCTGGTTTAAGAATACCGTTTTTGTAATTGTTGCAGATCATTGTGCTTCAAGTGCCGGAAAAACACAACTTCCGTTAGACAAATACAGAATTCCTGCTTTTATTTACAATTCTGATATAAAACCGGAAAAATGCAATAAACTAATGTCGCAGATTGACTTAATGCCAACGCTTTTCGGACTTTTACATTTTGATTATGAAAGTAAATTTTTCGGTCAGGATGTTTTAAAACCTGATTATAAACCGCGTGCCTTTATTGCAACGTATCAGGATTTAGGTTTGATAAAAGATAACGTTTTGACCATTTTATCTCCAAAAAAAGTGGTAAAGCAATTCAACTTAAAATTAAAGCCAAAATCTGGTGTTCAGGATAATTATCAAATTTATTATGATGAAATTCCATTGAAAAAAGAAAGAACTGATTTAGTAAATAGTGCGGTTTCATTTTATCAATCGGCCTCTTACCTGTTGAAGAATAAAAAATATCAGAAGTAATTTTTTGTTTCAGGTTTCAGGTTTCAGGTTTCAGGTTTCAGGTTTCAGGTTTCAGGTTTCAGGTTTCAGGTTTCAGGTTTAGCGCATGACAAAAACTGAAAAAGCCTCAAATTCTAATGAATTTGAGGCTTTTTTTTAAAATCGCATTTCAACTTGAAACCTGAAACCTGAAACTAAAAACTTTTTCTTAGTCGTTCTGATTTTTCATACCAAAAAGATCTCCTTGTTGATATAGTTTTAAATCGTCTTTTAATGCCTGATTATTTCTTTGTGTAACTGCTGGTGCATCTAAATCACTTAAATCAGGTTTTCCGGCATTTACCCAGGCAGTATACCAATAACTTGCTGTTGCAGTAATGGCTTTTCGCATTTGGTTTTCAACCATTCCGTTTAAATCTTTGTGCAGTTTCTTAGCATATTCATCAGAAAAAACAGCCGTATTATATTTGGTTTTTAGCACTTTACCATCTGCATCCATTTTAAAAACTTCATTTTCAGGAGTTGCAGTTCTTAGTTTTTTATCAATATCTAATAAAGGCTGAGCTAAACTATGCGTATCATTAATCATATCCCAGGTTGCTTTATGAACATCTTCATAATATTGCGCCTGAGGAACATTTAATTTGTAATTTTTTGCGAATAACTCCGGTAATCTGCTTTCCCAAAGCGAATGAATCCCTTTTTGCTCGCTCAATTGTCCGTCGTGGTTGGCAGACGTGTGCAACGGCATATGCGCATCACCCACATAATGACCTAAATCTGCAGCAAGAAATAAAATCTCTGCTCTGTTTTTATCTTTAAAAGCTTTGGTTAATTTTACCATTAAATCTTCAATATACCATGGCAATATTCCGTTGTCATTTAAGAATTTGGCATCGTATTTTTTCTTTGCCTCTTCCATGGTTTGCGGCCAGGTGTCTGCCGAACCAAAATTTTCCATATCAAAATAATGTCTCGGATTCTCCTCTTTATAATTCAGGGCGTATTTACGAATGTCCGGAACCGAAGCTTCCTGGGTAATAAAATCAATATGATTATAAAAGAATACTTGCAGTGGATGAGGCAAAGCCATAACTGCAGCTTTGTTAATACGTTCATGGCCAACGATTCCCCATGATAATGTCAAAAATCCAATCCCTAATGCAAAAAAAGCAATTAGTTTTGATTTCATTTTAAAGTTTTTCATTTGTAAATTTGTTTGAGGGGGCAAATTTATCTCATTTAAATATAATTCAAAAGAATACTTGCAAATATTGTGTAAATTTAATTTTTATAATTTTTTGAACCCTATAAATGATATAAGTTCATATTGAAAGTTTCTTTGTAACTTCGTTTTTTTTATTCTAAATTAAATATATGCGCCTTATTCGCCTGAGTTTTCTTTTTTTGATATTTACCTCTATTTGTTCGGCACAAGATGATATTGTGCAATTGAAAAGTGTTAGCGATACCATTTTAAACCCTAAAAGAGCTTTGACTATTGCCGATCCGCTGGATCCTGCAAAAGCAATGCAAAAATTATTTCCAGGAAAACTATACAACCTTTCTGATCATAATACTTTTTTAAGCTGGAAATGCAAAAACTGTAAACCTACGCCTTATATTGATGTTAATGGCGAAGAAGCCGATCCTTTATTTCCATATAGCCAAGGCGTTGCAACAAGGCTTCTTTCTAATATTGATTATACGGATTCTAAAGGAAATCAATTTAAATTATTGTTTTTTAATCATTCTGTTTATGATGAAGATGGTTTACAAACCAGCCGATTTACCGGTGGTCTTTTAGGCGTTGCTAAATTTGCCAAAAATGATAAACTTTGGGAAATGAGATCTTTTCAACCGGCTGTTGCTGCATTCGGGGCATTTGCACAATCTCCTAAGCCTAAACTTTTAGAAATTGGAGAAGATCAATACGCTTTTACGTTGCTGCATGTAAATGGCGGTGGCGGGGGTCCGTTTGACGGAACTTTGTATCTCGTTGTTGGTTTGGATGGAAAATACCAACCTATTATGGAGGCTTTTCAATATCAGCTTACCAATGTTGAAGACATAAGCTGGTCCAGTTCGTATAAGGTTATAAATGATAACAATAATAAAAAATATTTCAGAGATATTCTTATCACTACAACGGGTAACTATCATAAACCGGGAGCTGACGCTGAATTTGAAGTGAGTTTGCCGGAAGAAGTTAATGCAATGACTAAAACAAAAAAGCAATTTACGTTTACTATAGAAAAACGATATACTTTTAGCGGTAAACGTTATAAAGTTGTTGGTAAACCGGTTGTGAAAATAAAATAATTTTCTTTTCTACAATATAAGTTATATAAGTTCATTTAACATACAGTTCGAAAGATTTAATTCTTTGCTGTCTATTCTAAGTTCATATTAAAGTTTAGGTGCTTTTCAAAACGAAACATAAACTTTAATATGAACTTATATAACTTATATGGTGAAATTAATTCAGATATAAAATTGCTGTTAAACTTAAACCTGCAATAAATATCCACAGGAAGATTCCCTGAAACAAAGGCTTTACTCCTACTGATTTTAATGTGTTTATATTTAATGTTGCGCCAATTAGAAACAAAGTTATTGTTAACCCAATTTTAGCAATACCCACAATTTGAGGTGCAATGATTGCTGTTGCAGGCACATAAGTATTAAAAAGCATGGCCACAATAAACAAACCAATAAAATAAGGAATCTTGATTTTTGTCCCGCCATTTTCAGATTTTTTATTGAAAAGTAAAGCTGTTAAAAGCGAAATTGGGATGATCCATAAAGCTCTGGCTAACTTTACAGTTGTTGCAATTTGCAAAGCTTCGGCACCATATTTATTGGCCGCGCCCACTACAGAACTTGTGTCATGAATGGCAATAGCACACCATAAACCAAATTCTTTTTGTGACAAATCCAACTGATGTCCAATAAACGGAAAAGCAAATAAAGCAATAGAATTCAGAATAAAAATAACGCCCAGCGCAATCGAAGTCTGATTTTCGTTTGATTTAATTACCGGAGAAATAGCTGCAATGGCACTTCCGCCACAAATTGCGGTTCCGCATGAAATTAAATGTGATGTTTTTTTATCTGTTCTAAGCCATTTTCCTAAAAGTGTTCCGAAGATTAATGTGCTGAAAATCGAAAATATAGTCAATAAAAAACCTTCTTTTCCCGCTGAAATTGCTGATGCTGCATTCATTCCGAAACCTAAACCAACCACAGAAAATTGTAATAAATAAGTAATGGCTTTATGATTGAAGGCAATAAATGGATTTCCGAAAACATTTACGATCAAAACGCCCAGCAGTAAAGCAATTGCCGGAGATATAATCGAAAACAAACACAAAATAACCACCAAAGCAAAAACTGCTTGTTGGATATAAAGGTTAACTTCGAATAAATGTGCTGCTGTATGTTGTTTTGTTTTCAAAATAAGGTACTTGATATTTTACCTTACAAAGGTCTGTCCTTTATATTGAAAACGCCAATCGTAAAATACAATCGGCTATAACTTCAGGTTATAGTAAGAAGAGATATTTTGAATGAATAATTCAGACAAAGCGTCTGATTTTCCGAGTAATGTGATGATATAAAAATATCTTTCAACAGATAATTTCTCCACATCCAAAACAATCAGTTCTTTATTTTTCAACTCTTTATCTACCGCATGAATTGACATAAAAGCAAAACAATCTGAATTTAAAAGATAAGATTTTATACTTTCTGTACTTCCTAACTGCATTTCGATTTGTAAGTCAGATAATTTTACTCCAACTTGTTTTAACGCAAATTCTATAACTTCAAGTGTTCCTGAGCCACGTTCTCTGGTTATGAATTTCATTGATTTTAAATCATCTACAGTAATTTCATTTTGTTTAACCAAAGGATTTTTATTACTGCAAACCAAAACCAATTCGTCTTTTAAAAACGGAATGTATTTTATTGACTGATTTTTTGATTGTCCTTCTACAATTCCAATTTCAATTTCTTTGTTGATTAAAGCATTTTCGATTTGTTCGGTATTTCCGTTCAGCAAATTGACTTTTATATCTTGCTGTTTTTGGTGAAATCGTGCTAAAACAGGTGAAATTATATATTGGGAAATGGTTGTACTTGCTCCTAACCTAAGTAATCCCTGGCGTTCGCTGCTAAACGAACTCATATCAAAATCGATTTTGCGATAGATTTCGAATATACTTTTGGTATGTTTTAGCAGAATTTCTCCGGCCGGAGTTAGTGCTATTTTAGAACCGCTGCGTTCAAAGAGTTTGGTTTTGTAGGTTTCTTCGAGTTCCTGAATGTGTTTCGAAACTGCCGGCTGTGTGATATACAATTCGGTTGCCGCTTTAGTAAAATTAAGGCGGAGCGCAACGGTGTAGAAAACTTTTAGCCTGAAATCCATATTTGTTTATTTAAAAGTGAAACACGAATTTCACAAATTTTCACGAATTTTTTTGTCCAAATATTTTTTTGAATTGCCTCCAGCTTTAGCTGGGGGTATAATATGCTATTTACTTGGCTTTAGCCAAATAATATATTTATAACACAGAGATTCACAGAGATTTCACAAAGTTACACTAAGTTTATTTTAGAAATATTAAATTAAATTCTAAGAATTTGATTTTTGAGAACCCTGAGTTTCCTTATTTGGCTAAAACCAATTCTTTATCTCTTAAATTCCTCCAGCTAAAGCTGGAGGCTATTCAAATAAATTCGCGCTAATTTGTAAAATTGCTTTGCCAGGTCGCTATCGCTCGGGTTGTGGCAAAAAGCTACAACAATCCATTATACTTTCTAATAAACCATTCCGTAGTCAATAAAACGGCAATTAAAATCAACAACCAAATCCAATCAATTAATGGTGTTTTTGTTGAGATATTTTTTTCTATTGATTTGTACTCTTTGTTTTCTATTAAGGTTTTAATCAAATCATCAACTTCATTTTGGAAAAAGGCTTTTCCGTTGGTTTGTAATGCTAATTGTTTTAGTTTTACAACATCCGGATTTACAAATTGCTTTTCGATATCAAAATCTAAAATCTCAAAATGGCTTGAATAAACAGTATTTGAGTTTAATTCTTTTACTGTAAAATTATATTTACCAGCTTGTAAGCCGTCCAGATTTGCTGAGAAAGAATTATTTCCTTTTAATAAATCGTAGTTTTTAACTTGTTTGGTTTCGGCATTTGTAACGGTGATTGTTAATCTTGCTTTTTCGTCGAACTCGTAATTTTTATTAAAATATTGAGCGTTGATTACAATGGCTTCTCCTGAATTGTAAAAGCTTTCGTGTGTTACAACTAATGATTTTCGTGAAGTTGATGTTGCCAAATACTGAATGATCTTGCCTACAAAAACATCATATTTGTCAAAGGATTGATTGTCGATATGACTTTGTAAACGCCATTTCCAGCTATTTTCTCCTAAAAGAAAAGCGGTACGCTTGCCTTGATTTTCGGCGAAAGCCAATAAAGGAGCATTTGTAGATACGTTTCTAATTTTAGACGAAAGTAAAACCGAAACATTTCCGTTTGTGGTAATGGTCCCGAATGGATTTTGTAATGGCGGAAAATTTTCGAATCCTATATTATCTATCGCAAACAAATTAAACTGCGATTGAAATTCGTTTAAATAATCTTCTCTTTGATTGCTCATTTGAAAAACCAAATTCTTTTGTTGTTGGTTTAAAAAATTGAAATCGGTGTTATTTCCGGTAATAATAAAGGTATTTGTTCCGGCTAATTTATTGTTGTCAAAAATAGCTTTGAAAGCAGTTGTTGGCTGATATAAAACCAAAACAGAAATATCTTGTAACTGATTAATATCATTCGGTTTAACCAAAATCACTTTACGCTGTGCATTAACTTCTATCGAGCGTTTTAAAGCAGCAATATCGGGATGATTTATAGCCGAAACAATTGCAATTGTCGACTTTTGATCGATAATTTCGACAGCAAAATTCTTTACATTATTATAACTGTTTTTCTCTTTCGTATTGGCAGAAACGGTTGCTTTAAAAATTTGCAATCCAACGTTATCTGCTGGTAAAAGCAAATTTAAAGTGGCTGTTTTTTTAGAAGGCGAAAAAGAAACTCTTTCTTTTGCTACAACTGAATTTCCTTGCGAAATGGTAAAATCTGCATTTATTGTTTTATCTCCGGCATATTGCAGGAAAACTTCAACCGGAAATTTATTTTTATGAAAAGCGTATTTGTTTACGTTTAACTGATTGATTTTTAAATCTAAAAATGTAGTTGTATCTCCCACAACCAAAGGATAAACTTTATTTACAGGGTCAAAGCGATATACATAATCGTTTCCTGTAGTTTGATTTCCGTCTGTAATTATAACGGTTGGGAAAATCAGGTTTTTGTTGATGCTTTTTAAGTTTTTGGCAACTTCATCTAAGTTGGTTTGTTTTCCTTTAAAATCAAATTTATCTGAAGATTTAAAATCTGCGTCGAATTGATAAGACTGAATTTCAAATTTTTCCTTAAGCGCAGGATTCGAAACCAAAGCTTTATATAATTCGGCAGTTTTTTCGTCTGATTTTAAGGCAACTATCGAACTTGAATTATCAACTGCAATTGCCAAAGGTGTTTTGGTAATTTCAAGGGAATTCTTGGTCATTATTGGATTTATCAATAAAAGCAATAATCCGAAAATGGCTAAAAAACGTAAAAAAGCCAAAAACCAAATCACATTGGATTTGTTTTTGGCTTTGAAAAAATATTGAAAATACGACAAGCCACCAGCGATTACTAAAGATAGTAATATTAACAGAATCGTATTTGTAGTCATATATATTTTAAGTTTATAGTTTTGAGTTTATAGTTTTTGGTTGAAGAACAATAAACAACAAACCATTAACAATTAACATATTAAGTAAGCATTCCTCCACAAACATTAAGTACTTGTCCTGTAACGTAAGCACTTAAATCTGAAGCTAAGAAAAGACATGCGTTTGCTACATCTTCTGTAGTTCCGCCACGTTTTAACGGAATTCCTTCTCTCCATCCTTTTACTACATCTTCCGGTAATTTTGCAGTCATTTCGGTTTCAATAAATCCAGGAGCAATTGCATTGCAACGAATGTTACGTGAACCCAACTCTAATGCTACAGATTTTGTAAAACCAATTGCACCAGCTTTTGAGGCTGCATAATTTGTTTGTCCCGCATTTCCTGAAACTCCAACTACTGAACTAATATTGATAATAGAACCTGCGCGTTGTTTTAAGAATGTTTTTTGAATTGCCTTTGTCATATTAAATACTGACTTTAGGTTAACAGCAATAACCTGATCAAAATCAGCTTCTGACATACGCATCAATAAATTATCTTTTGTGATTCCGGCGTTGTTAATTAAAATATCAACTGTTCCAAAATCTGCCAAAACAGCGTCAACAAAAGTTTGCGCTTCATTAAAATCAGCCGCATTAGATTGGTAACCTTTTGCTTTAACTCCTAAACCGTTCAATTCTGCTTCTAAAGCCTGAGCCGACTCTACAGATGAACTGTATGTAAAAGCTACGTTTGCACCATGTTTAGCGAAAACTTCAGCAATTCCTTTTCCAATTCCACGACTAGCGCCTGTAATGATGGCAACTTTTCCTTCTAGTAATTTCATATTCAAAATTAATATTAATATTTATTTTAGTTATTTCTGTAATTAATCACAGAAAAATCTGATTCATTCGGGGTCTTTGAATGATACGTCAAATATATGATAATTCCCTTTTTAAAAAAATAACAATTGCAAAAAAGGTACAAAGTTGCACAGCTTCATAGTGACAAAGGTTTGGGTAAACATTCTTAATCAAAAAAGCAGTTCAATTTTGAACTGCTTTTTCCTCAATATAAAAATCAAACTAACACTATATGTAATTTTGTTTCAAAATAAAAAAACAAGATGTTAACAATACTACCATAAACAGAAATTTATAGAGCAATGCCTGAAACTCTGTTGTATCATTGATTTTATCTTCTCTCCACTGTTTAATAAGATTGAAAATCATTATCGAAATCATTACTGTTATGGATAAGTAATTAAAATATCTTATATAATCCGGATAAAAATGTGATATAAGAAGATTCATCGGTATCCATACAAACAAAATAACGGTAGTTGATGTGATGTATTTTTTAATCATAATTCTTAATTTAAATTGCTAAACATTCTATGAAGATTTCATCAAAAAAGCAGCCCAAAATTGAGCTGCTTTTTATTCAAAATAAAAATTAAACTAAAACTATACTATAATTGATAAGTAGTCATTCTGAAACTACTTGAAGCGCTCGTTATTGTATATATAGTATTGGTATACGTAATATTAAAATTCTCTTTTTTAACGTATAATCCGGCAGCAGTTGTAAATTCTGCGTCAATTTCAGCAAGGAAAGCTGGAGGTGGAATAATATTCGCACCGTCATCCCAGTATTCATCAGTTAAAACTATTGTTTTATTTAATGCATTTTCACTAGTGGAAACCGTATGATATAAACTAGGTTTTCCACCTGCAAAACGATATTCAATGTAGTTTCCAAAAGCTGAATTAAAGAACAATTGTATTCTTGTAATTTGCTGATTAGCAGGCAAAGTTGCATTAGCTTTAGCAATTAATGATTTAAAATATTTTGAAGTTGTTGGAGCTGTATTTAAATTAGCCGCTATATATCCTACAACAAATTGAGGCTGACCATCTAACATTTTTTTATAATCATCTGTTATTATTGCTGGTACAGTCGTAAAGCTAATCGTTGCACTAACTCCGCCAGTTCCAGATGCAATAAAACTATCACTTACGCTGTCATAAACAAAGTCTGATAATTTTTGACCTTTAACATCTATTGCCGGTTTTACAATAGCACTTGTAGGCGTAAAAGAAAGTGCCATATTATAGTTTTGTGTAGCTATTCCGTCTAGCGGAGTTGCTACGCCAAAACGTGCATCTGCATTGTAATCAAAGTCAAACTGATGTATTGCTGAACCATCATTTATTTCTAAAATTTTAAACAAAGGAGTGTTTATTCCTCCTGAAAGATGGTCTATCGTTTCTACATTCCCAGCCAAATTTGTCCAGTCTGCGGCAGTTGCTTTTACGAATCGCAGTTCCTGAAAATTTCTGTTAGTTCTAAAAATAATCTCTCCGTTTTCCTGTCCGTAGTAAAAAAACTGAAAATCACCGAGATGTCCTTTTCCAACAAGAGCAGCCGTAGGATAATTATCAGATTCGGATAAAAGATGGATTCTATTGGCTGTTGTAAAAACTAAACTTACTGCACTGCCTAATTGAATTTCGTACTGGCTTCTGTAAATATCAGTATCCGCATCATAATCAGATGCCATATCTACTTTTCCGTCGGGCAAAAATTTAAAAACATGCGTCCAGCCACCTAATTGCGTACTATCTGTATAATAAATGGCCTTCCATCCAAATTCTGATGTCAGAAGTAAATCGTTCAATTCTTTTTTCTGAGTACTTAATCGCTCTGCGGGAGTCTGATCAAATTTATCTTCAGCTTCTGTACTTGTACATGCACCCCAAAGTATTGCTGCAAAAACAACAATCAGGTACTTAAATATATTTTTTATTTTCATAATATTGACTTTTACATTAATTAACGCTCATTATTATTGATGGTTTTTAGTTGTTAACAACGTCAGTTGTATTTTTTTGTGCTTCATCTCTTAAAGCATAAAAATCTATATTAAACGCATCTTTATAATATTGAACTACAATGGCTTCTTTCTTTTTAAGATTTGCTTTTCCTGTTGCATCTGTTACACTAGCCAAAATTGCATCATATTCTGCTTTTGAACTTGTTAATATGGTTGCTGCAGTTTCTGCAAAATCTTCATATACATTTAGCCTTGCATAATTTGTTATAAAACCTAATGACCTTGAAGTTGCTGTTTGTTGAATATACCAGCTTGATGTATAACCAGATGGTGTTAATTTGGCCCAGGCTTGTACGTCGAAAGGCTTTGTCTGATTTAAAATATGAACATATTCGTGCTGAATTGTATGAATAAATTCTGTTACAGCCGCTCTGCTATTTCTATTTAAATAATCTATTTTAAAAAGTGTAACTCTTTGTCCGCCTTCTGCCAGTCCAAGTGTTTGAGTTCCTGTTGTATTTAGGTTTGTACCTCCTACCAAAACAAATTCTCTTGGGGCGATTTTCTTAACGAAATCTTTTCCACCAATGGTAGAATAACTATCGATCCAGATTGATTTTACAACTTCCATTGCCGATTCTACATTTTCAACAGCTGGCGGATATAAATAACGGTTGTTATCTACAAGATTCTGATTCCATTCATAATAAACTTTTATATTGTATGGATCTAAAAAACTTGTAGCAAGCCATGTATCTAATTCTGTTCTATTAGGAACTGTATAGTCTAACTGACTTTCTGTAGGCTGATCTTCATGAGCACAGGCGGTAAATAAAATCACCCCTGTAAGCATTACTATCATTTTATATATTTTTAATGTTTTCATACTATTTAAAATTAAATTTTTATCTAGGATTTTTCTCGATTCCGTTATCTGATGCTCTTTGCGGTATTTGAAGCGCTCTTCGTTTATCATCTTTAACCAAAACATTATTTCTTACTACTTGACCAAATTCGTAAGTGTCATGTTCTATCACAAGATTAAAACGCTTAATATCAAACCATCTCATTCCTTCATGGATAAATTCTCTTCTTCTTGCTTCTGCAATGGCTTTGATATAAGAAGTCTGTACAGGTGTTAAAGCATAAAATGGCGTAAACTCATCTGCAATTACAGGGTAAAAATCAACTATATCCTGTTCTGTTAAATGATCTGTTGCCGGATTGTATCCTGACGTTCTTGATCCTAGAAAATATTCTAATTCTTCAGTAGCTTCAGCAATTTGATTGTTCATAACATGTGCTTCAATTCTGTTTAAGAAAAACTCATCGTTACTTAAAAGAACTGTTCCTGTGTATGGTTCACCAATACCTGCTGTTACATTGGTATATTTAAAATATTCATAAAATTTAGGAATCAATACGTTATTTTCATAAAAAGATGATGTAAAGATTAACCAGCTTTTACCAAAAATATTAGTTTCAGATCCTAAAATCTCATCCTCTCTATTAGCCGAAAGATAATATCTGTTTACATATCCTCTTCGGGCAATTGAGTTTGGATAGTCTACCAATAAATTTGCCGGCTGTTCTACTTTTGAATATTCTAATGGTTTTTGAGCAGAAGTCGCCGCGTTAAAAGCAACGTAATCTCTAATTGTGGTTGGTTTAGACCCTAATGCTTCTGAATATTCAAGTACTTTATTCCAATCTCCTTTTATTAAATAAAAACGGCTGGCAAAAGCTTTTGCTGCATCAATGTTAAAATGATATTTTGGCTCTTTATAGTCATTTGTTACATATTTCATTCCTTCAGTAATATCCTGCTCAATAAAATCAAAAACTTCTTTAACAGTATTACGTTTATATTGCTGCAATAAAGCCCCTTCTGGTTTTGTTACGTATGGTATACCTAAATCTGTCGCAGCAGTTGCAGGGTTGTATCGATTTGACCAAAGTTGAACCAGCATAAAATGAGAATAAGCTCTTGCAAACAATGCTTCTCCTTTTTGAGGATTTAGACTTGCAGGACTACCTAATTCTTCAATTGCTAGCAGAGCCTGATTTGCTGCAGCAATCGCTTCGTAAGATGCATTCCAAAAATCTGCTTCTGTATCAATCCCAAACTGAGTTTGCATTTCCCAGTTAAAACTCTGTCTGTTATCAATATTCGAATCCTGCATTTGGCTATCAAATACATTATCAGACATTGTTTCTGCAATCACCATATAAGTTCTGTTAGGATAAGCAGTAACTAATAATTCGGATATTTTTTCGGGTGTGTCAATTTGAGTTCTATTATCTGGTATTTCTGAAAGAAATTCATCACAACTACTTGTACTAATTAGTACTAATAATGCGAGTGTTATTTTTATATTTTTCATGATCAATTTATATTAAAATGAAATATTTATTGCAAAAGTATATTGTGACGTAATTGGAAAAGCTACACCTCCTGTATTACGAAATTCAGGATCCTGACCATGTAAAGCCTTGTCTGAATAGATCAACCATGGGTTTACTGCTGATCCTTTTAGAGTAAAAGTACTAAGCCCTAATTTTCTCTTGTAATCTTTAGGGAATTCCCAGCTAAGAGATACGTTTTTCAATCTTACAAAATCACCATCTGCCACTCTCACATCAGAGAAATTATAAGTGTTGTAAGCGATTTGTAAATCGTCTTCTCCATAATTTCTATTTAATAATCGATCTGCAATTACAGGCACATTAGTAACATTTTCATCTCCCGGATTGATCCATCTGTTTGTAAATTCTTTTGTAAAAACTGTTAAATCATTGTATTCATTACTGTACACCGGATTTAAACGAACTTTATTTCCTCCTGATCCTACAACAAAAACATACAATGACCAATTTTTATAAGTAAATGTATTGGCTAAACCAATTGATTTATTTGGCTCAATAGATCCTTCGTATTTTAAATATTTGGTAACATCATTTGTATCCTGAAAATCAGCTCCTGTTATGTTGCTGCTTGCCCCATCCTGTAAAAGAAATGTTGGTAATCCCTGATTGTTCAAGCCTTGAAATTGATAGGAATAAATTGAATTTCTAGGATGTCCGACTGTATTACCTCCGTTTGAATCAACCAAATCAAAAGCTGATGGTTTATTTTGTAATTTTGTTACTTTTTGATCATAAACTGAGAAATTCAATGTTGTTGACCATTTAAAACTATCAGTAACAATATTTTGAGTTGTAAAACCAAGCTCAATACCTTTGGTTTCCATATCAGCATTATTACCCTGCTTAATAGACTCACCTCCAACTCCTGAAGTAATTACATAATCAATCAAATCAAATGCTTTACGGCTATAAACATCAGTAGTTAACTGCACTCTATTATTAAACATACCTAAGTCTATACCAATGTTAGTCTCAAATTGTTTTTCCCATGTTAAATCCTGATTTTGCAAATCTTCAATTCTAATTGCATTTTCTCTATCAGAAAGATTAAAACGATCTGTTATAAAACTTTTATAAATTGCTAGTGAATTTGTTGCAGGTCCGGCCGTTGCAGTAAGTCCGTAAGAAGCTCTTAAAGCAAGAGTATTTACAGATTCAACATTTTGCATAAAGCTTTCTTCCTTTACATTCCATTTTCCACTAAAAGTATAAGTAGGAAGCCATCTAGACGAACCACTATTTCCTTGTCTGTTTGATCCGTCATAACGTCCTGTAATAGAACCTGTATAACGACGATCGTAGGTATATCCTACCTTTCCAAAGAAACCAACCGTTCTTTCTCTTTCCTCTCCAAATTCATAATAAGAATCTCCACCATTTACAATTTTCTCAATAATTCTAGGATCTATAAAAGAAGTAAGACCTTTATCATATTGAAGACCTACAGCAGTAAAATTATCATTGTTTCTGTCTACCGATCTAAGTTCTGTTCCAAAAAAGCCTTCTAATTCATGCTTTTCTTTAATTGTATTTCTGTAAGTAACACTATTTCTAATATTATAAGAAGTCATGTCGTTGGTATATTTTCTTAAAAAACCACCACTTGGTAATACAGAAACCTTTGGTGCTGTTAAATCATTTGGATTTTGATATAAAAACACGTTATCTTCTTGTATTTGAGTATTTACATTATCTCCTACACCTGCATTGTAAGCCCCAACTACATTGGATCCTTCATATATTTTGTGCTCTCTTGAAGTATTTGCATAACGTGCAGAACCTGTAAGATTATAAGTTAAATTTTTATTGATTTTATAATCTAAGTCCAATTGAAAACGAATATCATTTACTCGAATGTCCAGAGTATTATTCTCTAATTCGTTGATAATATTCATTGGCGCCCAGTTATTTTGATAATATTCTAAATTTCCATTGTCATCATAAGGTCTTAAAGTTCTGCTTGTACTTAAAACATAATTGAATGGATTGATATCAAAATCTCTAGTAGTTTTTCCAAAAACAACATCTTCCTTACTTTCATAAGCTCCAGGAGCCATTTGATTACGAATAGAACCTAGTGTTGATAAAGTAATATTTAATCTGTCATTAACATAAAAAGTTCCTTTAATGTTAGATGATAATTGTTTAACATTATCCGCAATAGTCCATCCCGGATCTGTATAATAACCCAAAGAAGCATAAAAAGTATTATTTTTACCTCCACCGGAAAAACTTAATGAATGGTTTTGAGTAATAGATGGTCTAAATAAAACGCTGAACCAATCTGTATTGGCTAATTCATATTTTTTTAGAAAATTGTTGATGTAAGGCTGCTCGTTTTTAACACCAAACTGACCGTTTGAGTCATTATAGCGGTTAATTTCCTTAGCTAAAATATTATATGCTCCACCAAATCTTCCTGTATAAGAGGAGCTTAAGTCAAGGTAACCTTTGGCTTTCATTTCCTGAAAAACACTCATTGATTCCTGAGAATCCAAGATATCATATTGTGTATAACTCGGAACTGTTCTTACTGTGTTTTCTACAGAATAACTTACTTTTAAAGGTGCATCTCTACGACCTTGTTTTGTAGTTACAACAACAACACCATTTAAAGATCTTGAACCATAAATTGAGGTAGCTGATGCATCTTTAAGGATTTCAATACTTTGAATATCATTAGAATTTAAACCTGCTACTGCAGAACTTAGTAATGTAGATGAATTCCCGGAAGCTAAATCTGCAAAAGAAACATTTATAATATCTTCCTGAACAACACCATCAATTACCCATAATGGTTTTGTATCTCCAAAAATTGAAGAAGATCCACGAACAGTGATTTTTGGGGCTGTACCAAATGTTCCTGTTACGTTTTGTACTGTTACACCGGCAGCTTTACCTTCAATCATTCTGCTTACATCTACAACCCCGTCTACTTTTAATTCTGCTCCAGAAATTTTACTAATAGCTCCTGTAAAAGTTCTTTTTGAAGTCTTTTCGTAACCAGTTGTAACTACCACTTCTTTCAGGTTTTGTCCTGCTTCGTTCAAAATTACGGTTGGCGAAGTATTTTCAATACCAATTTCTTTGGTCTCCATTCCAACATAAGAAATTACTAAAGCGGTACTATTTGCAGGCATTTCGATAGAAAAATTTCCGTCAAAATCTGTTAATACCGCAACTTTAGTTCCTTTTGCCATTACTGTTGCGCCAGGAAGCGGCACCCCAGACGGATCTGTAACCTTTCCTTTAATGATAGGCCCTGCCATTAGCGCATCAAATAAAGAATTAGTACTGTCTAAGTTCGAAAAAGGTTCTAATGAATTGTCTTTCTGTAAAATAATCTGATTACTTACTTCAGAGAAAGTAATATTAAAGGGTTTTAAAATTCGATTAAGTACACTAGACAAAGCTTCCTGATTGGCCTCAATTGTAACTTTTTGGTTCAATTGTGGCAATCTTGAATTGTACGAAAACTTTACATGCGCAGATTTTTGCAATTTAGATAAAGCATTATCTAAAGTTAAATCTGAAACAGTAATCGTAACCTTTGTATCTAGTTTTCTTTGTCCATTTACACTGTTTGCCATTGTAACACTTGAAAATACAAGTGCTAAGACAAACTGAAATAGCGTTATTTTCATGATTCGGTGGAGTAATCGTTGTTTAACAACTGGTTTTTTCATAATTTTGGTTTGTTTTGATTAATACTGTTCGAGTGTATTTTAAGAAACACTATGAATTACTTTTTACAGAAAGCAATTCAATTAATTTAAGTGTCGATAATGTTACAGCATTTCGGCACTTTTTTTATGTATTTTATTCTTACATAGGCATTTATAATTTTTTAGTTTAAGGGGTTTTAATTTATTTTCTTGAATAATATTTTTTAATTACAGCCTTTTGACGTTATGGTAATTTGATTTCCATTCATTTCAAAACTCGTATCATTGCCAATGCTTTTACAAATAATTTTAAGTTTCTCCGGTAGTGGCTGATCGCTGAGTGATGTGGTCAAATGGCAATCATTTAATTTATCTTTAGGATAATCAATATCAACTAAATAGGCTTGTTCTATAGTTTCGAAAATTTGGGCAATTGGAATATCATTAAACTCAAAACTTAATTGTTCAATGTTTCCAACACTACGAACCAAGACTTCATCTTTTGTAATATTGGTTATTTTATTAAAAACCAAATCTTTACGAACAAACCGAAGTGCCTGATTAGGAAGAAGTACGATTTCATGATCTGTAGCATTCGAAATTAAACTATTGGATTTTACCCTTACTTTACCGGTGCGAACCAAAACTTCAACATTTTGCTGGTCCTGATAAGCTTTAATTCTAAAACTAGTACCAACAACTCTTGTTACAATTTCGTTTGCGTAAACAAAAAAAGGCTTTTTGGGATTTTTACTAATTTCAAAGAAACCTTCGCCGGACAAATAGACCTTTCTTTCATTTCCGGTAAAGATTTTAGGATAACTTAATTTACTTTTTGGCTGTAATAAAACCGAACTTCCATCAGATAATGTGATAGTTTGAGAAATGTCTGAATTATTGGTTTGCTCTACTAATCCCTCATTATTTTCTTCTATCAATTCATTATAAGTAACAACAGTATTATTGATCAGGCTGTTATTTCTAAAAGCCAAAACTGATGATAATGAAATGATTATAAGAGCTGCAACGCCGCTTAACCAATATTTTCTCAGATAGAAAATTTTTGATCTCGTATTATTAAAATCTTCTTTTTCTTCGATTTTTTTCCAGGTAGATTCCAATGCCTCATGAATCTCATTTTGAGACATATTGACATCAGTAACTTTCATCGCTAACAATAAAAGTCTGGCATCTTCAACTAATTTGGCTCGCTGACGATTTTCTAAAGTCCATTCCTCCCAGCCTTGTTCATCAATCTTAGATAAAATCCACAATTGAAATGACTGATCAGCTAAAAGATCTTCGATTTCGGTATAAGTATTACGTTTTTGCATCTTAGAATTAGGGTTACAAAAACATAGAGGACACTTTTCTTATTGTATACTCACTTAATTATGATTTTTTTTAAGTTTTTTTTAAGAAATTCAAAAAAGCCCTGAAGATAGTAGTAAAATAAAGGACAAATTGCCTTTCCATTCCTTGCGTAGGCTTAATAATCCGCGGTATAATAAGTTATTTGCCGATTGATAATTGACATCTAATAACTCTGCAATTTGCTCTACCGCCAATCCCTGATGATATCGCAAGTATAAAGCTTCTTTTTGACGAGGAGGCAAATCGTTAAGTAATTTATTTAAATATAAAACACGTTCTGCAGTCACTTCATCTTCAACGAGTTCATTTTCTATAGAAAAGTCAAAAAGAAATTCAATTGCTTCTGTAGAAGTTGTTTTTCGAAAAATATGATCTCTTTCAAATAAACGGGCAATTCTTTTTCTTACACTTGATAACAAATACGCCTTTACAACAACATTTTCCTGCAATGTATTTCTATATACCCAGACATCTGCAAAAACATCCTGAACGCAGTCCTGCACCTTTTCTTCAAAAGGAGAAAGAGAATTTCCATAACTAATAAGATCTTTATAATATCTTTCAAAAAGTTGCGAAAAAGATTTTTCGTTACCGGCTTTTAAATTACTCCAAAGAGTATTGTCATCTAAAAACTTATTGTTTAAAGTTTGGCTTTTCATATTTATCGGGGCGTGGGAATTATCGAAATAAGTATTTCTTAATACAAACAGAATAGTATTTTAACATTATTCTTTCATATTGTTCGATAAATATATAAAAGCAAAAATATAAAAACAATTTATTTACAAAAAAGGAGCGGTTTCTTAATATAGAAACCGCTCCTTAGCTTTGATCATATCAGGGATCTTAAATAAATGTTAAAAAATAATTTTATTTGAAGAACCTTACAATTGTGAGATTTTACAGATAGCTATATAAGTTTATTCCTTAATAAATTTCAATATGATGTACAAAAAAAGCCTGACTTATTAAGGAAGGCTTTTCATCAAATTTTATTTTAAATCAGCTTTTTAGAAAGCTACATTCCATCTTGGTAATTTTGAATTTTCATCTAAGAAATTTTGTAAAACCTGTCCTTCAACTGCAGTTGGAATTGCTTTTACATCTGCATTAAAAGTTTCGTACCAAACTACTTCAAGAGCTTCAATGCTTTCTAATTTCATTTGAGCAGGCCAGGAATATTTTCTTCCTGTTTTTGCAAATTGGTGTCCGTTTACGATTTTATCGTATAAACCGCCGTTTTTACTTTTCAAAGTCCCGTCGTTTTGAACAGTTCCTGTAGAAGCAACCATGATTAATTCTCTTGCATCACCTTCAACAGCATATACAACAAAAATTCCTGCGCCACCTTCCGGAGCATTACAAACTTGTTCTAAACTATCTTCGATTGTAAAAGTAAAACTGTTGCTTACTTTAAACTTTTTTAATTCTTTACTCATTTTTCTTATTTTAAGATTCTAAGACACTAAGGTTCTTAGTCTCTAAGTTTAAATTATATTCCAATCATTTTAAAAATGTAAAAAAGTCTCAACATAATATTGAGACTTTTTTTGGAATTTTTTATTTCAAATATTGGAGATTATCCAAGTACTTCTTTTACCTTTTTACCAATTTCAGCTGGTGAATCAACAACGTGAATTCCGTTGTCTCTCATAATTTGTTTTTTAGCAGCAGCTGTATCATCAGAACCACCAACAATAGCACCTGCGTGACCCATTGTTCTACCAGCAGGAGCAGTTTCTCCGGCGATAAAACCAATAACTGGTTTACGGTTACCATCAGCTCTAACCCATTTAGCAGCATCAGCTTCTAATTGACCACCAATTTCACCAATCATAATGATGATTTCAGTTTCTGGATCGTTCATTAATAATTCAACAGCTTCTTTAGTTGTAGTTCCAATGATTGGATCTCCACCAATACCAATAGCTGTAGTAATTCCTAAACCTTGTTTTACAACCTGATCTGCAGCTTCATAAGTTAAAGTTCCTGATTTAGAAACGATACCAACAGTTCCTTTTTTGAAAACGAAACCTGGCATAATACCAACTTTAGCTTCACCCGGAGTAATAACACCCGGACAGTTTGGCCCGATTAATCTAGAATTTCTTTCTTTAACATAATTATTTGCTTTAATCATATCTGCTACAGGAATTCCTTCTGTAATAGCAATAATTACTTTAATTCCAGCGTCAGCAGCTTCCATAATTGCATCAGCAGCAAAAGCCGGTGGTACAAAAATGATAGATGTATCAGCTCCAGCTTGTTCTACAGCATCTTTTACTGTATTAAAAACCGGACGATCTAAATGGCTAGTTCCTCCTTTTCCCGGAGTAACACCACCAACAACATTAGTACCGTACTCAATCATTTGAGAAGCATGGAAAGTTCCTTCGCTTCCTGTAAATCCTTGAACAATTATTTTGGAATCTTTATTAACTAAAACACTCATGATATATATTTTATGTAGTTTTTAAAATTGTGTTGCAAAAATAAGGTTTTGTAATCTATTTTAACCTTTTTGTCATCAAAAAAATTAAGAAAATTGACTCATTTGATAACCGCGATAAAGTTTGTCATCTTTAATTTGCCAAATTGTAGCAAAATGAGCTAACAACATTTCTTCTCTTGGGTTTTCAATCGTTTTTACAAAATGTGAGTAACGTATTGAAACTAAATCATCTTCGGCAATTATATGGCTAATTCTCACTTTCGAGCGTACATAAGCACGACTCAATTCATTGGCCATTGCGAGCATCGAATCATGATCCATCTCAATCAATCCTTTGGTACTATTCCAATCCAACTTTACATCGGGATGCAAATAAGTTTTCATGATTTCACTATCAATTAAGGCATCCGACTTATAAAATTTTTGAACAAATTCTTTTATAGACATATTACTTCAATTTATTTAGAATTTCAGGAATCTTTTTGATATTGGCTAATTGTTTTAACTTTTCTCTTGATTCTTCTATTGGAGTTCCAAAATAAGATTTTCCGCCTTCTACTGATTTAGTAACACCAGTTTGGCCCATAATAACAGCCTTCGCTCCTATTGTAATACCACTTGTAGTACCAACTTGTCCCCAAATAGTTACTTCATCTTCAATAATAACGCAACCAGCAATACCGGTTTGTGATGCAATTAAACATTTTTTACCGATAATTGTATCATGACCAACATGTACCTGATTATCAAGCTTAGTTCCTTCGCCAATTGTTGTATCACCTGTTACACCTTTATCAATCGTACAAAGTGCACCGATGCCAACATTATTTTCGATTACTACTCTTCCTCCTGAAATTAACTGGTCAAAACCATCCGGGCGTTTTTTATAATAAAAAGCATCAGCGCCTAAAATAGTCCCTGCGTGAATAATTACATTATCGCCAATTACAGTATGATCGTAGATAGTAACATTTGGATGTATTATACAGTTTTTTCCAATCGTTACGTTGTTTCCAACAAAACAATTTGGCTGAATTACAGTTCCTTCGCCAACATTTGCAGAAAGAGCAATTGAGACATTAGTTGCCTGAAAAGGTCTAAAATGTTTAGTAAGTGTATTGAAATCTCTGAAAGGATCATCAGAAATTAAAAGTGCTTTACCTTCAGGGCAATCTACTTTTTTATTGATTAAAACAATAGTCGCTGCAGATTGTAAAGCTTTATCATAATATTTAGGATGATCAACAAAAACAATATCGCCTGGTTCGACAACATGTATTTCGTTCATACCTAAAACCGGAAAGTCTTGGTCTCCTATAAATTCGCAGTCAAGCAAATTTGCAATTTCTCGTAAAGAGTGAACTTTTGGAAATTTCATATTTTATAATTAGAAAATTTGTCAATTAGAAAATGTGCCAATTAGAGAATTTGTCAATTAGAAAATGAATGCTCAAAATTGTGATGATTCACTAATTTTCTAATTGACTCATTGACAAATTATCTAATTAAAAATTACTCTTTTACACGCTCCATGTAAGAACCTGAAGCTGTATCAATTTTAATTTTATCACCTTCGTTGATGAATAAAGGAACGTTTACAGTTGCTCCTGTTTCTACTGTAGCAGATTTTGTAGCATTTGTAGCCGTATTTCCTTTTACACCAGGCTCAGCATAAGTAACTTCAAGAATTACAGAAGATGGCATATCTACAGATAATGGCAAATCAGTTTCAGTATTAACCTGAACCATTACACTTGTACCTTCTTTTAATAATCCCGGAGCATCCAGAATATTTTTATTCAAAGAGATTTGCTCATAAGATTCTGTATTCATAAAATGAAACTCATCTCCTTCAGCATATAAAAATTGGTAATTATGCGTTTCTACACGCACATCGTCAATTTTATGTCCTGCAGAAAATGTATTATCTAATACTCTTCCTGTCGTTAAACTTCTCAATTTTGTTCTTACGAAAGCTGGTCCTTTTCCAGGTTTTACGTGAAGAAATTCAACAATTTTATAAATATCATGATTGAATTTAATACACAATCCATTTCTAATATCTGATGTAGATGCCATTTTTTTTAATTTTAGATTTTAGAATGTAGATTTTAGATTCCTGAAGAATTAATAATCTACATTTTATTATTTTTTATTTTAGATTTTAGAATTTAGAATTTTAGGTTCTCTAAAAATTTAATTCTTCTTCTATTTTTTATAATGTTTTAATATTCTTTATTAATTTTATATGAAGCTAGAAATCTAAAATCAGAAATCTAAACTCTAAAATTAATAATTCCCTGAATAACCTTTCATGATTCCTCTAGATGAATTTCTGATAAAATCTAGAATTTCATCTCTCTCAGGAGTAGCTTCCATTTCAGCTTCAATAATACTTAAAGCCTGAGTTGTATTGTAATTTTTTTGGTATAAAATTCTGTAAATTTCCTGAATTTCTCTGATTTTTTCAGTACTAAATCCTCTTCTTCTTAAACCAACTGAATTAATTCCAACGTATGACAAAGGCTCTTTTGCTGCTTTTGTGTATGGCGGAACATCTTTTCTAACCAAAGATCCACCAGAAATCATAGCATGATCTCCAATATGAATAAATTGATGGATCGCTGCCAAACCTCCAATTACAGCATGATTTCCTACTACAACGTGACCTGCAAGAGCAACTCCGTTTACGATAATAGCATTGTTTCCAATTTCGCAATCATGCGCAATATGCGCGTAAGCCATTACTAAACAATTGTTTCCCAAGATAGTTTGTCCTGAAGCAACTGTACCCCTATTTATAGTAACACATTCTCTAATGGTACAATTGTCGCCAATTATAGCAAGAGAATCTTCGCCACCAAATTTTAAATCTTGTGGCACCGCAGAAATTACCGCTCCTGGAAAAATATTGCAATTTTTACCAATTCGGGCGCCTTCCATAATGGTCACATTTGAACCAATCCAAGTACCATCACCAATAACAACATTATTGTGAATTGTTGTAAAAGGCTCAATTACAACGTTTTTAGCGATTTTAGCGCCAGGATGAACATATGCTAATGGTTGATTCATCTGTATCTTTTATATTTTATTAAAATAATCTAATTTGGGCAACAAACGTAAACAATAAATTTGATTAAATTATTATTGCTTTTTAACAATTTGCGCCATTAATTCTGCCTCGGTAACTAATTTACCATTTGCGTAAGCATTTGCCTGCATATGACAGATTCCTCTACGGATAGGTGAAATCAATTCGCATTTGAAAATTAACGTATCTCCAGGCAATACTTTATGCTTAAATTTAACATTGTCAATTTTCATAAAGTATGTTAAATAATTCTCAGGATCAGGAACTGTACTTAAAACCAAAATTCCTCCTGTTTGAGCCATCGCTTCAACAATTAAAACTCCCGGCATTACCGGAGCTTCAGGAAAATGCCCTACGAAGAAGTTCTCGTTCATCGTAACATTTTTCAAACCAACTACATGGCGATCAGACATTTCTATAATTCTGTCAATCAATAAAAACGGTGGACGGTGTGGTAACATCGCCATGATTTTGTGAATATCCATTAATGGCTCTTTATTTAAATCATAAACAGGAACATGATTTCTTTGTTCTATTTTGATGATTTTGCCAATTTTTTTAGCAAACTGAGTATTTACATAATGCCCAGGTTTGTTAGCAATAATTTTTCCCTGAATACGAACTCCAATTAAAGCCAAATCTCCAACAACATCAAGCAGTTTATGACGGGCAGCTTCGTTTGGATAATGTAAAGTAAGGTTGTCTAAAACACCATTTGGTTTAACCGAAATTTTATCTTTACCAAACGCTTTCTTTAAATTTTCCATTGTAGACTCAGAGATTTCTTTATCTACATAAACAATTGCATTGTTTAAATCTCCACCTTTAATTAATCCGTGCTCTAACAAAGATTCTAATTCATGAAGGAAACTAAAAGTTCTTGAGTTTGCGATTTCATCTTTAAAATCGGCAATGCTTTTCATTGTTGCGTTTTGCGTACCTAAAACTTTAGTACCAAAATCAACCATTGCAGTAACCTGATAGTCATCGCTTGGCATTACCAAAATCTCGCTTCCTGTAGCTTCATCAGTAAAAGAAATAACTTCTTTTACCACATAAACGTTACGTTTAGCATCTTGTTCTTCGATTCCGGCATTTTCTATAGCTTCAACAAAATATTTCGAAGAACCATCCATAATAGGTAGTTCTGAAGCGTTTAATTCTATGATAACATTATCCAAATCACATCCAACTAATGCAGCCAGTACGTGCTCCGGAGTTTGAATTTTTACACCTAATTTTTCTAAATTTGTACCTCTTTGTGTATTAACAACATAATTAGCATCAGCCTCAATCACTGGTTGTCCTTGCAAATCTACTCTTACAAAAGTGAAACCATTATTAATTGGAGCTGGTTTAAAAGTCATTGTAACTTCTTTTCCAGTGTGTAATCCAACTCCTGTTAGCGAAATTTCATTTTTGATGGTCTTCTGTTTAACCATTATTTCCATTTTTTGGGTTTATTATTTGTTTTTTTAATTCGTCCAGTTCGGCGACAATTTTAGGTAAGTTCTTGAAATGAACGTATGATTTGTTAAAATCACCATATCCAAGCGATGGCGATCCTTGCAAAATTTCATCATCTTTGATGTTTCTTGCAACTCCCGACTGTGCCTGAAGCCTTACATTATTACCTATTGTTAAGTGGCCTGCGATACCAACCTGCCCTCCAATCATACAGTTTTCACCAATTTTTGTAGAACCCGCAACGCCTGATTGAGCGGCAATTACAGTATTTTTACCTATTTCTACATTGTGGGCAATCTGAATTTGATTGTCTAATTTAACTCCTTTTCTAATAATTGTAGATCCCAGAGTTGCTCTGTCTATTGTAGTATTGGCACCAATATCTACATTATCTTCAATAATAACATTACCAATTTGTGGTACTTTACTATATACACCTTCTTCATTGGGTACAAAACCAAAACCATCTGCACCTATAATAGTTCCTGAATGTATCGTACAATTGTTACCAATTACGGTTTCAGAATATATTTTAGCGCCGGCAAAAATATACACATTATCGCCAATAACAACGTTATCGCCAATAAAACTGTTTGGATATATTTTTACATTGTCTCCTAAAACTACATTTTGACCTACATAACTAAAGCTTCCTAAATATAGATTTTCTCCATATTTAGTACCTTCAGATATAAAAGAGTGCGCTTCAATTCCGTTTTTATTCAATTTTACCTGATTGTAAAACTGCAAAAGTTTAGAAAAAGACGCATATGCATCTTCTACTTTTATTAAAGTTGTTGTGATTTCGGCTTCGGGTACAAAAGTATCATTAACAATGGTTACAGTTGCTTTTGTAGTATATATGTAGTTGATATATTTCGGGTTAGCCAAAAAAGTAAGCGATCCTTCCTCGCCTTCTTCAATCTTAGAAAGTCGAGAAACTTCTGCATTGGGATTCCCAACAACTTCTCCTTCTAAAATTCCTGCTATTTGTTCTGCTGTAAATTTCATCGCGACAAAAATATAAAAAATAGATTTTAAATGTTAATTTTAGATAAGTTGTTTTGGAAAACAGATGTAATATTTTGTGACCAGTTTAGATAACGATTTCAAATTCAACTGATCAGAGGCTTCAACAACATCTTCAATTGTTTTATCTTTTTTCAAAATTCGTATCGGTTCAGCCTCTTTACTGTATGCCTGGTTTTTTATTTTACCTCTAAAAATAAAATATCCCGCATCTAAAGCCGAAATATGATGTTCTTCTGCAAACTCTTCTTTTAAAGATTGGGAATCTTCCATCGGAATCTTTTCTGCGCTCAGCTTTATCTTCAATAAATCCCTGTTAATGATCATCTTGCTTAATGTGGAAAGTATAAAATCATCTTGTTTTTGCCAGGCTTTTAAAGCGCTAATAATATCAAAATCATCTAATTGAGAAAACAAATCCAATTTTTCCGCATCAAAATTCTCTAATGTAATTTTGTTTTTCATGAAATACAAAAGAGGCTCACTGCAAGGCAAATTCACGCCTTTTAAGGTAAGTTCTTTGGCTCTTTTTAAAACCTTCATCAGAATTAATTCGGCAACCAGACTTGTTTTATGCAAATATGCCTGCCAATACATTAATCGTCTTGAAAGAAGGAATTTTTCAACAGAATAAATCCCCTTTTCTTCAATAACCAAAACACCGTCAACGACATTCATCATCTGAATTAAACGTTCAGAATTTACGTTTCCTTCTGCAACTCCGGTATAAAAACTATCACGTTTAAGATAATCCATTCGATCCATATCTAACTGACTTGAAATCAGTTGCAACATAAATTTTCTATGATATTCACCTTTAAAAACCTGAATTGCCAAGCTCAATTTTCCGTCAAATTCGTCATTTAACTGATTCATGAACAATAAAGAAATAGCTTCATGATTTACATCTTCGACAATACTTTTTTCCATTGCGTGCGAAAATGGCCCGTGACCAATATCGTGTAATAAAATAGCAATTAACAAAGCACATTCTTCCTCCTGAGAAATCGCAACTCCTTTAAAGCGAAGCGTTTCAATAGCTTTTTGCATCAAATGCATACACCCTAAAGCATGATGAAAACGGGTATGATTGGCTCCCGGATATACCAAATACGATAATCCCATTTGCGAAATACGTCGCAAACGCTGAAAATACGGATGCTGAATTAAATCGTAAATAAGTTCGTTTGGGATGGAAATAAACCCGTAAATGGGATCATTAAATATTTTTAATTTATTTATGTGGGTCACTATCTGGTTATTTTTTGGTCAACAAATATAAGTAATTAACTATAAACAGCTTTGGGTTTTTAACTTAAAAAAAAAAAGCAATTTCATAGTATTAATTTCTTTAATGAAAATAGATCGAAAATTAATTTTGAAAAAAAACTGAATTTGTTATTCTGAATTTTATACTATTTTTAATACTTTTTAAGTTCTATACCTTTAAATTGCATTAAAATTAATTTGTTTATGGATAAGATAAAAATACTTTGGGTTGATGACGAAATCGACCTTTTAAAGCCACATATATTATTTCTTGAAAAGAAAAACTACACGGTAACAACTTCTAATAACGGTCTCGATGCCATAGCTTTATTCGAAGAAGATAATTTTGATATTGTTTTTTTGGATGAAAATATGCCCGGAATGAGCGGCTTGGAAACACTTTCTGAAATGAAAGAAAAAAAGTCAGCTATCCCAATGATTATGATCACCAAGAGTGAGGAAGAGTATATAATGGAAGAAGCGATTGGTTCTAAAATCGCTGATTATTTGATAAAACCGGTAAATCCAAATCAGATTTTATTGAGTTTAAAGAAAAATCTGGATCACTCAAGGTTAATTTCAGAGAAAACTACTTTAGATTATCAAAAAGAATTTAGAAAAATTTCTATGGAATTGGCTATGGTTAATTCTTATGAAGATTGGGTAGAGTTATACAAAAAATTGATTTTTTGGGAATTAGAACTTGAAAACATCAACGATCAGGGAATGATTGAAATCCTTGAATCACAGAAAGTGGAAGCCAATTCTCAATTCGGAAAATATATTGAAAGAAATTACGAAGATTGGTTTGAGCCAAAAGCCGACAAACCAATTCAATCTGATACCTTATTTAAAGAACTGGTTGTTCCAGAAATTAAAAAGAAAGACAGACCTGTTTTATTTGTTGTGATTGATAATTTGCGCTACGATCAATGGAAATCTTTTGAAACTGTGGTTTCGAATTATTATAAATTAGAAAAAGAAGTTCCTTATTTCTCCATACTTCCAACAGCAACACAATATGCCAGAAATGCTATTTTCTCTGGTCTGATGCCTGTAGAAATGGAAAAAAAATATCCTGAGTATTGGAAAAATGATGTTGAAGACGGAGGAAAAAACCTTTACGAAGCCGAATTTTTATCGGCACAATTAAAACGGTTAGGTCTCAATATTAAGGAAGATTATTTCAAAATCACCAATTATGCAGGTGGTAAAAAATTAGCCGAAAACTTTAAAGCTTTAAAAGGCAATGATTTGGTAACTGTGGTTTATAATTTTGTAGATATGTTATCGCACGCCAAAACAGAAATGGACGTAGTAAAAGAACTCGCTTCTGATGATAAAGCCTATCGTTCGTTGACTTTAAGCTGGTTTAAAAATTCGCCATTATTAGAAATTATTCAACAAGCTCAACTTTTGGGTTTCAAATTAATCCTGACTACAGATCACGGAACGATTAATGTAAAAAACCCTTCGAAAGTTGTTGGAGATAAAAATACAAGTTTAAATTTGCGCTATAAAACAGGTCGTAGTTTAACCTACGAACAAAAAGATGTTTATGTGGTAAAAGAACCTAAAAAAATTGGTTTGCCAGCGATAAACATGAGCAGTTCGTTTATTTTTGCCAAAAATGATTTGTTTTTGGCGTATGTAAACAACTATAATCATTATGTAAGTTATTATAAAAACACATATCAGCATGGCGGAATTTCGTTAGAAGAAATGATTATTCCGTTTTTGGTATTCAATCCAAAATAAAAAATAGCCACGAATTTCACTAATTTTCACTAATTATTCTTTTTATTTCAATTTGAAAAATTTGGGGAAATTAGTGAAATTCGTGGCAAAAAAAAACACTAAATAGAAGCAATGAATATCGTTTTTTCATTAGATCAGATTCAAGAAGTGGCAGAGCAGATTTTAACTCAAAATCCTAAAAAAATCATTCTTTTTAACGGAGAAATGGGTGTTGGAAAAACTACTCTTATCAAACAATTATGCAAAAGTTTAGGAGTTGAAGATGCAACAAGCAGCCCAACTTTTTCTTTAGTAAATGAATACTATACCGTTAATAACGATATAGTGTATCATTTTGATTTTTACAGATTAAACAAAGAAACCGAAGCGCTTGATATGGGAGTTGATGATTACTTATATTCAGGAAACTGGTGTTTTATCGAATGGTCTGAAAAAATTGCAAGTTTGATTCCTGAGGAACATTCTACAGTTACAATTGAATTGTTGGCTGATGGGAAACGTAAGCTCGAATTAGTTTAAAAGTTATTTCACAGAGATCCACGAAGTTTTCGCAGAGAAGCACAAGAGATTTCTTTAAAAAACTTTGCGAATCTTTGTGTAAACTTCGCGAATCTCTGTGAAACAATATATCTTAAAATGGAAAAAACAATACCTTAATATTAGCTTTTAGTATTAGCAGAAAATTTGCACTAATTTTAAAACTTTTTACGTAATTTGTACCCTTAATTTTTCGCACAACCCATGTCAATAACCTTAACTCCATTTACGAAACAACAATTGTTGCCACAAGAAGAAAAGCTTGAAGTTGGCCGATTTAAAAGAGAGCTATTCATAGGAATACCTAAGGAAACTAGTTACCAGGAACGTCGTATTTGCCTGACACCAGACGCAGTAAATTCGTTAACATACGAAGGACATCGCGTTATGATCGAATCAGGAGCAGGAGAAAGTTCGAGTTATTCTGACAAAGAATATAGTGATGCGGGCGCAGAAGTAACAAAAGACACTAAAAAAGTTTTTGGCTGCCCAATGTTGCTTAAAGTTGAGCCGCCTACTCTGGCTGAAATCAAAATGATTAATCCCGAAACGATTATTATTTCTGCTATTCAGTTGAAGACCAAAAAGAAAGAATATTTTGAAGCCTTAGCGCAGAAAAAAATAACCGCACTTGCATTTGAATATATCAAAGATGAAGACGGCTCTTACCCGGCCGTAAAATCTTTAAGTGAAATTGCCGGAACTGCTTCTATCCTTATTGCATCAGAATTAATGATTACAGATGAGTTTGGAAAAGGACTTTTATTTGGAAATATTACCGGCGTTCCTCCTACCGAAGTTGTAATTTTAGGAGCCGGAACTGTAGGTGAATTTGCCGCAAAAACAGCAATTGGGCTTGGAGCAAACGTAAAAGTTTTTGATAATTCGATTACGAAACTACGCCGTTTGCAAAATAATTTAAATCAAAGAATTTTTACTTCTACAGTTCAGCAAAAAGCACTTTTAAAAGCTTTAAGACGTTGTGATGTAGCAATTGGCGCGATGCGCGGAAAAGAGCGCTGCCCGATTGTAGTGACAGAAACCATGGTTGAACATATGAAAAAGGGAGCTGTAATTGTGGATGTTAGTATTGATACCGGAGGATGTTTTGAAACTTCAGAAGTAACGACACATGAAAAACCGACTTTCATAAAAAGCAATGTTTTGCATTATTGTGTACCGAATATCCCATCAAGATATTCTAAAACTGCTTCACTATCAATAAGCAATATATTGACCCCATACCTGCTTCAGATAGCCGATGATGGTGGTTTAGAAAGCTCTATCAGATGTAATAAAGGTTTGAAAAACGGAGTTTATTTATACCACGGAATCCTAACAAATAAAGCAATTGGCGAATGGTTTGATTTGCCTGATAACGATATTAATTTACTTGTATTTTAAGGGAACTTTAATGTACCTTTGCCAAAAAAATTACTCATGAAGTTCGTACATCGTTTTGCTTATTATTTAATTGGTCTTATTATGGGATGCTTTTTTGTAGCCCTTGTTTTTAGTGGAAAAGATACTCGTTGCAATTATTTTCCAAATGCTCGAGTTTTAAATAATCTAAGAACCAAACCTTTTCAATATTCTGATAAAGCAATTCAAACTTTGAATGAAAAATGGGTTGATACCGCAGATGTAAAAAATACACTAACTTACGGAGATGTTGATTTTGACCAAAGTAATGTGCCGTTAAAAAAAGGAAAACTTTACATTATAGAAGGAAAAACAGTTAAAAACCAAGAAATTATTTTAAAAGTAATTAACTACGAGAATAAGGCTGTTTTAGACGAGATTATAAAAAAACCTATCGAAAAATAGATTTTTTGTCATTTCGACGGAGGAGAAATCACACACGAAACTCGACAAAGATTGGCTACATTCTACGTGAAATTACTAATGTGATTTCTCGTTCCTCGAAATGACAAGATTGTGGAAAATCAAAATTATTAATTAGTGAAATTCGCGTTTACCATTCAATCTCTTTCATTCCTTTTGATTTCAAAAACTCATTTGTCTGGCTAAAATGTTTATTTCCAAACCAAAATCCTCTATTTGCACTTAAAGGCGATGGATGCCCAGATTTTAAAATATGATGTTTGGATGCATCAATTAATGCTGCTTTCTTTTGAGCAAAACCTCCCCAAAGCAAAAACACAACATTTTCTTTTTCAGCAGAAATTTGTTTGATAACAGCATCTGTAAATTTCTCCCAGCCTTTTCCCTGATGGCTTCCGGCTTCGGCTTGCCGAACTGTTAACGTTGCGTTTAAAAGAAAAACACCCTGATCTGCCCAACGCTCCAAATTACCCGTTTTGGGTATTGGTATATTTAAATCTTTTTCGATTTCCTTGAAGATATTATAAAGAGATGGAGGAAACGGAATGCCGTCGTTTACAGAAAAACACAAACCGTTTGCCTGATTTGGCCCGTGATACGGATCCTGGCCTATAATAACAATTTTTACCTGATCAAAATGACAATGGTCAAAAGCAGAGAAAATCTGACTGCCTTTTGGATAACAAACCTTTGTAGCATATTCAGATTTTACAAAAGCAATTAAATCCTTGAAATAGGGTTTTTCAAATTCTTCATTTAAAACTGGTTTCCAGGAAGAATGCACTTTTATGTCCATGATATTTTTTATTGCTAATTTCAGAAATTTTTGAGTAAAATCATATTTACAAAGTCACAAAATTTAGGTAAAAACTTTGTAGAATTCAATCACACTATTTTCGTACTTTTGTACATACTTTATTAAAGGAATTAAATGATTAGTATTACCGAAAAAACATTACAAGATTTACAATTTCCAACAGTTCTCGAAACCATTTCTGCAGGCTGCAATACCGATATTGGAAAAGAAAAAGCTTTACAAATAACCCCATTTAGAGATAAAGAAACTTTGATGCAGGCTTTAATGCAGACATCCGAATATGTTTCGTCTTTTGAAAATAACAACGCAATTCCCAATCACGGATTTGATGCCATAACGCATGAAATAAAATTTCTGGCAATTGAGGACAGTTTCCTGGAAGTTGGAAGTTTTAGAAAAATCGCGACGCTTTCATCAACAGCAAACTTCTTATTAAATTTCCTTAAAAAATTCGACGATTATTATCCAAATTTAAATGCAAGGGCCTCAAGAGTTGAATATACTAAAGATATTGTTACTCTTATTGATGCCATTGTAGACAAATATGGAGAAATAAAAGATAATGCTTCGCCGGCTTTATTGAGTATTCGCCAAAATATGAATATCGTTCGCGGCAAAGTAAACCAAAGTTTTGGAGTTGCTCTTAGCCACAATAATGGTCTTGGTTATTTAGACGATATTAAAGAAAGTTTTGTTCAAAACCGACGCGTTTTAGCCGTTTTAGCCATGTATCGTCGTAAAGTAAAAGGCTCTATTTTAGGAAGTTCCAAAACAGGAAGCATTGCTTATATCGAACCGGAAGCTACTTTGCAATATTCCAGAGAATTAGCTAATCTTGAATATGAAGAAAAAGAAGAAATTACCCGAATTTTAAAGCAATTATCAAATCAGATTCGTCCCTTTTTACCAATATTAATTGAATATCAGGAGTTTCTAAGTGATATTGATGTTGTTGCCGGAAAGGCAAAATATGCTAATAGAATTAACGGAATCCTGCCAACAATAACAGAAGAAAGAAGATTGTTTTTCAGAGAAGCCTATCATCCTATTTTGTATTTGAATAACAAGCAAAAAAACGAAGTTACGCATCCGCAAACAATTGAATTAAAACAAGATAACCGAATCATTGTAATTTCAGGACCTAATGCGGGAGGAAAAACAATTTCGCTTAAAACCGTTGGTTTATTGCAACTGATGCTACAATCGGGTATGTTAATTCCTGTTCATGAAAGAAGTGAAACTTTCTTGTTTGACAGGATTTTAACGGATATTGGAGATAACCAATCTATTGAAAATCACTTGAGTACATATAGTTACCGGTTAAAAAACATGAATTATTTCCTGAAGAAATGCAATAAGAAAACCATGTTTTTAATTGACGAATTTGGTACTGGTTCTGATCCTGAATTGGGTGGTGCTTTGGCGGAAATTTTCCTCGAAGAATTTTACCATCGTGAAGCTTTCGGAATTATCACCACGCATTATTCAAACTTGAAAATCCTGGCAAACGAATTACCGTATGCTACAAATGCAAATATGATGTTCGATGAAAAATCATTAGAGCCCATGTACAAACTGGCTCTAGGTCAAGCTGGTAGTTCGTTTACTTTTGAAGTTGCGTTGAAAAACGGAATTCCGTTTGGATTAATAAATCGTGCCAAAAAGAAAATCGAAGTTGGAAAAGTTCGTTTTGATAAGACTATTGCAACACTTCAAAAAGAGCGATCTAAGTTGGAAAAAACTTCTATCAATCTTAAAGAAGAAGAAACAAGAGCTCGTGAAGAAAGCAAAAAGATGGAAAACATCAATGTAAAAATCAAACAGAAACTGGAAAGCTACCAGGAATTATATGACAGTAACCAAAAGACAATTTACATTGGTCAAAAAATTGAAGATATCTCTGAGAAGTATTTCAACAATAAAAATAAAAAAGAATTGATTGGAGAGTTTTTGAAAATCATAGAAATTGAAAATTCAAAACGTAAAAAAGCTACTCCAAAAGAAACAAAAGCTATAATCGAAAAGAAAAAAGAAGTTATTGCCGAAATTACTGTTCAGGTTGAAGAAATTCGAAAAGAGAAAAAAGAGAAGAAACTTAAACCAGTCGTAGAAAAACCTAAACCAATTTTAAAAGTTGGTGACAGAGTAAGAATGCTTGACGGAAGATCTGTGGGAAGTATCGATTCAATCGAAAAAAATAAAGCAACTGTAAATTACGGGATTTTTACTTCGAAAGTAAGTCTAGATGAATTGGAATTTGTAGAGGCTGGGAAGAAATAAGTTTTTCAGTTTTCTGGTGCAGTTTTTAGTATTTAAATTTTAGATTTTGATCGAAAATTGAAATAAAGCGATTTAAGAAACGATTTTCAAGAATACGATTTGGGAGATTGATTTTTTTATAAAATTAATTGAAAATGATTTATGAAAGTCGTTTTTGATTTTTAAAATTTATTCAAATATTACATTTGATAGATAAAACAAATAGCACTAAACGAATCAAAAAGTGCAATATTCACAATCTTTCATTTCGAGGAACGAGAAATCTTCACGAGAAGCTCGACAAAGATTCGATTCTCATTGTGGAGTTACTTTCGGAGATTTCTCCTCCGTCGAGTGACAAACTAAACGTTAGCTTTGTCAAAGTTTAAAAACTTAACAAAGCTTTTAACTAAAAACATACAAAATGGAAAACCTTCCAAAACATAAAAAAATAATCCTCTTCGATGGCGTTTGCAATTTATGCAACGGAGCTGTTCAGTTTATCATCAAACATGATAAAAAGGATATTTTCAGATTTGTAGCATTACAATCAGAATTGGGAATTGAGATTTGTAAATATATAGGTGTCGATCAAACTAAAATAGATAGCATCATTTTATACAATCCTGGCGTGGCATATTATTATAAATCAACGGCTGCAATTGAAATTGCCGAAGAGCTAGGCGGAATTTATAACTTTATTTCTGTTTTAAAAATATTCCCGGAAAAACTTCGAAATTATATTTACGATTATATTGCCAAAAATCGCTACAAATGGTACGGTAAAAAAGAAAGCTGCATGATTCCTACTCCGGAATTGAAGGCAAGGTTTTTGTAAATTCCAATTTTTAAATTCCAAATTCCAATCACGTTAAAATTCTTATTCAAGTTTGTCATTTCGACCGAAGGGAGAAATCACATCCAGAGCGCGACGTACTGTATGGCTAAACTTTATGTGATTTCTCCTCCGTCGAAATGACACAAAATTAGATTAAAAAAATCCCAAACTCCAGTTTTAAATTGGAATTTGGGATTTTTTAATTTAAAAATTAATTAGAAATTTATCTAATTAACTTTCTGTATTTCAAACGTTTTGGAGTTAAATCACCGCCTAAACGTTTCTTTTTGTTTTCTTCGTATTCAGAGAAACCTCCTTCAAAATAGTAAACTTCAGAATCTCCTTCAAAAGCTAGAATGTGCGTACAAATTCTGTCTAAGAACCATCTGTCGTGCGAAATAATTACGGCACAACCTGCAAAATTCTCCAGACCTTCTTCAAGTGCACGAAGTGTATTTACGTCAAGGTCATTCGTAGGCTCATCCAGTAAAAGTACGTTTCCTTCTTCTTTCAATGTCATGGCAAGGTGCAAACGGTTACGCTCTCCACCAGAAAGCATTGAAACTTTTTTGTTTTGCTCGCCTCCACCAAAGTTAAAACGAGATAAATAAGCTCTTGAGTTTACTTGTTTTCCGCCCATCATGATCAATTCCTGACCATCTGCGAAGTTTTCCCAGATAGATTTATTCGGATCAATATTAGAGTGTGACTGGTCTACATAAGCGATTTTTACAGTTTCACCAACAGAAAATTCTCCGCTATCAGTAGCTTGCTCGCCCATAATCATTTTGAAAATGGTCGATTTACCAGCACCGTTTGGTCCGATAATTCCAACAATTCCGGCCTGTGGCAAAGTGAAATTTAAATTATCATATAATAATTTATCTCCAAAAGCTTTTGCAACATTTTTAGCTTCAATAACATTGGTTCCTAAACGTGGACCGTTCGGGATATAGATTTCCAGATTTTCATCCAGTTGTTTTTGATCTTCGTTTAATAATTTGTCGTAATTCTGTAAACGCGCTTTTTGTTTTGTCTGACGTCCTTTCGCACCCTGACGAACCCAGTCCAACTCACGCTCTAACGTTTTTCTACGTTTAGAAGCAACTTTTTCTTCCTGTGCCATACGGTTTGATTTTTGGTCTAACCAAGAAGAATAATTTCCTTTCCAAGGAATACCTTCTCCTCTATCCAACTCAAGAATCCAGCCTGCTACATTATCAAGGAAATATCTATCGTGCGTTACCGCAATTACAGTTCCTGCATATTGTGCTAAATGCTGCTCTAACCAAAGTACAGACTCGGCATCTAAGTGGTTGGTAGGCTCATCAAGTAACAATACATCAGGCTGTTGCAACAACAAACGACATAAAGCAACACGACGACGCTCACCTCCTGAGAGGTTTTTAATTGGTGTATCACCTTCCGGTGTACGCAATGCATCCATTGCAATTTCTAGTTTAGTATCGATTTCCCAGGCACCAAGAGCATCAATTTTGTCTTGTAAAGCTGCCTGACGATCCATTAACTTGTCCATTTTATCAGGATCGGAATAGTTTTCTTCCAGACCAAATAAATCATTAATTTGATTGTATTCTTCCAGAACTGCCATCGTTTCAGCTGCTCCTTCACGAACAATTTCGATAACCGTTTTAGAATCGTCAAGAATTGGTTCTTGTTCTAAATAACCTACAGTATAACCAGGTTGAAATACAACATCTCCCTGATAGTTTTTATCAACTCCTGCAATAATTTTTAAAAGAGAAGATTTTCCCGAACCATTAAGTCCTAAAATACCAATTTTAGCACCATAAAAGAAACTCAGGTAAATATTTTTAAGTACTGGTTTGTCTGCTCCCTGATAGGTCTTACTCAATTTCTGCATTGAGAAAATTACTTTCTTATCGTCTGACATTTGTTTGTTTTTATTTTAATTAATTATTTTTTGATTTTAAATTGCAATTGATATTGATTTTTATTAAACTCTACCTTTTAATGCATTAAAAACCCAGGCATTAGCAAAAAAACCAACACCCACAGCTACAAATCCCCAGCCAGAAACATCTCTGTATCTAAAAGCACCAAGACCTATAAGCAACAATCCCATAAGTATCATTATAAAAGTAGCCCATCCTAAAACGGTATTTTTATTCATTCCCATAATTGTGTAATTATTATTTTAAGTAGTAAAATTTTTAGAAAGGCAAATATCGTGAATTTTAACGGCTTAATTAAATATTTTGTAAAGCATTTCTTTTAGTAAATCTGATTGTGGTAAAGCATTTGCTCCTACTCCTTTACTTTTAACATCTACATCACGCAAAGCTCCAACAATCTGACTCACTTTTCGCATGGGATAATTTTTAATTGCCAAATCATATTCCTTTAAAAAATAAGGATTTACGCCAATAGCTGAAGCAACATTTTTTGGATTTTTATCCTTCAATCCGTGGTATTTTAAAAGTTGGACAAAAAATCCAAAAACCAGTCCGGTTGTCATGACCAAAGGATATTCTTTGGGATTATGAGCAAAATTTTCGGCAATTTTGTAAGCTTTAAGTTGATTGCGTTCACCAATTGCTTTTCTTAATTCAAAAACATTGTAATCTTTACTAAAGCCAATATTTTCTTCAATATGCTGCGGTGTAATCATCGTTCCTTGTGGCAAAATGATCTGAAGTTTCTCCAGTTCATTATTGATTTTACTCAAATCAGTCCCCAGGAATTCCACCAGCATTGCATTTGCTTTTGGGTCAATTGTGTATTTTTTTCCTGCAAGTACTCGTTTTATCCAATCGCCAACCTGGTTTTCGTACAATTTTTTACTTTCGTAAACAATTCCGTTTTGTGCTAATAATTTAGTTACTTTTTTACGTTTGTCAAGCGTTTTATATTTGTAACAAAAAACTAAAACCGTAGTTTCCATCGGGTTATTTACATACGATTCAATTTTATCAATTGTTCTGGATAAATCTTGTGCTTCTTTTACGATAACAACCTGACGATCAGCCATCATAGGATAGCGCTTGGCCGTAGAAACGATATCTTCTACAGAAACATCCCTTCCGTATAAAACAGTCTGATTAAACCCTTTCTCTTCTTCAGAAAGTATATTTTGCTCAATATATTCAGATAATTTATCAATATAATAAGGCTCCTCGCCCATCAAAAAATAAATTGGTTTTATATTTCCCGCTTTTATATCATTAACAATTTTTACAACTTCGTCCATCTATAATTTTGTTTCAAATTTAAAGTTTCAAGTTTATTGCTCCAATAACTTGAAACTTTAAACTTGAAACCTGAAACCATTTTTATATTTTTGCTTTATGTTAAAGCTAAATTTTCCTTCATATACTTTCCGATTCAAAAATAGCGAAAATAAAGTGTCTATTTTTGATGAAATCAGGAAAAAATTTATCATTCTTACTCCCGAAGAATGGGTCCGTCAACATGTTGTTCATTATTTAATGAGTGAAAAAAAATACCCAAAATCACTCATAAATGTAGAGAAAGTTTTAACAATCAATGGATTACGAAAACGGTATGATATTGTTGTTTTTAATTCTGATGGTTCTATACATATATTGGTAGAATGCAAAGCTCCAGAGGTAAAAATATCTCAGGCAACTTTTGATCAAATTGCCCGTTACAATATGACAATGCAGGCACGATTTTTGAAAGTTACAAACGGACTGAGTCATTATTACTGTCAGATGGATTTTGAAAACGAAAAATATGAGTTTTTAAAGTCTCTACCTGATTATAAAGAAATTTACTAAATAATAAAAAAATACTTTTGGATAAAATAGCTGTTGTCATTTTAAATTGGAACGGAGCAAAATTGTTAGAACAATTTTTACCTTCAATAATTCAGTTTTCAGAAGAAGCCACTATATATGTTGCAGATAATGCTTCTACAGATAATTCGATAGATTTTGTCAGGCAACATTTTCCAACAATAAAAATCATACAAAACAGCGGTAATCATGGTTTTGCAAAAGGATATAATGATGCTTTGAAAGAGGTAAATGCAGAAATTTATGCCTTAGTTAATTCTGATATTGAAGTAACGGAAAATTGGTTAAAACCTATTATTCATACCTTTGATTCTGAGAGACAAACCGCTATCATTCAGCCTAAAATTTTGGATTTCAAAAACAAAGAATACTTTGAATATGCCGGCGCAGCAGGTGGTTTTATAGACAAATACGGTTTCCCGTTTTGTCGCGGAAGAATTTTTGACACGCTTGAGAAAGACAATGGTCAATACGATGATAATTGTGAATTATTCTGGGCATCCGGAGCTTGTTTTTTTATTCGAAAAGAAGTCTATGAGGAATTAAAAGGATTTGATGAAACTTTTTTTGCACATCAGGAAGAAATCGATTTATGCTGGCGTGCTGCAAATGAAGGGCATATAATTAAATACAATTCACAATCAATTGTTTATCATGTTGGTGGCGCTACATTACAACAAGGAAACCCTAAAAAAACATTTTTGAATTTCAGAAATTCACTATTGATGTTAGTCAAAAATTTACCTAAAAAAGGTTTGTTTTTTGTGATTTTCTTTCGAATGATTTTGGATGGTATTGCCGCTATTCGTTTTCTTACACAAGGAAAATTTAAACATACTTTTGCTATTTTAAGAGCGCATTTTTCATTTTATTGTATATCTTTAAAATATCTCCGAGAGCGAAAAGATTTTCAGATACAGCAATACTATACCGTAAAAAGTATCGTTTACTTGTATTACGTTAAGAGATTGACTGTATTTAAAGAAATCTTTAACAGTAATCAAAATATTAAAAACTAAATTTGTAATTCAACGTTTAATTAAATATAATACCTATGAGAAAAATAGTTATCGCACTAACAGTATTAATGGCCTTAACTTCTTGTGTATCGAAAAAACAATACGCAGCATTAGAAGCTAAGAACAAAGAGACCCAAGATTTATTAAACTCTTGCACAGTTAAATTAAATTCTTGTCTTGAAGAAAAAGCAGGATTAGCAGCAACAGCTGAAAGTTATAAACAACACAATCAGGACTTAATAAACAGTTCAAAAGACTTAACTGTATTAACTACAAAAGGAGCTGAAAATCTTGAAAAATCTTTAGAAAGCTTAAAAGAAAAAGATTTAAAAATCTCAAGACTTCAAGATGCCTTAACTAAAAAAGACAGTGTTACTTTAGCTTTAGTTACAAGTTTAAAAGGAGCAGTTGGAATCAACGATCCGGATATCGAAATCAATGTTGAAAAAGGAGTTGTATTTATTTCTATCGCAGACAAATTATTATTTAAAAGCGGTAGCTATGATGTAACAGATGCAGCAAAAGGCGTTTTAGCTAAAGTTGCAAAAGTTGTAAACGACAAGCCTGATTTTGAATGTATGGTTGAAGGACACACAGATAACGTTCCTTACAAAAGCAATGGTGTTTTGTTAGACAACTGGGATTTAAGTGTTAAACGTTCTACTTCTATTGTTCGTGTATTAACAAATGACCTTGGTGTTAACCCTGCAAAATTAATTGCTGCTGGTAGAAGTTCATACATTCCATTAGTTGCAAACGATACTCCTGAAAACAAAGCACGTAACAGAAGAACTCGTATTGTTGTTATGCCAAAAATCGATCAATTCTATGATATGATTGAAAAAGAAATGAAAAAACAAGCTAAATAAATCTGGCATTTCATTTTATAATATACAAAAAGCAGGTCAATTGACCTGCTTTTATTTTACTCTTAACTTTTTTAATAACCAATTAAATGTTAATTAAGAATAGCATTATTTTTAAATTAACTAACTAAATTTTAACTATCCTAAAATTAGTTAAATATTTTAAATAATTATACTATTTCAGTATTTTTTTACAAAATATCTATATCACCCTTTCCTTCTCTTACAATAACGGGCTCATGCTCAGATAAATCGATAATTGTCGAACCAACATTATCTCCGTAACCACCATCAATTACCATATCAACAAGGTTTTGCCACTTCTCAAAAATTAATTCAGGATCTGTTGTATATTCAATTACGTCATCTTCATCACGAATAGAAGTCGAAACAATAGGATTCCCTAACTGGCGAACGATTTCCAAAGCAATATTATTATCAGGCACACGAATACCAACAGTAGTTTTCTTTTTAAACTCTTTTGGTAAATTATTATTACCCGGTAAAATAAACGTATAAGGTCCGGGCAAAGCTCTTTTTAGAATTTTAAAAGTAGAAGTATCAATCTGGCGCACATAATCTGACAAATTACTCAAATCATGGCAAATGAATGAAAAATTTGCTTTCTCTAATTTCACTCCTTTAATTTTTGCAATTTTCTCTAAAGCGCGAGAATTGGTAATATCGCAGCCTAAACCGTAAACAGTATCTGTTGGATAAATTACCAAACCTCCATTTTGAAGCACTTTTACAACCTTTGCAATCGCAGCTTCACTAGGTTTATCGGGATATATTTTTATGAACTCAGCCATTTAGTTTTTTGTTTAAAGTGTTATTTGTTTCAGGTTTCAAGTTTAAAAACTTTGCGTAAATCCTTGCGAACTTTGCGGTTAAATTTATGTTCAAAGTCAAGCAACCTGAAACTTGAAACTTTTTTTATCCTATCACATCCAATTTAGCAAATCTCAGCAAGAGCTTTTTAATTCCGCCTACTTCAAATTTTATTTCGGCTTTCTTATCAGCTCCAACACCTTCAAGGCTGATAACTTCACCTTTGCCAAAACGTTCATGCATCACAACATTTCCAACCGTTAATTTACTGTCGAATAAATTTGCACCGGTAGAAGTTGGCGCATTTCCAGCAACAGGTTTTAGTTTTCGAATATTCAAATCCGGTTTTGGTTCGTTATCCGTAATGTGTTTTGGCGGAGTTCCTCCAACCGGTTTCGCCAATCGTAATTTTGATTTATCTACATCTCCAAAAATATCACCGTCAATCATTGGTTTATAGCGATAATTACTTTCTGCAGGCGTTAAATATTCTAAATATTGCGGATCAATTTCTTCAATAAAACGAGATGGTTCACTGTCCGTCAGTTTTCCCCAACGGTAACGCGATTGAGCGTAAGTTAAATACGCCTGATGTTCTGCGCGAGTTAAAGCTACGTAAAATAATCGACGTTCTTCTTCCAATTCACTTCTTGTACTCATACTCATTGCACTCGGGAACAAATCTTCTTCCATTCCCACCACAAAAACATGCGGAAACTCCAATCCTTTTGCAAGGTGAATTGTCATCAGCGCCACACGATCCTCGTCACTTGTATCTTTATCCAAATCCGTTGCAAGTGCTACATCTTCCATAAATTCAGAAAGTGCTCCTCTTGCCCCGTCAATTTCTCTTTGTCCTTCAGTAAAATCTTTTATACCATTTAAAAGTTCTTCGATATTCTGAATTTTCGCCATTCCTTCCGGAGTAGCATCTTTCTTTAATTCCTGAACCAGACCTGTTTTTTTAGCCACATGATCTGTAATATAAAAAGCATCCTGATTTTCATTGATTACCTGAAAACTCTGAATCATCGTCACAAAATCATTCAATTTATTCTTTGTTCCCGTGTTCAGTTTCAAATCAATTTTATCAATATTCACCATTACCTCCCAAATCGAACGTTTGTAATGATTCGCGGCAATAGTTAGTTTTTCAACAGTTGTATCTCCAATTCCACGCGCCGGATAATTGATCACACGAATCAATGCTTCTTCATCTTTCGGATTAATTATCAAACGCAGATAACACAAAACATCTTTGATTTCTTTACGTTGATAAAAAGACAATCCGCCATAAATTCTGTACGGAATATCACGTTTTCTTAAAGCATCCTCCATCGCACGCGACTGGGCATTAGTACGATACAAAATTGCAAAAGCTCCGTTATGAAGCTGGTTTTGCATTTTCTGTTCAAAAATGGTACTGGCTACAAAACGTCCTTCCTCGGCATCCGTCAAACTGCGGTGAACCTTAATTTTTGCTCCAAAATCATTTGCCGTCCAAACAACTTTATCCAGTTTGGTTTTATTATGCTCCATGATAGTATTTGCCGCTTCCACAATATTTCGCGTCGAACGGTAATTTTGCTCCAAACGAAACATTACAACACCTTCATAATCTTTTTGGAAATTCAGGATATTATTAATGTTCGCTCCGCGGAAAGCATAAATACTCTGGGCATCATCTCCAACCACACAAATATTCTGAAATTTATCTGATAAAGCCCTAACAATCAAATACTGAGAGTGATTTGTATCCTGGTACTCATCAACCAAAATATAACGGAAACGATTTTGATATTTTGCTAAAACTTCTGGAAAGCGAGTCAGCAATTCATTGGTTTTCAATAATAAATCATCAAAATCCATTGCACCGGCTTTAAAACAGCGCTCTACGTATTGCTGGTAAATTTCACCCAATCTTGGTCTTTTTGCCATTGCATCGGCTTCAACAAGTTCGGGATTATTAAAATAGGCTTTTACGGTAATTAAGCTGTTTTTATAACTCGAAATTCGGCCTAAAATCTGTTTAGGTTTATAAATATCACGATCCAGCTGCATTTCCTTAATAATCGAAGAAATAAGTCTCGCCGAATCCTGTGAATCGTAAATTGTAAAATTGGAAGGATAACCCAAATGATCTGACTCTGAACGCAGTATACGGGCAAAAATCGAGTGAAAAGTTCCCATCCATAAGTTCTTAGCCTCAGTTGCACCCACAATATCCGAAATCCTGTGTTTCATTTCACGGGCCGCTTTATTCGTAAAAGTAAGCGATAAAATGTTGAATGCATCAACACCCTGGGCCATTAAATAAGCAATTCTAATCGTTAAAACACGGGTTTTTCCAGATCCTGCACCAGCAATAATAATCATTGGCCCATCTTTCTTTAAAACGGGTTCTCGTTGCGCTTCGTTGAGCTGGTCAATATATTTTTGCATGAAATTTTTCTCCTTTTATGCAAAAATAAGAATTAAAAAAGAAAGTTCCTAAGATACTAAGGTTCTGAGATGCTAAGTTTTTTTTCTTAAGATTCTGAGTTTTGGTATGCTATTTTTTTTATTCCGAAGCAGAACAATAGGCATTTTAATAAACATAGTTCCCGCTTTCGGCTATATCTCTTCGTTCCACTGCGAGGATACCGCCTCTATCGGGGCTAGATTCAAACAATTGGCTTTTTTTATAAAAAGTTACTGAGATGCTAAGATCCTAAGTTTTTTTGCTAAAACAATAGAAACTTAGTACAGCAATACAAGTTTTAAATACTATACATAATTCTTAGCTTTTCTTTAAACTCCGAAAAATCAATTGTTCTACATGCGTTTATATCTTCTTCGCTTTTTTGAAGTCCCTCAATCAACTTCTCTAAATTTTTATTATCTGTTTCAGTCATTTTATAAAATATTGTAAATATTCAAACAAAAATAATTAATTTTTCTTACAATAAAAATCCCGCAAACAATTAAAAAGTATAAAAACTTAGAACCTTAGCAACTTAGTATCTTAGCATTTCTATTTAAAAAACACATCATAAGCAAAACGTATCAAAGTCCCTATTACCACAACTAAAAAGAAGATTCGAATAAAACCATTTCCTTTATTGATCGCTAATTTTGCTCCAAGCCAACCGCCAAGTCCGTTGCTAATTGCCATCGGAATTGCTATTGACCAAATGATTTTTCCTTTTATCATAAACAAACAAATCGAACCAAAATTAGTGGCAAGATTTACCATTTTGGCATTTGCCGAAGCATGCAGAAAATCAAAACCTAATAACGCAATAAAAGCAACTACAAAAAAACTGCCCGTTCCAGGACCTATAAAACCATCATAAAAACCGACAATTACACTAATTACAACGGCATAAATTACCTGAGTTGTTGCCGAATGGTCTTTTTCGACATGCTGACCAAAATTTTTCTTTGCATAAGTATATACAAACAGCAAAGACAAAACCACAAGTAATAATGGTTTCATAAAATCATTGCTAACCATCGTTAAGATCGTAGAACCTAAAAACGCAGATGGAACCGCCAAACACATCATGATCAAAAGTAATTTCCATTGAATCACTACTTTTTTCAAATATTGAAAAGCTGCAAAAGCAGTTCCGGTGAAAGCAGGTAATTTTAAAGTTCCAATAACAGTAGAAACTGGCAAATTTGGTAATAAAATCAATCCCATTGGGGTTTGGATTAATCCACCGCCGCCTACAATAGCATCAATAAATCCTGCAGCAAAAGCAGCTAAACAAAGTAAAATAATGATGTATGATTCCATTTATATTGGGTTTCAGCAGGTTTAAAGAATTGTGCACAAAAGTAGGCTTCCATTTCATTTATTACAATAAAAAATAATGTTGTTTTCTCCTCAAAAAGTATATTTTTGTTGAAAAATTATTCAAATGGATTTTACAAGAATTATAGAATTAGCCAGTTATACTCTACCCGCCATCGTGACCGGATTTGTAGCTTACAGTTTTTTTGAATTACATATTAAAAACAACGATAAAAAACGTGCCTTTTTATTAAATAAAGAATATCAGAAACAATCATTACCAATACGTTTACAGGCTTACGAACGTATGACTTTATATTTAGAGCGTATAAACCTAACAAAATTATTGATTAGAGTTGTGCCAATATCAAACGAAAAACACGATTATGAAAACTTCGTAATCGACCAAATCGAACAAGAATTCGAGCATAATTTAACACAGCAAATTTACATGTCTGATGAATGTTGGACAATCATTACAACAGCTAAAAACTCAACTATTCAAATTATTCGTAAAGCTGCCATGAGCGACCGTGTTGACAGCGCAGATAAATTACGTGAAGTGATTTTGAATGATTTATTAGAGAAACAATCTCCTAGTAATGCTGCGTTGGGATATATCAAGAATGAAGTTGCAGATTTGTGGTAAGAAAATAATTTTAGAGTTCAGATTTTAGATTTTAGATTTTTGTAAAGATGAAAAATTAATTTCATTTTTAGCAATCTAAAATCTAAAATCAACAATCTAAAATTACCTGTTATCACTCATAACTTCAGACTTATTCTGAGCATATTCATAACCTTGTTCCCACCATTCTTTCATTACTTCTTTATTGAAAATAAGTGCATTGTCAGTCAGTTTTGTGGGCGTGTAATATAAGTTAAGTTTTACATTTTTGTTGTTTGCCATAAGTTTTCCTATAGCAATATCATGTTTCTCTACCTGATCTAAGGCAATTCGGAACAAATCAATCATTAGCGAAAACGGGTTTTTTCCAATAACCATTTTGTCCATATTCACTTCTGTTTCGAGGATAATAACGTCGATTTCTGTGGCACCGCGGTTAATAGCTTCACGAATAGGAACCAAACTCGAAAATCCTCCATCACCATATTCGTAATTGTTTTTTTCAACCAAACTCATAAACGGAACATAATTACTCGAAATCCAAGACCAGTCGCAAAACTCTTCATAGCTACAATCTTTTATAGATTTATATTCTGATTCATTTTTGGTAAAATTGGTTACCGTTATAATTACATCATTATTTAGTTTTTTCAGCTTATTAAAATCCGTAAGGCTAAAATTATTCTTAATGTACTTTCTTAAACCTTTGCTTTCGCCAAATGTTCTTTTTCCTTTAAAAAACTGACGTAAAACATTGAAGTGATTTATCGTTACAATATCAACACCATCTTTGGTTTTAACTACAAACGGACAAATATTGAAAATACTTGACATGGTAACATTAGTATAAACAGAGTGGATTTTTTTAATATGCCCCAAGGCTAAATGCGGAATCAGTAAACTTCCTGTCGAAGTTCCCAGAAACAAATCGTATTCGTGATTTTTTTCTTCTATTAAATATTGTGCAACTCCGCCGGCAAATGCGCCTTTGCTGCCACCACCTGAAATAACCAATGCTCTCATAAATTTAATGTAGGTATTATTTTGTTTTTGGGCTTTTTTTTTAGAGAATAGAGTAAAGAATATAGAAAAAAGACTAAAAGCTATGCGCAAAAATCTATATTTTTTGCTCTACTCTCTTTGTTCTTTTCTCTATTCTCTTCTTACTCTTTCAATAAACGATTTAACTGAAACTGTTCATCGGGGGTCAAATTAGGTAAAATTCTATCAAATGAAGCACGCATTTCAGGTTTTTTTAATAAAAATCGAATCGTGTCTCTTCCAAATTTCGAAAATTGCCACATATGATGCGTTGTAGAACTAACCAAATTACTGAGAACCTGATCGTTAATTATTTTAAATGCGATTAATTTTTCAAGAGCATTTTGTCGTGTTGTGGCTTCATATTTATTAGATGAAAACGAAATTAATTCAGCAATCAAATCTTCTGAATTCTCAGTATAATTTGGAGTTGATAACGCCAGTGAAAGCCACATCGTACGAAGATTATAATCATTAAAACCTATCCAGTTTTTCGATTTATCTAAGTAAGCATTGCGCTGATCCGGAAAGTTTTTCCATAACCAATACAAAGCAATTTCTTGCGTTTGATATGATTTGTCATTCAGTAAAGTTTCATATTCTGATCTAAATTCTTCGGGAATTTTGGTTAAAGTAGTCGCAACAGCCTGCCTAATTTGTATATTATTGGTTTGTAAAGCCAAAAGCAAAAGTTCTTTCTTGGCTTCAAACTTTTCATTTTCTAATTGATCAACAGTTGCTTCTTTAACAGCATAATAAACATCTGATTTCAAAGTATTTCTTAAAAAATCAAGCTTTTCGGCTATTGGTGTCTTTTTCAATTTATCAACTTCCAGCCGAATTTGAATTGCTTTATTTTTGCTCAACAAAGCATTTGCAGCAGCAGTATCAAAAACAGTAGATTCCAGCCAGGTTTTTTGAAACTGAACCAAATCAAAATTGGATACTTCTTTTATTTCGTCAAAGAAATTTTGAGTATTCACGTTTTGATAAGCATATTTTTTCAAATAACTTTTTACGGCTTTCTTAAATGCTTTATCACCAATTGATTCATGTAAAACAAATAAAGCCCAGGCACCTTTTTCATAAAAAGTAAGCGAGCTCGCTTTGGCATTTAAAACCGGAATTGTGTCAGTTCTCGAAGCAAATTTTATTTGTTGGGCGGTGTCGTATAATTTCGAGTAAAAATAGTCATCACCATAAATTTCTCTTTCGGCCAAAGCAGCATAATAGGTTGCAAAACCTTCCTGAAGCCAATGATGTGTGCTGCTTTCGGCTGTTATTAAATCTCCAAACCAATGGTGTGCCAATTCATGCGCGTCGACATTAGTATAATTTCGATCTTCAAAACCAATTGAATCAACTACATAACGGGTTGCAAAAAGTGTTGCTGTTGTGTTTTCCATTCCTGCATATAGAAAATCGCGAACCGGAATTTCTCTATAAATTCCCCATGGATAACTGACCCCTATTTCTTTTTCCAAAAAATCAAAAATACGTTTCGAATAACGGTATGTTGGCTCAAAACGATTTGCATCTTTATTTTCTAAATAATATTCTAACGGAATTTTAGATTTTGCAGTAAATTCTTTTTTATCATATTTTCCAATGGCAAGCATCAATAAATAAGAACTCATTGGATTTTTCATCTGGTATTGCCAATGAATTGAATCTCCGCTTGACGATTTATCTTTCAAAATTCCGTTTGAAACAACCTGATAATCTTTGTTATAAGTAATTCCCAGATTAAAAATCAATTTTTCATTCACATCATCAAAGCTTGGAAACCAATTGCTGGTGTATCTTCCCTGCCCTTGTGTCCAGATTTGAACTTCTGCATTTTCGATATCTACAAAATACAAAGCCTGTTTTGGTTTTACAGCGTAATCAAAAGTAAGATGATTTTGTCCTTTTTGAAAGTTGTCAATAATTTGCAATTGTTTACCGGTATTAATAAAAATCACCTCTTTTTGGTTGATTGCAACCTTAGAAAATTCCATGTTTTTAGCATCAATTTTTATGGTGTCTAAAGGTTTTAAAACCTCAAATTCGTAATCTACGGATCCGGAAACAGATTTTTCTTTGGCATTTAATTTCAATTGTCCGTTTACCGATTTAAAATCGACAAATTGTGTTTGTTGTGCAAATATGAAAGTAGTAAATAATAGTAGGATATATTTCATTGAAATTTTGAATTTATAGAATCTGTGTCCCAAGATCTTGGATTTGCTTTTATGTAATTGTATATGGTCTCGAATCGTTTATGATTTCTAACAATATGATCGTGATAATTGGTTTGCCATATTTTTTTGCTATTTATATTGGCAATTTGTCTGTTTTTATACAAATCATTTATTTGTTTTGTGGTAACAGATTTAAATATAGCAACAAAAGATGAAATTGAATTTGATTTTCTGGATAATTTTGATTGTGATTGATTCGTATTTTTATTTACGGTTTTATCCACGCCCTGTATGTGTAGAGACGCACAGCAGTGCGTCTCCGCAACGTTTGACACAACGTGTGTTTCAATGTTTGTTTCAACGTTTGCCTCAATCTTTGTCGATGTGCCGGGCGTAGACGCACTGCAGTGCGTCTCTACGATATGCGTTGTGGTTACGATTTCGTTTTGATTTTGAATTTGAATTTGATTTTCTTTTTGAATTTCTTTTTGAATTTCATTTTCATTTTGAATTTCAATCAACAAATGAATATGATTTGGCATAACAATCCAATTATGAAAAAACCAGTCTTTGCGAATTTTAATCGATTTTAAAAGCTCATTTTCAACAATTTGCCCAACATTATTCAAAATCATTTTGTCGTCTACAACAGACCCAAAAATACATTTACGATCTTCTGTAGTTATCGTAATAAAATAAACGGCTTGATTCGAATAATCCCAATTTTGTAATCGATTTGAATTGGTTTTATATTTATCTTGAAATAATGACATTATTAGGCGTATAAATATTCAAAGTTACAAAGGTTTAATCAACAAATCGAATGAAATTTGTATGTTTACGATAGAAAATTACAACATCGTGTTAAAACAAAAAAAAGCCATATTCAATTGGAGCAGCGGTAAAGATTCTGCACTTACATTATATAAAATACTGCAAAATCCTGAATATAAGATCGAATATCTTTTAACAAGCGTAAACCAGCAATTTCAACGAATTTCGATGCATGGCGTTCGGGTCGAATTGTTAGAATCACAATCGAAAAGCATCGGGATTCCGTTAAAAATTTTGCAGATTCCGGAAATGCCAACCATGGAAGTTTACGAAAATGTAATGACAGAAACTTTAACGGAATTAAAGAACGAAGGAATTACACATTCTGTTTTTGGGGATATTTTTCTCGAAGATTTACGAAAATATCGCGAAGATCAATTGTCCAGAATTGGTTTTGAAGGTGTTTTTCCTATCTGGAAAATTCCAACGCAAAATTTGATACAGGAATTTATTGCTTTAGGATTTAAAACTATTGTAGTTTGCGTAAACGAACGTTTTTTAGATAAAAGTTTTGTCGGACGAATTATCGATCAGGATTTCATTAATGATCTACCCGATAACGTTGATGTATGTGGCGAAAACGGCGAATTTCATACTTTTACTTTTGACGGACCTATTTTCTCAGAACCCGTAAATTTCGAAATTGGAGAAATTGTTTATAGAAAATATGAAAAATCCGGAAATGAAGATACTTCAAATACAGCCTGCGATACAAATACAGTCGATCCTTTTGATTTCGGATTTTGGTATTGCGATTTAATACCAAAATAAAGAAAGTTTGCCACGAATTGCACTAATTTTCGCGAATTAATTTGTGTTAATTCGTGCAATTCGTGGCAAAAAACTCTTACTCATTATTATAGATTGCAAGCAAATTCGTAACCGTATTCCAGTTTCGCATGGTTACAATGACATTTAGTTTTTTTTCGATATACTTTCCTTCCAATCTGGTTTTTCCGGCACCAATATCATATTTAATAAAAATCCTGTTGCCGTCTATACTGGCTTCATCGGGTTTAAACTGACTGATTTTTAAGTCATTTATGTTTTCTTTTTTCAAAACAGTTGAGACAAAAGCAACATAGAGTTTTTTAGTGTCAATATCTTTTTCCTTAAAGAAAGGGTTGTTTGCAAAACACAATTCCAGATCTTCTTTCGTAATCACAATCGTAGGAACTTCGTGTCCAAAAACTTTAAAAATTTCCTGCTTGATCATAAAACCCACTTTTGAAGCTTCTTCTTCGCTTTCTACAAAAACATTTCCGGATTGTAGATACGTTCTCACGTTTTGAAAACCAATATTTTCCAACATTGTTTTCAAAGCTTCCATTTTCATCATGTTATGTCCCGAGACATTGATGCCGCGCAGAAGTGCTAAATGTGTTGTCATTTTTCAAAATTTAAAACTCAAAGATATAATTTTTAAAACTTTGACAACAATTAGAAACAGTTTCATTTTAATGGATACTTTTCATTGTAGTTTCTTTCTTCCGGGATTTAAAATTCTCTATTAAATATTTTCATTTTGAAAGACAGTATATTCTTTGCCAGATTCTAAGCGCTTTCTTCCTTCCTGAGTATAAAAAACAGGTGGAAAATATTGATATGTGTTTTTAGCTCTCAATGGAGATTGCTCAATTTGAGAATTTAAATTTTGAGACAGATAATAAACGTCAAAGTCCAATCTATATTCCTTTTTATTATATTTTTCAATTATTCCTAATTCAGTTTGTGCATTAACTGTTTGTCCAAGTTGGACAAAGATTCCATCTTTTTTGAAACCTTTATACATTGCAAAAGTCCCGTCTTCATGTTCTATCACCACTTGATTTCTTCTGGAAGTAAATTGTGCATCTAAAACTGAATTGTCGTTGTATTGATTATCGATTAAAACAACAATACCTTTTCTCATACTACATATCGTATCTGGTTTATTTGTAGCGACAGCATAAGATTTCCAATCTGGGAACCTTTCTAAACCAAAATATTTTTGACCTGCATATTCTGCTTCAAATATTTTTATTTTTTTGCCATTTTTGAAAGGAAGTACATATTTAAATAAATTATCAATCTTCGGATTTACAGCTCCTAAAGTGGCAATGTACTGAATCGAATAAGTAATATTTTGATTTTTATCTACTGGCTCAAGTTTCATAATAAATCCTGAATTATCACATATTACTTTTTCGTAAGTACTAACATTACAATTACTTAAATTTGAAAATTCAATGTTTAAGGTATAACTTCCCGGATTTTTCTTTTCATAAAATAAATCAACACTTTTATCTGAATTTTCTATTGATAAGATTGAAATATTTTGACTTTGAGCTAATAAATTTGAATTCGTCAACAAAAAGAATGAAACAATTAGTAAATAAAGAATTTTATTATTCATTTGTGGTTTATTTAATGGTTAACTTAAAAATAAAATTAATCCTACAATAATACAATAAAAAAGTATAACACAATATTTTTCTTACATTTTTTCTTATCACTATTTAGTTTTTAAAATTCCTAATTAAAATCTATCTTCGCTATCCTAAATAGAAAAAAGAATTTAGAACAAAGAATTATAGACAAAATTCCTTACTCTATATTCTTACTTCTATTTTATAAAGTCTATCCCGAAGTTTCGGGACTAAAATCTAAGAAGTCTAAAAAATGTCTAATAATCTCCTCGAAACCCCAATCGAATACTTAAAAGGTGTTGGCCCAAGCCGTGGCCAGTTGCTTCGTAAAGAATTGGGTATTCATAAATATGGAGATTTAATTAATTTTTTTCCGAATCGATATATTGACAGGACGCGTTATTATAAAATAAATGAACTTCAAAACACAGGCTCTGAAGTTCAGATTATTGGAAAAATCATCAACATTAAAACGGTTGAGTTTGCAAAGAATAAAAAACGTTTGGTTGCCACTTTTGTGGACGATACAGGACAAATTGACCTGAATTGGTTTCAGGGACATAAATGGATTCGCGAGAGTTTAAAAATAAATGAAGTTTGTGTAATTTTTGGAAAATGTTCCCTTTACGGAAGTCAGTTTAGTATGGCACATCCGGAAATTGAATTGCTGAGCGAGCACGAAAAAAGCCTTCGTTCTGCGATGCAGCCTGTTTATCCTTCAACAGAAACACTCACAAATCGCGGAATTTCGAACCGAACGATCAATAAATTAATGCAGCAATTGTTTATTGAAACTCAGGCATTGTTTTCTGAAACATTTCCAGCTTATTTAATCGAAGAATTAAAACTGATTTCGAAAAAAGCCGCTTTATTCAATATTCATTTTCCAAAAAGCACTGAGGCTTTGGCGAAAGCCCAATTCCGATTGAAATTTGAAGAATTGTTTTTTATTCAACTACAATTAATTACCAAAAATCTCATTAGAAAACATAAAATAAAGGGGCATCCGTTTAGTAAAGTGGGTGAATTTTTTAATGAATTCTACCAGAATCATTTGCCTTTTGAACTTACAAATGCACAAAAACGTGTGGTTAAGGAAATCCGTTCTGATATGGGAAGTAATGCCCAAATGAACCGATTATTACAGGGTGATGTGGGTTCTGGAAAAACAATTGTCGCATTTTTAAGCATGCTTTTGGCAATGGATAACGGGTTTCAGGCTTGTTTGATGGCGCCAACAGAAATTCTTGCCAATCAGCATTTTATTGGTTTATCCGAATTGGCCGTAACTTTAAATCTTAACATAAAAATATTAACCGGTTCTACCAAAACAGCAGCCCGAAGAATAATTCATGAAGAGCTTGAAAACGGCAGTTTGCATATTTTGATTGGAACACATGCTTTGCTGGAAGATAAAGTAAAATTTAAAAATTTAGGTTTGGCCGTAATTGATGAGCAGCACCGTTTTGGAGTGGAACAGCGTTCTAAACTGTGGAAGAAAAATGATATTCCGCCACATGTTTTGGTGATGACCGCCACGCCTATTCCCAGAACTTTGGCAATGAGTTTATATGGCGATCTTGATATTTCTGTTATCGATGAGTTGCCTCCCGGCAGAAAACCAATTCAGACTGTTCATCGATTTGACAGTAACCGATTGAAAGTATGGAAATTCCTCAGAGATGAAATTGCAAAAGGGAGACAAATTTATATCGTTTATCCGCTGATTCAGGAATCAGAAAAAATGGATTTTAAGGATTTAATGGATGGCTATGAAAGTATTTCACGTGATTTTCCACTTCCTCAATATTCAATTTCAATCTTGCACGGAAAAATGAAACCTGCGGATAAAGATGCCGAAATGAAACGTTTTTCTGAAGGGAAAACCAATATTATGGTCGCAACAACCGTGATAGAAGTTGGCGTAAATGTACCCAACGCCAGTGTTATGATTATCGAAAGCGCCGAACGTTTTGGTTTGTCTCAGCTTCACCAGTTGCGTGGCCGTGTGGGTCGTGGCGCCGAACAGAGTTATTGTATTCTGATGACAAGCCATAAATTAAGTGCCGATAGTAAAACCAGAATGGAAACTATGGTTCAAACCAATGATGGTTTTGAAATTGCCGAAGTCGATCTTAAACTTCGTGGTCCGGGAGATTTGATGGGAACGCAGCAAAGTGGTGTTTTAAACCTGCAAATTGCTGATATTGTTCGTGATCGTGATATTTTGGGCCTGGCCAGAAATTATGCCATGATGATTTTAAAAAATGACGCACCTCTCCAAAAACCAGAACATGCAACCCTAAAAGCTGTCTTCATAGAATTAACGAAGAAAAAAAATATTTGGAATTATATTAGTTAAGGTACAAAGGCGCAAAGGTATAGAGGAACAAAGGTTTAATTTCAAACTTAAAATTAAAAGCTTAGATACTCAATATCTTTGTGCCTTTGCCACTTTGAGCCTAAAGAAAAAAAAAACTTCACTGTATCAAAACATTCATTTACCGTTATGGTAAGATTGATTTAAATTTGTTGGGGAGCAAATTTGAAGTTGAATATTTTATAGATACAATGAAGTACAGCGTCATGTTTAATCTTCAAAATAATTTACTATTATTTTTTTGTATTTTTCTTTTCAAAAAAACCATTAAAAAAGCCTTTACTTACTTTATTCTTGTCGTCTTTACCTGTTGCAACCAGATGATCAACATATTCCATGTATGTTTTTTTGCGTTCTTCCAGAAAACCAACCAAATAATCCTCAGAAGCCCCTATTCCGCTAACTTCTTCAATATGTATTAGTTTTTTGTACAAAGGTTCTATAAATTTTACGATAATAGTTTCGGGCACTGATTTTCTGGTTCCAAAATATCCAACAATTTCTCCATCTCCATCGGCAATGATCTTAAAATCGGTAATTACCCAATAGTATCTGCCTGTTTTAGACATGTTTTTGATAATCGCATGAATATTTTCGCCTGATTTAATACTATCCCATAAAAATTTAAAAATCACTTTTGGCATGTCCGGATGACGGATAACGTTGTGCGGCTGTCCGATCAGTTCAAATTCATCATAACCAGAAACGTCAATAAAAGCCTCGTTGGCATATAAAATGGTTCCTTTTGTATCTGTTTTACTTAGTAACACTTTAGTTTTATTCCAATCAACTTCTCTGTCAGATGGTGTCGGGCGAGTAATTCTGGTATCCATAAATCTTGTGTTTAAAATTAATATGTATTACGTTTTACGTATAAAATGATATTTCCTACGCTTATTTAATTAAGTTCTTCTTCTAAAATTTTCAATAAGTTTTTGATTTTTTTAAAAACAGATTCCAGCTCATCTTCCAGCCAGTCTGGCAAAGTTTCGTCATTTACAGATTTTAAATGCTGAATATCGTTTGCTATCTGAATGATTTTTTTATATTGAAAATCTAATTTCTTTGCGTTTGGATTTTCCTGGTTCTCGTCAAAAATTTTAGTAACTTCTTTTCCAAAATCAGTTTTAAATTCTGTTTTTGACGAAACATCATTTTTCAAGAAAACATCAAAAGACTTTTTTAACTCTGTCAGCATAGTATTTGCCGATTCAAAATCGTGTTTGGACATAAAATAAGATTAAGTTAAAATTGATTTGGAAATCGCCGGCATATTGAAACTGCAATTCTAACCTCTGCTATTAGTTGATTTTACGTGAATATCATTCACCAAATCATCAATTTTTTTGGCACTGTCTCTCATCATATCCAGATAGCTCAGCAATTTGTCATTGTCAGTATGCCCTTTAGAAACGTCTATTAATTTTAATACAGAGCTTACCGGAAGTTTTAAATCTAAAGTCGTTCTGTGAACAAAATCATTGTATTCTTTAGTTGCAGAAAGTGAACTGTATTTTGCCGAAGCCAATTTGATGTTTTCCAATTCGTATTCATCAGATATTTTAGAAATATGATTCTGGCTGTGTTCTTTAAAATAATAAGCCCAATAACCGTTCATAAAAAATACTACGGCCGCCAATATCACGTGAATAATTAACGTTTCCATATCAAAATTTACCTGCGAAAAATAAACTTGTAAACCATTTGGATCATGGTAAACAAAATTTTGCATATAAGCCAAACCTGCGTGATGCATTACAACCAAAAGCGTAAGCGGTATTTGTAATTTCCAGTTTTGATAAATAATAAGAATCGTACTGGCAATAAATACTGTAAAATGCATTTCAAACAAACCATGCATCTGGTAAATGTATTGTGCCATAAAAATGGCCAGTACAACTGATAAAACATACTGGTAAAAATTTGATTTTTTAAGTAAAAATTTTGCAGAATAATACATTAACAGGTTTAATGTACCTACTCCTACACCAATTTCAAAGGTGTCGTATTTAAAGGCAAGACCAATTCCAAGGAAGAAATAGGCTGCAAGAACATAATTGATAATAGTATCAGATTTTTGCGTCATTGTTGACATAAAACTGTGCAAATAATCCTGTTCGTTTAAACTGGCTTTTGTTTTCATAATTGTGGTATTTAGGTTAAGGTTAGATTTATTTAGAACATTTTGGTAATGAACATCCGTAAGCTCTTAGAGCTAAAGCATCAAATGAGGGGGTTTTGGTTTGCTTTAATAATGATTCTAATGCCATTTGTGCATAATTACTATCGGCATTAGTGCAATATCTTGTTTTATTGTAGTTTCCCCGATAATACAAATTATGCGACGGATCAACAATAACGGCTTGCGGAGTTGAGAAAACACCACAATTTTCTGCAATACCTTCGTCAAAATAAACAGGAATTTTGGCATCAAACTTCTTCTGAATTTCTTCTATGGTAAATTTCTTTTGGTTATTCAGGACAACAATTTTAAAATTAATCCGGTCTTCGTACTTTTTAATCAATCCGCTTACATGCGGAATATTAAATCGGGAACAAGGACAATCGGGATTAAAAAAATGAATAAAAACAGGTCTGTTATCAGTAATACAGCATTTTAAGTCGACTTTTTTTCCTATTGCTATCTGATGGAAATTTTGAGGAATTGGTGTGGGCAAAGTATATTTTATTTCATTCTGCCAAAACAAAAATGAAATTGCACAAAACAATAAGGAAATCCACAAACAAACGAGTATTTTTCTTCTCATAGATAGGTAGTTTTTTAATTTTAAGGCAAACAATTAATAAACACTTGTTAATTAATTTATTCTAATAAAGTATCTTTTTAACTTAAATTTAGATAAAAATCGTACTTAATTCAACACTTAACCGCCGAAAACATTAATATTCTCACAAAAAACTACCATTTTGTTTAAGCTTATCAATGTTACAAATAAAAAACGATAAACTGCAAAATAAATCATACAAAATGCAAAAAGAATGCTTGTTTAGAATAATTACAAACCATCATCAGAGTATAAACAATTGATTTAAAATGTTTTAAATATTACTATCTGGAAATTTTTTAACTTTAACAGAAAAAAAATAAATTCGATTTAAACCTTTTATCAAAAAACAAGTCTAAAGGCAAAAGTTTGCCCAAATAACCTATTAAACAGCTGTTTAAATTTATTGTTAAATAAAAGCTAACGCCTTTTGATTTCAATACAAAAAGTTAATTTTGCGAGCTACTAAAAAACACCAAAAAATATCTTTACCTCAAGTTTATGAAACTAAAAAACCTAATTTATGCCCTTATTATTATAGTACTCGGAGGGTTTATCACGTATCGCGTGATGTCTAATAAAACTAAAAATGATGAATCTAAAAAATCCGGCGACAAAGACAGACCTACAACTGTAACCGGAATTATTGTTCAGACTTCAACTTTTGATAATAATTTGTCATTATCAGGATCTATTGAAGCCAATGAACAAGTAGAAATTCATAGTGAAGTTTCGGGAATTGTTGAGGGAATTTACTTTACTGAAGGTACATATGTAAATAAAGGTCAGGTTCTTTTTAAAGTAAACGATGTTGAATTAAGAGCTCAGTTAAAACAAGCACAGACAAGAGAAGGTTTAGCTGGTGAAAACGAAAGAAGAGCAAAATTACTCTTGCAAAAAGAAGCTATAAGCCAGGAAGAATTTGATGTTGCTAATGCAGATTACGCATCGATGAAAGCTCAAACACAATTAATTAAAGCCCAAATTGCCAAAACTTCTGTAAAAGCTCCTTTTTCAGGAAAAATTGGTTTGCGTTCTATTTCACCGGGAACTTATATTACCCCAACTGTTTTGGTGGCAAAATTGGTTAATACCGGAAAACTAAAAATTACATTTTCTATTCCGGAAAAATATGCTTCGCAGGTAAAATCAGGATCTGTAATTGATTTTACTGTTTCTGGATCTGATAAAATATATACTGCAAAAATTTACGCCATTGAGCCTGAAGTTGAAGTGGCAACTCGTACTTTAAAAATACGCTCGATCGCTGATAATGTTGACGGAAAACTTTTTCCCGGAACATTTGCCGATGTAAAACTGCCTTTAAGCATTATTAAAGATGCTATTGTAGTTCCTTCTGAGGCTATCGTACCAATACAGGATGGTAAAAAAGTCTATATCGCAAATATGGGCAAAGCCAAAGAAGTTATGGTAGATGCAACAACCAGAACAGATGCTTCAATCTTAATTTTAGCTGGATTAAAAGCGGGTGACACTTTGATTACAAGTGGTGTAATGTCATTAAAAAATGAAGCTCCGATAAAAGTTAACGTAAAAAAGTAGTTTTGAATTATGAATTTTGAGTTATGAGTTATTAAGGTTGTGGGTTATAAGTTATAAGTTCTAAATCTTAATCTATTCTCTTTATTCTATACTCTATTTTCTTTATTCTAAAATCAAAACTCTAAAATCTAAAATCTAAACATGAGTTTATCAACCATAAGTATAAAAAGACCTGTTTTAACCATTGTACTTAATCTTTTGATTATTTTATTCGGTTTCATTGGTTATACATTTCTGGGTGTTCGGGAATTTCCATCAATTGATCCGGCGCAGGTTTCTATTAGAACCAATTATACCGGAGCCAATTCTGATATTATCGAATCGCAAATTACAGAACCTCTGGAGAAAGCCGTAAATGCTATCGACGGAATTCGAAATATTACATCATCAAGTAATCAGGGAAGCAGTAATATTACCATAGAATTTAATTTAGATAAAGATCTTGAAGAAGCTGCAAACGATGTTCGTGACAAAGTTTCGCAAGCTGTTCGAAATTTACCGCAGGATATTGATGCTCCGCCTGTAGTTTCAAAGGCCGATGCTGATAGTGAATCTATTATATCTATGACGGTACAAAGCGACACCCGAAGCTCTTTAGAATTAAGTGATTATGCTGAAAACGTTATTTCGCAGCGTTTAGAAACGATTCCGGGCGTAAGTGGTGTTCAAATCTGGGGGCAAAAACGTTACGCCATGCGTTTGTGGATTGATCCCGTAAAATTAACGGCTTACGGCTGTACAGTTGCAGAAGTTCGTGCCGCATTAAACGCGCAAAACGTCGAATTACCCTCTGGAAAATTAACCGGAAACAACACCGAATTAACCGTAAAAACAATTGGAAATCTTTCTAAACCGGAAGAATTCAACAACATCATTATTCGTACCGATGGAGATAAAATTGTTCGTTTAAGCGATGTTGGCGGTGCCGAATTAGGTCCTGAAAATATAGAAACTTCTTTAACTTCATCAGGGCTTCCAATGATTGGTATGGCGATTGTACCAATGCCGGGAGCGAATTATCTTGATATTTCAAAAGAGTTTTATAAAAAATACGACGCTTTAAAAAAGGATCTTCCAAAGGATATTAAACTAAACATTGCGCTTGATAATACGCAGTTTGTTAAGAAATCAGTATTAGAAGTTGCTGAAACTTTGGGAATTTCTATTATTCTGGTAATCATCATTATTTATTTGTTTTTTAGAGACTGGGCAATTGCGTTCAGGCCTTTAATTGATATTCCGGTTTCGTTGATTGCTACGTTTTTTATCATGTGGCTTTTCGGTTTCTCGATCAACGTATTGACCTTATTGGCCATTGTTTTGGCTACAGGTTTGGTGGTTGATGACGGAATTGTAGTTACAGAAAACATCTTTAAAAAAGTCGAAGAAGGAATGTCGCCAATTGAAGCGGCAATAAAAGGATCAAATGAGATTTTTTATGCCGTAATTTCAATTTCAGTTACTTTGGCAGCAGTATTCCTGCCGGTAATTTTCTTAGAAGGATTCGTAGGCCGACTCTTTCGGGAATTTGGTGTTGTAATTGGTGCCGCAGTATTAATTTCTGCTTTTGTATCCCTGACTTTAACACCAATGTTAAATGCCTATTTAATGAAAGGCGGAGAACAGAAAAAATCGAAATTCTACATTAAAACAGAACCGTTTTTTGAAAAATTAAATAGTGGTTATGCAGAATCTTTACAGCGTTTTATCGCCAAAAAATGGCTTAGTTTTCCTATTTTGATTATTTGTTTTGGTTTGATTTATTTGTTTTTTACCATTCTGCCAAAAGAAACGGCTCCTTATGATGACCGTAGTTCTGTAACGATGCGTATGACAACTCCTGAAGGTTCATCTTATGATTATACAAACCGTTTCATGCAGGAAATGTCAAAATTGGTTGATGATTCTATTCCGGAGAAAAAAGTGAGTTTAGTAATTACCGCCGGAGGTTCCGGAGGTTCTGCAACAAATTCCGGTTTTATCAGGCTTTCGTTGAAAGAACCGGATGAAAGAGCTAAATCTCAAAAAGATATAGCTGATCAGTTAAACAAGTGGACTAAAAAATATCCGGATGCTAAAACATCTGTAATTCAACAGCCTACAATTTCCGTAAACAGACGTGGAGGTTTACCGATTCAATATATTATCCAGGCTCCAAATTTTGACAAATTAAGAGAAAAAATTCCTCTTTTTATGGATGAAGTTGGTAAAAGTGATGTTTTCTCTACGACCGATGTTAATTTAAAATTCAACAAACCTGAAATAAACGTAAGCATCGATCGTGAAAAAGCCGAAAGCTTAGGGATTTCTATCATTGATATCGCTCAAACGTTACAACTTTCTTTAAGCGGACAACGTTTTGGATATTTCATTAAAAATGGAAAACAATATCAGGTTATTGGTCAATTTGATCAAAAAGACCGTTCGAAACCTTTGGATTTAACGTCGATGTTTGTTAAAAACAAAAACGGAGAATTGATTCAGATGGACAACGTGGTAAAAATACAAGAACAAAGTAATCCGCCTCAGTTATACCACAATAACCGTTATATGTCTGCAACGGTTGCCGCAGGTTTGGCACCGGGAAAAAGTATCAGCGATGGTATTCAGGAAATGGACAGAATAAAAGCTAAAGTTCTTGACGAAAGTTTTACCACAGATTTAAGTGGAGAATCCCGGGATTTTGTTGAAAGCAGCTCGAATACTTCTTTCGCCTTCGGATTGGCTTTGTTATTGATATTTTTAATTTTAGCTGCTCAATTTGAGAGTTTTATAGATCCGTTAATTATTATTTTAACTGTTCCAATGGCTGTTGCCGGTGCATTATTTTCTTTGTGGTTATTCAACCAGACCTGGAATATTTTTAGTCAGATTGGTACAGTAATGCTTATTGGACTGGTAACCAAAAACGGTATTTTGATCGTAGAGTTTGCCAATCAGCTGCGAGAACAGGGCAAGCCAAAACTTGAGGCTATTTTAGAAGCTTCGGAAGCGCGTTTACGTCCAATTTTGATGACCAGTTTAGCCATCGCATTAGGAGCTTTACCAATTGCAATGTCACTTGGAGCGGCTTCTACAAGTAGAATTGGAATGGGAGTTGTAATTGTTGGAGGAACAATTTTTTCATTAGCATTGACCCTTTTTGTTATTCCTGCAATCTATTTAATGTGGTCTAAAGCCAGAAAACATTATCCGGAATTTGATCATATTGAAGAATACGAAAGAGAAAGTAACAAATAATTTATTAGCCACGAACCACGAATTAATTTAATAAAAATTCGTGATTTTGTGGCAAAAGAAAACTAATATGAATACTAAAATTTTATTCAATACTCTACTGTTATTGTTGTTTTGCATCACAAAAAGCAATGCACAGGAAATCCTGACTATTGAAGATGCTATGAAAATAGCCTTGGAGAATAACTTTGAAATTAAGATTGCAAAAAATAATACCCAAATAAGCGAGACAAACGTAACTATTGGAAACGCTGGAATGTTACCGGTTGCAACTGCCTCAATTGTTGATAATAACAGTATTACCAACTCGTCGCAAACACGTCAGGATGGTACATCAACCACTTTGGATAATGCAAAAAACAACAGTTTAAATTACGGCGTAACGCTGGGCTGGACTGTTTTTGACGGAATGAAAATGTTTGCAAGATTAGATCAGCTAAAAGAGCTTCAGAAACTTGGTGATTCTCAGTTAAAACAAACCATTTTGATGAAAATTGGTCAGGTCAATTCTTCTTATTATGATTTGGTTCAGCAACAGCAGCAATTATCAGCTTTGGACACAACTATTGTAATTTCAAAACAAAGACTGACATTGGCACAAAACCGTTTCAGTATTGGAAAAGCTTCAAAATTAGAGGTTTTAAATGCTCAGGTCGATTTAAATTCAGATCAGGTTGCTTTGTTAAGACAAAAAGAATCGTATGCAAATGCTAAGATTTTATTGAACCAATATTTGGCGCGTGATCCAAAAATTGACTTTAAAGTTAATGATCTGGTTACGGTTGACAGCACTTTGGTTTTGGCTAATTTAATGGATTTAGCTCAAAAACAAAATCCGGCTCTGGAAGTTCAGATAATCAACAAACGTATTGCCGAATTGCAGCTTAAACAAGTAAAAGCAGACCGTTATCCTGTTGTAAACCTGACCTCTGGTTACAATTTTTCTGAAAGCCAGTCGAGTTTAGGTTTTACAAGTTCGGCATCTTCAAAAGGTTTAAATTATGGTTTTAATGCAACGCTTAATATATTTGACGGTTTTAATCAGCATCGAAATGAAAAAGTCGCAAAATTGCAAATCGAGAATTCTCAAATTGCAATCGAGCAGCAAAATATGATTTTGAACACCCAATTAAGCACAGCTTTTCAAACGTATTTAACCAATTTAGAATTAATTGATCTCGAAGAAGATAATGAAGCGATTGCCAAACAAAATCTGGATATTACTTTGGATAAATTCAAAATTGGAACAATCACAACTATTGATTTCAGAACAGCTCAGCTTAATTATGTAAACGCAAAAGTACGTTACAGCAACGCGCAATATGAAGCAAAATTATCCGAAATTGCATTAAAAGAATTGGCGGGAACTATTAATTTTTAAGTAAATTTGTTTCAAAACAAACTTTAATGATCTCATATAATACCAAGGACTGGTTTACTTTTATATTCCATTTTCATAAATCCGATACCGTTAGAAAGTTATTACCTATTATGCTTGCTATCGGAATATATGCGGCAACGGTTGGTTATCTGGAAGTTGAATATTTTAAATTTGGTAAAAACGATTATATCCACAACATTCCTATTATGCACGGAATGCTTGGTTTTGTAATTTCATTATTGCTTGTATTTCGTACTAATACGGCATATGATCGCTGGTGGGAAGGTCGTAAATTATGGGGCGGTCTGGTAAACAGCAGCCGTAATCTGGCGATTAAACTTTCGGCAATGCTAAAAGAGGAAAATGACAGGAAATTTTTTAGAAAATTCATTCCGATGTATGCTGATATTTTGCACGCGCACCTTAAAGATGATGATACCAGCAAACAGCTTTTTGAAAACGTAGATCTGGAAATTGATCATCATAAACACAAACCGAATCAGCTGAAAAGAATGATGTTTCATAAAATAAATGATTTGTATGATGCCAAAAAAATCACCGGTGATCAGCTTATTATTTTAAACGAAGAATTACAATCTTTCACTGATATTTGTGGCGCGTGCGAACGTATTAAAAATACGCCTATTCCCTACTCCTACAGTGCTTTTATTAAAAAATTCATCTTCTTTTACACAATGACTTTACCGTTTGGCTATTCGATTAGTCTGGGATATTATGTGGCACCGGTTGTTGTTTTTATCTTTTATGTTTTGGCGAGTTTAGAACTTATTGCCGAAGAAATCGAAGATCCGTTTGGTGATGATGAAAATGATTTACCTACCAGAAAGATTTCTGAAAACATAAAAAAACACGTTGAAGAACTCATTTAAATAAACGTTAAATTAGAATTTCTGTCATTCTTTTTGATTAAATTTAAGCTTTCCACTTAAAATTTAATTCTAATGAACAATCAACGCTTTTTAGTTAATCCGCTTCAATTATCAAAAGAGAAATCATTAAAAACGCTGGTTGAAAACAGAACGATTTACAACTTAAATCATTGTGAGTTAAATCTTTTTGAAACTTACGAATCCTCAAAATTAGTTCCGCTAAAATTCAACGATCTCGTTGTAACAAGTATGTTGAGAGGAAAAAAGGTTATGCATCTTTTTGATGATCCGGAATTTGATTATTTACCGGGAGAAACTGTAATTGTTCCTTCGAATGTAGAAATGAAAATCGATTTTCCCGAAGCTTCAAAAAAAAATCCCACACAATGTCTGGCACTGGCGATTGAGCAGTCCAAAATTACTGAGATTTTAAATTTTCTAAACGAGCGTTATCCAAAAGAAGGAAACAATTTCTGGCAATTAAACTATCAAAATTATTTCTTTTATAATAATGTTGATATGGCTGCCACGATCAACAAACTCATTAAAGAATGTATGAGTACATCTATCACTAAAGATGCTTTGGCCGATTTAACGCTGCAGGAATTACTGATAAGAATCATTCAAACACAAACTGCAAAATCTATTGATGAAGGAAATGTTCTTCAATTAAACAATCCCATAAACGAAGTCACTACTTATATTAAACAAAATTTAAGGGAAAATATCAACCTAAAAAGTCTGAGCGATAAAGCCTGCATGAGCAGTGCTTCTTTTTATCGTTTTTTTAAGCGCGAATTAGGCATGAGTCCGATTGAATATATATTAAACGAAAAAATAAAATACGCCAAAAAATTACTTAAAAACCCAGCAATACAAATTAATGAAGTTTGTTATTTATCTGGTTTTGAAGACGCTAATTATTTTATCAGATTATTTAAAAAACACGAAGGCATTACTCCAAAGCAATATCAGCTGTTGTTTGTTAACTAAGTTTTTTTTAGGTTCAAAGATTCAAAGTTGCAAAGGCCCAAAGGTTTTTGCAACGTTTGACAATGTTTGACAATTTTATCCGCAATATTTCTCGAAATGTTTAATAGACACATGATATAGACAATTGGAACGTAAACGTATTGCTGTGCGCCTCTAAGTCAATTTTACCTTTGCTCCTCTGCAACTTTTCACCTCTGCAACTTTTCACCTCTGCACCTTTGCTCCTCTGCACCTTTGCTCCTCTGCACCTCTGCATCTTTGCATCTTACTCAATAATCTTGACCGGTTCCAAATCCTTTTCCTCTTCTTCCGTAAAAATCCTGTATTCAATTTGAAATGTCTTTTTCAAAGGCGTTTCTAAAGAAAAACCACCAACACCAAAAGCGTCAATTACTTTTAACGTGAAATGTGCGTGTTTCCAGTATTCAAATAAATCTTTATCAACCCAAAATTCTGTGTCTTCAATAGTTCCTATGCAGACATCGCCCATTCTTTGGTAATAACCACCTTTTTCAAAACATTGCGGCTGAGTTCCTTCACAACATCCACCTGCCTGATAAAACATTAAATCACCATGTTTTTCTTTTAGAATTTTTATTAGTTCAATGGCTTTTTCTGTGGCATCAATTCTTTTTATCATGATAATTTTTTAATAATTAAACTTATAAAAAAAGGTAAGTCAAAAACTTACCTTTTCGAACCAATAGAATAATTAATTAAAAGAAACCAAGTTTCTTTTTGTCATATGAAATCAGCATATTTTTTGTCTGACGATATTGTCCTAACATCATTTTATGGTTTTCACGACCAATTCCGGATTGTTTATAGCCTCCAAATGGCGCTCCGGCAGGATAAGAGTGATATTGATTAATCCAGACACGACCGGACTGAATAGCTCTTGGAACCTGATAAATCTCATGTGCATCACGTGTCCAGACGCCCGCACCTAAACCGTACATCGTGTCATTTGCAATTTCGATGGCTTCTTCAGTCGTTTTAAAAGTCGTAACGGCGAGAACGGGACCGAAAATTTCTTCCTGAAAAATTCTCATTTTATTATGTCCTTTAAACAATGTTGGCTTAATATAATATCCGCCTTCAAGATCTCCTCCTAAATTATTTACATCACCTCCGGTTAATAATTCTGCACCTTCTTCTTTACCAAGTTTAATGTACGACATGATTTTTTCTTTTTGAACCAATGAAGTCTGCGCACCAATCATGGTCGATTTATCCAACGGATTTCCTGCAATAATCGCTTCAGTTCTTTCGATTACTTTGGCAATAAACTTATCGTAAATATCTTCATGAATTAATAATCTGGACGGACAAGTACAAATTTCACCTTGATTTAAGGCAAATAAAACAGCGCCTTCTATCGCTTTATCAAAGAAATCATCATCATGATCTGCAACAGAAGGAAAGAAAATATTGGGCGATTTACCACCAAGCTCAAGTGTTACCGGAATAATATTTTCTGTAGCGTATTGCATAACCAAACGTCCTGTGGTTGTAGAACCTGTAAAGGCTGCTTTTGCTACTTTTTTGTTAGTTACTAACGGACGGCCAAGTTCGGCACCAAAACCGTTTACTATATTTAAAACACCAGGAGGAAGAATGTCGCCAATTAATTCCATTAAAACTAAAATAGAAATTGGTGTACTTTCGGCAGGTTTTAAAACGATTGTGTTTCCTGCTGCCAAAGCCGGAGCGATTTTCCAAACGGCCATTAAAATCGGGAAATTCCACGGAATTATTTGCGCTACAACACCTAATGGTTCACTTAGAGCGATTGAAACTGTTTGAGAATCCAGCTCTGCAATCGAACTTTCTTCGGCACGAATGACACCTGCAAAATATCTAAAATGATCTATTGCCAATGGAATATCTGCAGCTAAGGTTTCGCGAATTGGTTTTCCATTATCAATCGTTTCAACTGTAGCAATATATTCCAGATTATCTTCGATTTTCTGAGCAATTTTATTTAATAAAATACTGCGTTCTGTCACGGATGTTTTTCCCCAGGCTTTAAATGCTTCATAAGCGGCATCCACTGCCAATTCTAAATCTTCTTTGCCTGAATGAGCTGCTTTTGTAAATACTTTTCCATCAATTGGAGATATAACATCAAAATACTCTCCCTTTACCGGAGCTGTAAATTTTCCGTTTATATAATTATCGTATTTTGCCTTAAATTCAGGTCTTTGTGTGGTATTACTCATGATATTGTTTTTTTTTGATTCATTTCAAATTTACCTTCATAAATCGAAATAGAATAGCACTTTTCATTCATCTAATAGCACAAAAATTACATATTCACTTTTATAACTAACTTTTAATAATTATTTAATAAAATATTAACAGTAAAAATGAAAAATACTTAATTTCAAAAACACTTTTATTTAATATCGTCGGTCTACTACATTAATAAACAAGTCCTTAATCGCCTAAATAATACATTAAACGATTATATTTTGAAATATTAATAATAAGCGATAAAATTTGTGATAGATAATTTATATGCCTGTTTAAAAATCTGCGCAGATGGTATTGAATTGTTCTTTACTAATTTAATTCCTTATTAAAATGAAAAAGATTATTTTAATGCTGGTTTTAGCTTTTGTTTCTGTCAATTGTACTAACGATCCTGTAAGTACGGAGACTGCAACAGAAGCTAAAGAATCGAATAGTTCCAGTTTAACCTCCAAAGGAACTTATTCAGAATGTGATCCTGTTTCAATTAACATTATGGCCGGGCAATTTACAAACGCTGGAAAAATTTTAATTGAAAATGATGCTGCCAATCTTTATGTAACCTACACTGCATTTGACAACTGGTATTTTAGCGAACTGCATTTATTTGTGGGTCCGTATGCCAGTATACCAACCCAAAATGGAAACCCTGTTCCCGGGCAATTTCCGTATAAAAAAACCTTTAATCCTTTAGTTCAGAGCTACACTTTTACAATTCCGATTTCCAGTATAACGCTGGATGCAAACAAATGTTTTTACATTGCAGCACATTCGAGTATGAAAAATGTTGTAAACGGAACTATTGTAAAAACTGAAACTGGCTGGGCCGGAGATATTAAATTTCCCGGAAAAAACTGGGCAACCTATTTTAATTATTGCCTGAGAACCTGCACTACGCCGCCTCCTGATGTAACAACTTGCGACACAGCGTATATGTACGGAAATTATACTTTTAATGCTTTAGAAATCTCAGATAAATGGGGCTGGGCAACTTATTATGATAATGCTCAAAATGGCATTTATACTTATAATTTATATGCAGGAGCAGGACAAAATGATATCACCAAAGGATATTTGGCCGGAACTGTTACAGTTACTATTCAGGGTGCTAATATAGGTATCGAAATCAACGCAACAAATCCGGGAACTGTATTTACAGAAACTCATGTTTACTTATCTGATAGTCCACCTACAACTGCGGCGCCGGGCCAATTTGGAAATCAACATACATTAAACAATACAATGCTAGATAATTACAATTTATCTTATAGTGGTGATGGCACTTTTTGGCTAATTGTACACGCTGGAGTCTGTACTACCGAATAATTTTAAATTTATAAAAGAGAGAACTTAGGTTCTCTCTTTCTTTTTAAATTCAAACTTTAAATCATTTATTTTTGAAAAAAAAATCTTAATCAAAAACAAAAAAATATTTCCAACTCCCGTGATCAATCCTTATATTTACACCCTTATTCAAGAATAATATCACTAAAATGAAAATATCTTACAACTGGTTAAAACAATTCATTAAAACAGACTGGACGTCTGAGCAAACTTCGGAATTATTGACAGATTTAGGGCTGGAAGTTGAAGTTATCGAAAAATATGAATCTGTAAAAGGTGGTTTAGCAGGAGTTGTTGTAGGACACGTGTTGACATGTGAAAAACACCCTGATGCCGACAGATTAAAAGTTACAACCGTAAATATCGGTCTTGAAGCGCCTATACAAATTGTTTGCGGAGCTGCGAATGTAGCTGCGGGACAAAAAGTACCTGTTGCTACTATTGGAACAGTTTTATACGATAAAGACGGTGCAGAATTTACTATAAAAAAAGGAAAAATTCGTGGTCAGGAAAGCCACGGAATGATTTGTGCCGAAGATGAACTAGGATTGGGTTCAAGCCATGACGGAATTATGGTTTTGGATGAAGCATTAACGCCTGGAACTCCCGCGGCTGAAGTATTTCAAATTGCAAATGATGAAGTTTTCGAAATTGGTTTAACACCAAATCGTGCTGATGCCATGAGCCATTTTGGAACCGCGCGTGATTTAAGAGCAGGAATGCTGCAGCGCGGTGTAAACGTAGAATTGATTACGCCTTCTGTAAGCAATTTTAGAGTTGACATGCGTACTTTAAAAATTGATGTAAGTGTCGAAGATTCTCATTTGGCACCAAGATATTGTGGTGTAACAATTTCCGGAATTTCTGTTGGACCATCGCCAGCGTGGTTACAAGATCGTTTAAAAGCAATTGGATTGACTCCAAAAAATAATATTGTTGACGTTACTAATTATGTTTTACACGAATTAGGGCAACCTTTGCATGCTTTTGATGCAGCAAAAATCAACGGAAAAATAATTGTAAAAACACTTCCTGAGGGAACTAAATTTACAACTCTTGATGATGTCGAAAGAACATTACATGCAGAAGATTTAATGATTTGTGATGAAAAAGGACCGCTTTGTATTGCGGGAGTTTTTGGAGGAAAAAAATCTGGTGTTACTGACGGAACTACAACTATATTTTTAGAAAGTGCCTATTTTGATGCCGTTAGCGTTCGTAAAACCGCAAAAAGACACCAATTAAACACAGATGCTTCTTTTAGATTTGAAAGAGGAATTGACCCAACAATCACGGAATATGCTTTAAAACGTGCTGCTCTTTTAATCCAGGAAGTAGCAGGTGGAAAAATCACATCTGACGTTATAGAAGTGTATCCTAAAAAAATAGAAGATTTTTCAGTTTTACTAAATTTCAGTCACGTTTACAAAATCATCGGACAGGAAATTCCAAAAGATACCATCAAAAAAATATTAGTTTCTTTAGATATTAAAGTAAACAGTGTTTCTGATTCTGGTTTAGGACTTACAATTCCGGCTTATCGTGTTGATGTTCAACGTGAAATTGATGTTATTGAAGAAATTCTAAGAGTTTACGGTTACAACAATATTGATTTTTCAAAAAAATTCAATGCTACAGTTTCTAATTCACCAAGAACAGAAGATTATAAAGTACAAAATGTAATTGCATCACAACTGAATTCTCAAGGTTTTCATGAAATGATGGCAAATTCTTTAACAACAGCAGCTTATGCAAAATTATCTACTGTTTTAAAAGAAGAACATAATGTTACAATGCTTAATCCGTTGAGTAGTGATTTGTCTACAATGCGTCAATCTTTATTGTTTTCAGCACTTGAAGCAATTTCATACAACATCAACAGAAGAAATTCGGATTTGAAATTGTTTGAATTCGGAAAATCATATCATAAATACCTAAATGGTTACGAAGAGCACAAACATTTGTCGCTGTCAATTTCAGGAAACAGAAATAAAGAGAGCTGGACAAATGCACAAAAATCGACTGATTTCTTTTTATTAAAAGGATATGTAAGTGCTATTCTATCTCGTTTGGGAATTGATAAAATCTCAAATGCGCCTGTGCAATCTGATGTTTTTTCTGAAGGAACTTCTATTTGCTACAACAATGATACTTTGGTTGAAATGGGTGTTGTAAAAAAATCAATACTGAAACATTTCGGAATTAAACAAGATGTTTATTATGCTGATTTTAACTGGGATTTGGTTTTAAAAATCATTACTGGAAAAATTAAATATTCTGAGATTCCTAAATATCCGGAAGTTCGCAGAGATTTAGCTTTGTTAATTGATCAAAGTACAACTTACGAAAGCATTTACAATCTGGCCAAACAAACGGAAAAAGCACTTTTGAAAGACATTAATTTATTTGATGTTTATGAAGGTAACAAACTTCCGGAAGGCAAAAAATCTTATGCATTAAGTTTTACTATTCAGGATAATACAAAAACGCTTACAGATTCTCAAATTGATAAAATCATGTCGAAATTACAGCAAACTTTCGAAACAGAATTGGGAGCTACTTTGAGATAAAATTTTATTTTATACATAAAATTCAGCCCGACAGGTTTTAAAAAACTTGTCGGGTTTGTTTTTGTTTTTTGTTTCAGGTTTCAAGTTTCAGGTTTCAGGTAGCTTTACTTTGAACATAATTTTTTACTGCAGAGTTCTCTAAGATTTACACAGAGTTTCGCAAAGAGATTAAAATAAGTTTTAACTTTAAAGTTCGCAAAGCTTTGTGAACTTTGCGTAAATCTTAGAGAACTCTGCGGTTAATTAAACGTTCAACAAACCTGAAACTTGAAACCTGAAACAAAATTATTTAAGCAGAAAACTTAAGATACGCTTTCATTAATTTTTCATCGTATTTATTTGTTTTATAAGCCGGACCATTGTATTTAGAAGCAAAATCTGCCCATTTTTTGTTTCTTAAAAGACCAATCAAATTATTCTTTGCCAAAAACATGCCGAATGCTTTTAAATGTTCGCCTTCGTTTAAATACATCTTTTTTACATACTCATCTATAGACGCATAACCAATAGGAACTGCATTAAACCCCATTATTTGATACAAACCCCAAGATGCGGAACATTTTGCTGCATCACTAAATTTCTTGTCAGGATTTAAACGTATTGCTTTCTCCAATCTTGTATATTCTGCGGCGCCTCCTAAATAGTACTTTTTTGTATAATTTTTATATAAAACATCCTGATTATTGGCGTTGGCGTAATTAGCCGGATCTATATTTCGTTTTTCGAGCTCTTTCCAAAAAATATGCCCCTCAAATAAAATCTTCGGACGCCCGTCTACCAAAAATCCCTTCCCTCCGCTTTCAACTTCATTAACCGCCTTAACAATAGCCAATTCAAGATTGTGGGTCTTTGCAAAATCAATCAGGTTTTGTTCTGAAAGCAATTTATTATTTGAAGAAAACTCCTCTTTGCTTTTCTCGATAGTGCAGACCACGTTTTAAGCCCTACAATTCCATCTACAACCAAATTATTTTTTAGCTGAAAATCCTTCACAGCGTTGTTTGTTTGAGTCCCAAAGTAATCAGAAACAATAACGCTGTATTTTAGTTTTTCCAGAAGTTCATTTAGGTAATAAACTTCGTTTGACCTGAGTCCAAATTTTATAGTTTTCATACTTTTTATTTATAATTATTTTTGATGGTAGTTTTATTTATTTTATCTGCTTATTTTTTTGCATCAAAATAAACAATATAAAAGTAATATTTATTAAATAACTATAAAACAGTACTTTAGCTTATTTTTAAAATAATTCAACCTAATGAAAAAAGGGTGAATTCACCCTTGTGTTTCTGCAACGATTAAAATACTTTTGGCAGAAATATATAATAAAAATATTGTTAACTAAACCTTTAACCAATTACATTAAAAATGAAAAACCCTCCCGCTAAACCAAGTCAGTTAATTACCAGAGAATTTGCTCAGGTATTGAACTTAAATTACAACAAAAAGAAAGCCGATTTAAAAACCGGTAAGTCTTCCAAAAAAGAAAAAGAAGAAGCAAATGCCATTTGGTATTCGATAGAAGCTTTAGAAAGTTACATTCACTATGTAAAAACCCAGGGCGCACAAGATGGCTACAATGTTGATGGCATTCGTTTTTATTTTGGTGTTTATCCTGAAGATGAAAAACACGAAGAAAAAGCAGGACAAACAACTTTATTTTTAGTACCAACAGGTAAAAAAATAGAGGCTGCCAATACTGCAAAAATTCAAAGCTTTGTCGCTATACAAGATGATGCACCAAGCGACATACAAAGCCTTGAACCAATGAATTATGGAAATATTGGCAGACCGCCAAGTTTAACATATTAAAAAAAGTTTATGTTTGAATTTTTAAGATCTTATGTTATCTATTTTGCTTTATTATCAGGAATTATTGGTTTGATTTCATTACACAAACTTCCTGATACTAAAGCAAAATCTTTAGTTATTTTAATTTGGTTTTCGATACTTATAGAAATTGTTGGCTACTATTTTACATACTGGACAGGTTTATTAAATTATTACGTATATAATTTTTACATGCTCATTAGTATTTCTGCCTACATATTGATTATCAGGAGTCTTTTACCAAAACGGAATAACAAAATATCAGCCTTTCTGTTTTTAATCTTGTTTGTGTTTTCTTTTTTCCTAAACCTTTTATTTTTTGAAAAAGACATGAACAACTCTTTTATTTATAGTTTTGCCGTTGGCGTTTTGGTAGTTATGATATTATCTTGCTTATATTTGGTAGAAATTTTTAATTCAGACAAAATACTAAACTTTAAAAAATCAGTTTTCTTTTGGTATATCTTAGGAATTCTGGTTTTTCATGTTCCTTTTTTACCTTTCATGCTAGCCATAAAATGGTTCTTAGTCAAACAGGATGAATCCATTTTTAGTCTGGTATTGTTTATTCTGAATTTTTTAGCACATAGTTGTTTTATCATCGGGTTTTTATGGAGCGAAAAGAAGTACAATTATTAGTTATTTTGTTAGGTATAGTTTTCTTAACTTTACTAATCATTTTGCTTGTCATATTCTTTTATTTCTTAAAGAAAAAAAATAATTATCTGGTTGAAAAGATGGAAGCTAATCTTTATTTTCAATCAGAATTAATCAAAACCAGAATTGAAATAAAAGATCAGACGCTTTCTGAAATTAGCAAAGAACTTCATGACAATATCGGGCAAATCGTCTCCGTTGGAATTATGCAGCTCAATATGTATCTCAATAGCGAAAAGCCCATTCAGCAAAACGAATTAAGTGATTTAAAAGATATATTAGCGAAATCGCTGGACGAAATTCGAATTTTGTCCCGAATTATCAATAAAGATAATTTACTGCAAAGCAATTTTATCGAAGCCATAAAACAAGATTTAGAGCGTATAAAAAAGCTAAAAAGCATTCAGTATAAATATACACTTTCCGGAGAAATACCCGAGATTAGCGGAGAACATGATTTGTTTATTTACCGAATTTTTCAGGAAGCTTTGCATAATAGCCTAAAACATTCGCACAGTGACAAATTTGAAGTGAATATTACCACAACAGACGATATTTTTTGCCTGAAAATTAAGGATTTCGGAATTGGTTACGACGCGCTCAATACAAATTCAGGCCAGGGATTGGGCAATATGAAATTAAGAGCTAAATTAATTGGAGCTGCTCTAATTATGGAATCAGACGCATCAGGAACTACTGTAACTTTAGAATACCCTTTAACTAAAACCAATGAAACCTAAAAACAAAATTATTATTGTAGATGATCATTTACTGTTTTCGCAATCGCTTGAACTTTTGATCAATAGTTTTAAAGATTTTGAAGTAATAAACCGCTTTGAAAATGGTAAAGTATTTATTACGCACTTACAGGAAAATGTCGATACCGATGTTGATTTAATTTTACTAGATGTAAATATGCCTGTTTTAGATGGCATTAGCACCATGAAATGGATTAAGGAAAACAGGCCACAACTTAAAGTTATCGCTCTTTCTGTAAATGACGACGAAGAAGTGATTATAAAAATGATTACCAACGGTGCCAAAGGATATTTACTAAAAGATACTTCGCCGGAAATATTTAAGGATGGCATTGTCTCTGTTATCGAAAAAGGCTTCTATTTTACCGAATTAGTTTCGGGAATGCTGGTGAAGAAAGCCAACGACGATTCAAAAAAGATCAATTTAAAAGAAAAAGAAATTGTTTTCATAAAACATGCCTGCACTGAGAAAACATACAAGGAAATTGCTTCTGAAATGTGTTTAAGCCCAAAAACAATTGATGGCTACAGAGAGTGTTTATTTGATAAACTCGAAATTAAAACCCGAATAGGCTTAGTACTATATGCCATAAAACACAAAATTGTCTTAGTTTAATCACTAAGACAATTTTTTTGAACTTTAATCAAACGGAATTAATTTATCTGTTGGTAAGTCGTATTCATATAATTTACCGATTGCATCATCAAGATATAACCACTGAATTATATTAGTATGATGCTCAAAATCATTTGATATTCCTAAAACGATATAAGAATGGTTTTCTCTGTCTTTTTCTTCAATTGAATAGCTTAAATCGGCGTTTGAGTCTTTTATAGTACTTTTTACCAGTTCGTTTTTTGAATTTGCAAGATAATATTCGACTTGTTCGTAGATATGATCTTTAAAATCTGCTGTAAAATCGCTTTTCTCTGAATAATATTTTATTGGTTTAGGATGTTTTTTTCGAAACAAACTTACGTTCCCATCTTTTATTTTTTTTGCATTTACAAGCCATTCAGCAAATTCCAGTTTTTCTCCTTCACCAGCTTCATAAATGGTATCCATTTTCCAGGATACATCCAGTAAATCTCCTCTTTTAAAAGCTTTGGCATCTGCAAGATCTGTATAAAACGAAATGAGTTTTTTGTCTTTCTGAACCGTAAATAAAGCGTAATCTCCATTTCCATCAAAATTGACAAACTCAACAGTATCATCATAAACTTGTTCTAACTGTAGCTTCTCGCCTGTTCTTAAATTACTTTTCAGGTTTAAATCTGAAGAATTATCAGTTACATTCTTTGCAGCTGTGGTATCCTGCTCAATGTTTTTATTCAAATTTTCGGCAGTAGTTTCTTTATTGTCTTTACAGGAAAATAATACGGCAAGTAATGCCACACAGTACAATTGCTTCATAGTAGGTTTATTTTAAATGATTTGGGTCATTAATACGTAATTGCAGCAAATATAGGATTATCCTTTATTTTTTCTCGTCCATTTAAAAAAGAAAGTTCCATTAAAAAATTAAACTGAACAATTTCGCCTCCTAATTCATTTACTAAGTCGGCCAGTGCTTTTGCTGTTCCGCCAGTTGCCAGAACATCATCGTGAATTAAAACTTTATCGCCTTTTTTGATAGCGTCAATATGTATTTCTAACGAATCAGTTCCATATTCTAATTCATAAGAAGCAGAAATTGTTGTAAAAGGAAGTTTTTTAGGTTTACGTACAGGAACAAATCCTGCATTTAAGCGATCGGCCAATAACATTCCGAAGAAAAAACCGCGACTTTCTGCTCCTATTACCACATCGATTTTTTGTCCGTTTAAAGAATTTAGCAATATTTTAAGGCATTCTTCTCTTGCAATAGGATCATTTAGTAGCGGAGTGATATCTTTAAATAAAATTCCTTGTTTAGGAAACCCCTGAATATCACGTATATAATTTTCAATCTTCATTTTTTTTTATTTTTATGTTATTTTTCGTTTGTATATGTCACATTTATGCCTATATTTGCACCCGCTAACAGCAATCAACAAAGGTATAAAAAATACCTTATTGAAAAACAAAAGGCCTCGTGGCGCAACTGAATAGCGCATCTGATTACGGCTCAGAAGGTTACTGGTTTGAATCCAGTCGAGGTCACAAAAAAGCCAAAAGGCGCCAATTGAAGACAATTGGCGCCTTTTTTTATATACCTATTAATAAATGAGTTTGGCTCGTTTTTGCTTTATTAGCTTTTTTTAAATAACACTAATAAAAAGAAATAAACTACAAATCATAAGTGTTTATGCGAAAAGGGCAAATTTAAAATTTAGTATGATAACCTAACAGTATTCGAACAACAAGAATGTAACAGATTAAGGCTCCATATTATCCTAAACTGTTTTCAATTGCTTCTTAAAGGCAAATAATGAAATCTCCTTAGAAAATAGTGTCCTATTTCATATTACCAGCTATTCACTGGTTGATTTTCCTGTAATTTCTTTTAGGTTTTTGTTGAGATAATTGACATGTACACAAAGTTTATCAGCATATTCTTTTGGTGTGCGTACTTGTACCCTATCGGCGGGAGAGTTGATAGAAAACTGCTGTTCTAAAAGATCAAAGAACTTTTCAGTAATTCTCTGGGGAGCATTACGCAATTCATTCCTGCTTACATTAGGTATTAATTTCTGTCCATAATGAATAAGTTCTGCTATATAAGCTCTTATAAGATCATATCTATAAACATAATCACTATTTATTTCACTGCATATCTTTTCAAAAATAATACTCAGTTCTTTCTTTTGCTTGAATGAAATATTGAAAACAGGGTAATGATCCGTTTTAAAAATAGGAAGGGCATCGGGCAGTATTTTACTTTTTTTATTAAAAAGAAAATCGGCAGTGAAAATACAGAAATAACCTCCATCCTGAAGATCCTGGTCAATGTATTGGTAAGGAATGCTGGGATCAGCAAACAAAAGCCCGTTTTCTTCTACATCAACAGTAGTATCTGCATACTTAACTTTGGTACTGCCAACAAGCAATGCAATCTTAAAAAAAGATTTACGGTTATAAAACATCGCGGCATCGACAGGCTTGAGTTTATTGAGATCTTTTATCCTAAACACATTAAAATGCCCCGACTGAGCAGGAATATCATTAGGAGAACCTGAAAGAGTGTGTTTATAAAAATCTTCTAATGATGTTGGCTTCATTTATACAATTAATACTTTAATTATGCATTTACCCGATACTGCAACGGCGTAAGTCCTGTCTTCTGCTTAAATAATCTAGTAAAATGCTGCTGATATTTAAAACCTAATTCATAAGCAATATCGCTTACCGATTTTTCGTGATCAAATAATATTGTCTTTGCTTCATCAATCAATTTTGACTGAATATAATCTAATGCCGTACTTCCGGTTTCTTTTTTTATAATGTCTCCAAAATAATTTGCCGATAGAAATAACTGCTCAGCACAATAGGTTACAGAAGGAAGACCTAAAGTCTTAGACTTACCCGAAGTAAAATAATCCTTGAGCAGATTTTCAAAACGAATCAGAATATCTTTATTTACATGGTTTCTGGTTATAAACTGTCTGTCATAATACCGCATGCAGTAATTCAATAAAAGCTCTATATTAGAAACTACAAGTGTTTTGCTATGCTTGTCAATATTTTGGTCAATTTCAGTGAGGATTTTTTCAAAACAATCGTTGATGGCTTTTCTTTCTTTTTTAGATAAATGCAATGCCTCATTAACTTCATAAGAAAAAAAAGAATAGTCCTTGATCTGTTTAGCAAGACTTGTCCCGGCAAGCAAATCAGGATGAAAAACGAGTGCTTTGCCCCAAGGTTTAATAATCTCCTTCCTGCCGTCAATTCCATAAATCTGACCCGGTGAAATAAAAACCAACGTACCGTCTTCATAATCATAAGACTGGCATCCGTAACGCATATCGCCACATTTTATATATTTTAAAAACACACAATAAACACCCATATATCTTTTAAAATACTGGTATGTTGGTATTTCATCAAAATTGACAACGCTTACAAGCGGATGTAAAGTCTCCACTCCTACTGAATCATTGTATTGCTTAACGGTTTCAATTCTATCAATTCGTTCCATAACCAAATGTTTTATACAAATTTAGCAAACAGAGCCATGTAAATGATGATTACAATTCAAAATCAGTAAAAATGGTAAATACATCTGTATTATGTATAAAATCAGCTCCCTTACAATCGCGAAATTTGTAATAGTTAAAATTAGAGAATTACTAATAATTCTTTCATTTACTTTAGTAAAGATCTCAACATGTTTAATTTATAAATCCACATAGCTATGACAAAAAAGAAATTTCGACTCTCTATACATATATTCACTTTCTGCTTAATTTTCAATACAATGACTTCACAAAACAACGATAAAAAAGATCAAACCTTAAATACACACCAGCAAAGCATGGCTGTCATTGCCGCACTTACAGCCACAGGAAATTTAGAACAATTAAAACCTGCCATAAATACTGGTCTTGATGCCGGACTTACCATAAATGAAATAAAAGAAGCTATCGTACAGCTTTATGCCTATTGCGGATTTCCCCGAAGCTTAAATGCTATCAATACCCTTATGGTAGTTCTGGAAGAAAGAAAGTCTCAAGGTAAAAAAGACACTGAAGGAAAAGAGGTTTCAAAAATAACCGTAACCGACAAATACAAATCAGGAAAAGAGAATCTTCAAAAATTAACGGGTAAAGAAGATATGGGGCCCAAAACAGGTGCCGCCGCTTTTGCTCCTGTAATAGATACTTTTTTGAAAGAACATCTGTTTGCCGATATTTTTAATCGCGATGTGTTGAATTTCCGTCAGCGAGAGTTTGTAACCATATCAGCACTGGCCGCAATGCAAGGAGTTGAGCCGCAGCTGCAGGCGCATCTGTTTATGGGTAAAAATACCGGAATTACGGATACCCAGATTTTGGAACTTATTGTTATTATCGAAAAAACAGCAGGAAAAGTACAAGCCAATGTTTTAAGAAATGCTATTGGACATCCTGTTACGCCAATTATAGAACCTGATATGATGGTAAGGATTTCTGAAATAGAAATTATACCGGAGTATTTAGACCAATACAAAGCTATACTTGATAAAGAATCTTCAGAATCAGTGAAATTGGAAGCCAGAGTAATTGCCATTTATCCTATGTTTCAAAAAGAAAATCCTTTACAGATCAGGATAGTAGAAATATACGCCAATCAAAACGCTTATAGATCTCATTTGCAGACACCCCATTTTCAGCATTATAAAACAACTACTTTAAAAATGGTAAAATCATTAAAATTAATAGACATGACTGCTTTAGATCCTGAGATGATGCAACTTATTTTTGAAAAGATTGGAAAGTAATTATAATAAGAAACAAGCCAATGGATGCAAATGATTTTAAAGCTTTTAAGATTGAGAATTTAGATACTTACACGCCCTCTTTTGGCCGAAAAGATCTTTATCGAATATGTTTGGTATACGGGAAAAGTACGGTGCATTTTAGAGATAAAAGTATGACTATAAGCGGGACATATCTGTTTTTTGGAAATATAAATACTCCCTATTCATGGGAAACAGAATCTGAACAAAGTGGCTACAGCTGTCTCTTTACTGAAAATTTTCTAAAGGTAGCCGGATATTTTGATAATACAGAACTGCTTTCTATTTTCAATATAGAAAAAGTTCCTGTATATGAAGTTATTGGAGATAATGAAAAAGCAAATATTAAGTTCATTTTCGAAAGAATTCTGGAAGAAAGCAACGGGCAGTATCCAAAAAGAAAAGACCTAGTTCGAAATTTCATCAGTATATTGATTCATGAAGCATTAAAACTGAATCGTAACGGAGATAATCCTGCTGCCTTCACTAGTAAAAAAGCCTCAGAAAGAATCTCTTCCAAATTTTTAAATCTGCTTAATGAACAATTTCCCATAGAGGATAAAAATTGTATACTTCCTTTTAAAACCGTTGCTGAATTTGCGCGCCAGTTGAATGTTCATCCCAATTACCTGAATCGTCTGGTAAAAAGGGAAACCGGAAAAACAATTTTAAAAATCATCAATGAAAGAATTGTAACAGAATCCAAAATTTTACTGCTGCATACAGATTGGACCATTACAGAAATAGCGTGCACACTCGGGTTTGAATATACCTCCTATTTTGATAATGTTTTTAAAAAGACAACGGGTTTAAGTCCAAAATTATTTCGGAAAACAAACTGATATTTAATACTGAATTAAAAACAATTTAAATCGAATCAAATGTCTCAGTCCACTTTTAAAATTATAACTACAGAAGAACATTTTGTTCTTCAGGAAATTTCACGCAAAGTATTGACGTTTAATAGCTCAAAAAGTACTTCAAATTTATCATCTATCCAAGTACAAAAAGAACTAATGTCAATTGTTATGCCCAATACTGATGCAATAGAAGATGTAGCGGAACTCCGAATTAAATTTATGGATGACAGTGGCATAGACATGCAGATATTATCTTATGGAGCAGGAAGTCCGCAGAATATTACAGACAAAATTTTAGCATTAGATTTGTGTAAGCAGGCCAATAATGAATTAGCACGGCTGATCAAAATACACCCAACCAGGTTTTCCGGATTAGCAGTCTTACCCATGGCAGATTCTATAGCAGCGAGCGAAGAACTGGAAAGGTCAGTAAATTTATTAGGTTTAAAAGGTGCTATGCTCTCAGGAACTTATAATGGACGTTTTTTGGATCATCCTGAGTTTCTACCTGTTTTTTATAAAGCACAGGATCTTAATATACCTCTTTACATGCATCCTGCCCCAATATCAGAAAACATTGCAAGTTCTTATTATCAAAGTGATCAGTGGCCTGCTATAGCGGGGGCAATGTTTGCTGGTGCAGGTTATGGATGGCATTTAGATTCCGGCATTGGAATTATAAGACTAATTATTTCAGGAATTTTCGACAAACTCCCTGCCCTTAAGCTTATATCTGGCCATTGGGGCGAGATGGTTCCTTTCTACTTAAATCGCTTAGATGATCAGCTTGGTAAAACTTTAAAATTAAATCGAAACATTTCTGAATATTACAAAAGAAACATTTACATCACACCAAGTGGCCTTTTTTCTGAAGCCCAATTGCAATTTGCCATTTCACAAGTTGGATCAGACCAGATACTGTATTCTGGTGATTATCCTTTTTTGATTGATAAAAATACACGCAGTTTTCTAGAAAATGCCTCTATATCAAATGAGGATAAAGAAAAAATTGGCTATAAAAACGCAGAGAGCCTTTTTCATCTCTAACACTACTACATTACTTATTTTAGTTTGAAATACTTTCATTTCAGCGCTAAAATGGTTTGAAATTCATAAATATCAGTATAAATCTTCTTAACAAATTACCTCTAATGCAGTATAATTTTGCTGTATAACTTAATAAAGAAAATATGAATACAATACTAGTAAACACTGTTTTAGGCAAAGTCGAAAACATTGAAGAGATTTTACCTCAGGAATTCGCTGTTGTGGCAGCCTTGAAAAAAGAAGGGGTTTTAGCACATCTTTTTATTAAAGATGCTATGGGTGGTGCCGTTCTTGTTTTTAATGAGACAGATCAGGATAAAGTACAAAAACTGCTTGCCAGATTACCACTTTATAAATATTTTGAAAAAATAGAATATACGCTGTTAAACCAACAATTTTAATCATGAAAAAAGTATTATTTGTAGTTACAAGTTGTAATGAAAAAGGAGAAACAAAGCTTCCAACCGGATTTAATTTAGCTGAAGTTACCCATCCGTTAGAAGTTTTGGAAAATGACGGAATTCATGTAGATATCGCTTCTATAAAAGGAGGAGCCGCTCCACTTGACGGATTAGAAGATTTTAGCGATCCTGTTATTGCCAAATATTGGGAAGATATGAATTTTAGAAACAAAATTGATAACACTCTGAAACTGGAAGATGTAAATGTAAAACAATACGATGCGATATTTTTTGCAGGCGGGCACGGAACGATGTGGGATTTTCCAGAGACACCGGCCGTTATAAATGCAATTCGTGAAATATATGAAGACGACAAGATTGTATCAGCAGTATGTCACGGACCTGCAGCACTTGTAAATGCTACATTAAGCGATGGTTCGCACTTAATCAGCGGAAAAAAAGTAGCCGCGTTTACAAACGAGGAAGAGGAAGAAGTTCAATCTACACATGTCGTTCCTTTTATATTAGCCGATGCCTTAAAAATTAATGAAGCCTTTCATCAGCCCGCACCAAACTGGAGTGATAATACCATTGTAGACGGTCGTTTAATTACAGGTCAAAATCCGCAGTCTGCTGCCAGTGTTGGTAAAGCATTGTCTCAATTATTGTTAAACAAATCAAAAGTTTAAAATGGATAATATCGAAAATAAAGTAATTGTAATTACAGGTGCAAGCAGCGGGTTGGGCGAAGCTTCTGCAAAAGCATTATCAGCAAAAGGTGCAATTCTTGTCTTGGCGGCAAGACGTTTAGAGCGTATTGATGCACGTGTGGAAGAGTTTTCTAAAAATGGAAAAAAAGCGCTTGCGGTGCAAACCGATGTGACCGATTTTGCACAGATGCAAACCTTGATGAAAGAAGCTGTAAATAAATTCGGAAAAATAGATGTGCTGCTTAATAATGCAGGAATCATGCCCTCAACACCAATAATGGATTGTGATGTAACAACATGGAATCAGGTTATTAACGTGAACATAAACGGGGTTTTGAATGGTATTGCAGCAGTACTGCCCTACTTTAAAGAGCAAAAATCCGGGCATATTATAAATGTATCTTCGGTTGCGGCACACAAAATTGGTAAAGGATCAGGAATTTATTCTGCTACTAAAACTGCTGTAAGAGCCATTTCAGAAGGTTTAAGAATGGAAGCCAAAGATTACAATATTAGAACGACTATTATTTCTCCGGGAGTTATCGATACCGAATTGCCAAGTGCAAGCGGTGTTCCGGATCAATTAACCCAACAATTCTATCAGGCTGTGGCTATTCCTGCAGATTCTTTTGCACGAGTTGTAGAATTTGCTATCAGTCAGCCCGAAGAAGTTGACATTAATGAAATTCTGTTTAGACCTACGCGTCAGGAGTATTAAATCACAAAAAAATGAAAAAAATAACCATTATATATTTTTCTGGTTCAGGCAGTACGGCAAAACTTGCCCAATCAATTGGCAAAGGGGTTTCGTCATTGCAAGAAGCTTCACTAAATATTATTTCAATAGATGAAAATGATATCACAAAGGGACGCTATAAAAATGATGCTGTCATAAGTCAATTAGATGAAAGTGATGCTATCATATTTGGAACGCCCACTTATATGGCTGGATGTGCCGCACAATTTAAAGCATTTGCCGATGCAACAATTGGAAGCTGGTCACAGCAAAAATGGAAAAATAAAATTGCAGCAGGATTTACGGTATCAGGAACACCAAGCGGAGACAAAGTAATCACTTTACAGTCTTTACAAGCCATTGCAATGCAGCATGGAATGATCTGGCTGGGCACAGGCGAAATGCCTTCACAGTCAAACGGTGTAAATCGCTTAGGAACTTGGATAGGCGCTATGGCTTTTGCCGAACAAAATACGGCATCATCCATTACAAAAGACGATTTATTGTCTGGAGAAGTGTTTGGCAAAAGAATTGCCGATTTTACAATTAATCAGTTACGCTAATAACCCTTTAAAACTAACCAATGAAAAAAATAACCTCTTTTAAAAATAAAGACCTTAAGATGGCTGCTGAATTACATCTTCCGGATAATTTTAATGAAACAGCTAAATATCCAGCTATAGTATGCATACATCCAGCCGGCGGAGTTAAAGAACAAACAATTGGGCATTATGCCTCTAAATTAGCCGAAAACGGATTTATAGCTTTAACTTTCGATGCTTCTTATCAAGGCGAAAGCGAAGGACTTCCCCGTTATTTAGAAGATCCTACAGCCAGAGTTGAAGATGCGCGTGCCGGAGCCGATTATTTAGCTACTCTTCCCTACATAGATATAGATCGCCTAGGTGTATTTGGCATTTGTGCAGGTGGTGGTTATGCCATAAGCGTGGCGCAGACAGAGCATCGTTTTAAAGCAATTGCTGTTATAAGCGCTTCTCCAATGGGCGAAGGTTTTAGAAATTTCCTAGGATATGAAACCCCTGCTCCTGTTTTGTTAGACTTACTGAAAAACGTAGGGATACAGCGAAATCTTGAAGCAAACGGAGCTGAACCCATGTATATGCATTGGGTGCCGGAAACAAAAGAAGAAATTAATGAAAACACACCCGATTTATTAAGAGAAGGCCACGACTATTACAAAACTTCAAGGGCACAGCATCCTAATTCTGTAAACAAGTATCTCTTTACCAGTGCAGATCGAATTTTAGCTTTTTCTGCTTTTGATCAAATTCCGGCCTTTTTAACACAGCCAATGCTATTAATTGCCGGAAGTAAAGCTGATACTAAAATTTTCAGTGATCAGGCTTTTGAGCTTGCACAGGGAGACAAAGAATTATTTATTGTTGATGGGGCCACCCATATCGCCATGTATGATATTCCGGAATATGTGGATCAGGCAGTAGCTAAACTAACTGAATTTTACAGTACTACATTGTAATTTTGAGTTAATATAAGTTGGAGATTAAAAATGGAAGAGCTTGAGTTAGATAAAAACTGCCTTAAATGCTCTTCCTCCTTTTATTTGTAGATTCACAATTTAGAGCTGCTGCTTTTTTTTACAAAAAGTTAAGACAGTCTTTTTTTATTCTTGCAATAATTATATATAAATCTAAATACATTTTCGCTTCTATCCCCAACAGTACATCTAAACCAAAATTACAAAGCCACAGGAAGACAGATAACTACATATAATAAGCCAATTTTTTCAAATCATCCAAAAAAAATGTGGGAATTTGTCCCGTCAAGGTCACAACAAGCCAAAAGGCGCCAATTGAAGACAATTGGCGCCTTTTTTTTATTTATGCTAATAAATGCGCTAATTTGAATCATTTTTGCTTTTATTTTTTATACAATGGCTCAAAACAAAGAATATGTATTTATACAAAAAAAAGGCAAATTTTATGTTTATCAATCGATAACTTAACAGGATTCGAACACCTAGAATGGAACAGTAAATAAAGGGATTGAAAAATTTATTTTAAATCAAAAAATTCCTAACTGCCCTAAAAGAATCGTCCCTGCACTATAACAATGGAAAGATTTTATTTTCCCATTTTCGATTTTGAAAACATCACAACACGGTACTTCTATTATTTTTCCAGTAGGTTCGATTATTCCTGACGAAAACTGCAATGGTCCTTTATGAGTTCCATTTAAAGATAATTCTACCACTACAGTATTTTGATCTTCCAAAACATATAGTTCATATAGTTCTCTGTGCATATCGGGAAAAGCTGCGGCATAAACATCTACTGTTTTTCCAATATCTTCACCATAATATTTAGTTCCGGCAGAGACATCCCAAAAATAACCATCATCTGTAAAAAGTTCGACAAATGCTTTGGCATCCTGGCTTTCTGCCACACTGTAAAGTTTTCGGATTAATTTTTCGTTTTCTGAATTTGAATTTATTATTGAAGCTTTCATAATTGTTGTTTTTTAATGTTTAGTATTTAAATATAAATTGACGTTTTTACTTAAACAGTTTTGAATACAAAACCGTAAAGCCCACCGATAATTCTTATGATTTGTTTTATTTTTTGCTGTCAACAAAAACATATAGTTTTTGCACTTTTCCATTTTCAATAACAAATAAATCCATTCCGGTAACTGCAGCAGGATTTGCCTCTGATCCATTCTGCCAGTAAGCACGAATAATATTGTGGTGACTTTCAATTGATTTTACAATAAATTTATATCCTGGAAATTTTTCATGAAGATTATCTACAAATTCATTGATCTGTCCACTGCCAACAGCACTAAAATGATTATCCAACACTTCGATGTCTCTGGCATAAATGTCATTCATTGCTGCTATACGTTTTGCTCCATCAGTTCCGTTCCATATCTCAAAATGACGCTCTACAATTGCATTGTATTGCAATGGATCGGCTGTTTGATTTTTTAATCTCACAGCAGATGTTTCATTTTTTGGCGACCATAACATTTGTTTAGGATTTGTTTTTTCATATCCTTTTCCGTCAGGATATGAAACCAGCTCCATTTTAGAACCCCAAGGTGTTTCGAAATATACCCAAGATTCTCCAGCCGTATCTCCAGATGGAGTTAAATATGGTTCTCCCAATATTTTTACGCCCTTAGATTTCAGATATTTTACTGATTCTTTTATATCTGATGTATAAAAAGCAATATGTGAAGCTCCGATATCGTCTGAATTAGGATGTACTTTACTGCCTTTATTATCAGCGTAACTAAATACCTCAATACTTGCGCCTGTTCCGGCATTTATCATTTTTATAGTTACAGCTCCGGTAGTAGGATTTATATGATTCGCTTCTTTCCAGCCAGCGTCCAGCGGTATAGGTCCAAGTTGTGTTACAGGTTTAAAACCAAGTACATCACTGAAAAATGTTATTCCCTGATTTAAATCCGGGACATTAATTCCAACGTGATCGATTCCAATAATTCCTGCAGTATTTTGAGCCTCTGCTTTTTCTGAAGCAGAAAAGAAAAAAACGAGATTTAATAGAGCAACTGCAGAAGTTTGAATTTTTTGATTTGATTTATAATTTGTTTTCATGATTACTGTTTTTGACGTATTTATATATAATTTAATTTGATTTTTTGATGTGAATTAATTACTGTAAGCTGCTAACCATTTTGCTTTGATGGCTGCACGAGCCTCTATAAATTCTTTATCCGTGCCTTGAGCGATCGCATCCAGAGGAAAACGAAGCGGTCTGTCTCCTTTTTTCATACTTACCAAATCCAGAATTCCGTCAGCAATAGTCTGAGGATTCATTTCAAATTCAGCCATTTTACCAAACAAGGCGGTTCCTAATGCATTAAATTTTTCCGATGCTGCTTGTCCATAATCTTCTATAATTTCAGCTTTATCGGCATGAATACCAGCTTTAGAACCGTTATTCATTTCTGTTGGATAAACTCCCGGCTGAATGCTCACGTTTTCAATTCCGTAATCTTTTAATTCATCCTGGAGACCTTCGGTAAAACTTTCAACCACCAGTTTTGAGGCGATATATGGGATCATAAAAGGAAGTGTATGGCCACTCGCTCCAGTAGTAATATTGATAATAAGACCATTTTTTTCTTTTCTCATAGAAGGAAGTACGGCCTGATACATGCGAAGTACGCTGTAAACATTAACATCGAACATCCTGCGGACCTGATCAATTGAATATCCTTCCAGCAGACCAAAACCGCTTACTGCAGCATTATTGATAAGCACATCAATTTTTCCGTATTTAGTAAGCATTTTTTCTACAGCATTACTAACCGATCCATCATCTGTAATATCTATATCTACTACTTCAATGTTATCAATAGCAGTTAATTCTTTTGCTGCTGCTGCATTTTTATCTTTTGTATTTCGCATTCCTGCAATTACTGAATGACCGGCATTTGCTAATGTTATAGCTGTAAGTTTACCAAATCCTGAACTTGTACCGGTAATGAAAATTGTTTTTGACATGATTTCTAATTTTATATGTTTATAAAGTTTGTCCCTTTTGAACATTACAAAGTTGCGACAACTGTAAAACCTGTACATTGATTAGAGATAAGTAAAAACTTGATATAGATCAAGTGTTCAGCATAGAGCATTAAAAAAGGAGCTTTAAGCTCCTTTTTTAATTATTTTTTTGCCGTCTGTTTTCGTATACGGCTTAATGTTTCTGGTGTCATGCCGAGATATGAGGCGATCATGGTCTGTGGTATGCGTGAAGCAAAACCCGGGTATTTATTGATAAAGTTTAAGTACTTTTCTTCTGCCGTAAAACTAAGTGATGCCTGAATTCGGTTTTGTGCTGCAATGAAGCTTTTTTGTAAAATCGCATTTACCATACTATTAAAGGCTGGAATTTCCCTGCAAAGCATTTCAAAATTTTCATGGGTAAACAATATTAGCTCACTGTCTTCAATTGCATCAATATTAAAACGTGATGGTTGTTGAAACAGCAGGCTTTCTCTATCGCCTGTCCACCAATTTTCAATACTGAAACTATTTACATGTTCACTTCCTTTTTCATCTACAGAATAAGTCCGAAGACATCCCTGACTAATAAATGCATCATATTTCCAAATATCCCCTTCCTGAAGAAGATACTGTCTTTTACGCAGTTTTTTTATAATGGCAAAGGATTTAATATAAGCAGACTCTGAATCTGTCAGGGTTGTTTTATCGTCAAGATATTTTTGGAATATTTCATACATACAAATGTAAAATTATGCAAAAGCTCTCTTATCGGCAAATTTATCTCAGCAGATATAATGGCAATTTTGTCGACATTAAGGTTTATAAAGAAAAATTTTTAAGTTCATTATGTATTATCATATGACCAAAAAAGATATCAATCCCCAACAGGCATCCAAACCAAATTCATAAACACACTCAAAGACAGACAACATATAATAAAACAATTTCTTCAAATCATCCAAAAAAAATATTGAAATTTGTCCCGCTGAGGTCACTCTACGGGACAAAAGATAAAAATCATCTTTTGTCCCGTTTTTTTTTCCAGTAACCTATTGTTTGCCATATAAATACATGCTTGAGTATATTTACTATAAATATGCTTAAATTAGCATAGCAATAATACATGAAAATTATTACCATTTAAATAAGAAGAGATGGAAACAATTATTATAAAACAAGCTAAAAGATTTAGAAATCACACCATCATAATATCATTTTTAGCATCTGTGATTTTTTTGGCAGTTACAATTATGGTTATAGACTTATCTGTTTTTCTGGCAGTATTTTTGGGTATTATTGGACTCTTATATCTTTTTTCTTTTATAAAAAACACGCGTGTAACCCAGGAACCTGCTGAAATTATTTTGAGTGATAGGGAGGTCTTTTTTAATTCAATAGGAACTTTTGCCTGGGATGAAATAAATGCGTTTGAAGTAAATAAGAGAACCAGCCATAACGAATACAATGAAAAAAGTACTGCTACTCACTTATATATACTGTTAGAAAATAAAAAATCCTTTTATTTTCAAATCGATTTACTTGAGAAAAATGAAAATGAAATCATGGCACTTTTTATGACGTATAAACCAGTTCTCCGAAATTCACATTTCTAGCAATGGGCTAAAATCCTATTTGTAATGTTATGGTATTAAACTCCTGCGTTGCCTTATCAAAAATAAGAAGAAATCTATTTGCCTGAGATTCAAATTTTAACCATCAATTTTCTGAGTGTAACTATCAGGCAAAGTTTTTCAATACAATTATAGTAACTAAATAATTTATTGTTTTATAAATATCAAATACCTTTTTCAACGATACTTTTTGCCTTTCTATCGAAATACAATTGATCCTGGGAAGTTTTCTAATGACCTTTACATAAGAAAAGAAAGCGATAATGCTTATAACTTAAAACTTTAGATTATGAAAGCAACCATTGGGATTACAGAAAAAAACACAAACGCTGTTTCAAATGAATTGGCAAAATTATTGGCTGACGAATTTGTACTTTATACTAAAACAAGAAATGCGCACTGGAATGTAACAGGAGATAATTTTCACGCAAATCACATTTTCTTCGAAAATCAGTACAAACAACTGGATGAAATTATAGATAGTGTTGCAGAGCGTATGCGTAAAATTGGTCACTATGCTCCTGCCAGCTTAAAAACATATCTTGAGCTTACACATCTTACAGAATATAGCGAGAGAACAAATGACGGATTAGGTTTTATGAAAGACTTGTTGCAGGATCATGAAAGTATTATTGATTTTCTTCGAGGCAACATCACACCCTTTGCCAATGATTACAAAGATTATGGTTCAAGTGATTTTATTACCGGATTATTAGAAATTCATGAAGAAATGGCCTGGATGATTCGCTCTTACTTTAGATAAAATAATTAGGAATAAGTATATTTGTCTAAACCAAAAACCAAATACCATGAAAGCGTTGATTGTTGATGACAATGATATTGCAAGAACCACTTTGTCTCATTTGGCAAAACAAATTCCGAATCTTACTGTTGTAAATGAATATTGTAATGCCATTGAGGCATACCATCATTTACAGGAAAATCACATCGACCTGATCTTTCTGGATATTGAAATGCCGGAGATGACTGGAATCGAATTGACAAAAAACCTTTCTGGCAAAGATATCATTATCATTTTTACGTCTTCAAAAAAGGATTACGCGCTCGAAGCTTTTGAGCTCAACATTGCAGATTACATCCTTAAACCCGTTACGCCTGCCCGATTTTTACAAGCAGTCAGTAAAGCGCAGTCGATTATAGAAAGCCGAAAAGAAAACATACAATATGGTAAAGAAGAATTTTTATTTGTCAGGGATTCTAATATTACAAGACGCTTAAAACTGGATGATATTTTTTATGCAGAAGCCATGGGCGATTATGTAAAGTTTTACACTAAGGAAAAAATGTTTGCCATACACGGCAAAATGAAAACAGCCGAAGAACGTCTGCCCAAAGATGATTTCATAAGAGTGCACCGTTCCTATATTGTCTCTATTAGTAAAATCGACACTTTGCAAGACGGCGGTATTATGATCAATAAAAAATTTATTCCAGTTGCCGATGCTTACCGAAAAGCACTGAACGCCAGAATGAATGTTTTTTAAACAAAATTTATTTTGCCTGAATAAAGTTCTATTCTCTTGTTTTATTCAATTAAGACAAACAATTTATTTACACCTGTTTTTATGATAAATACATCTACTCTAATGGGCAACAAACGCTTTAGTTATTTTATAATAAGCAGTTTTATTTTATGCAGTATATTATTAATAGCTGTACAAATAAATTCTGCTAAAAATACTAAAGAGCTCATCAGAAACAATAATACACTCTTAAACGAATTGCGTTCAAGCAATCATTTAAGAGAGATCGACCGCGATATTTTGAGTGTTGAAAGCAGAATCAGGGCTTCTATCGCAACCAACGATACAACCCATTTGGAAGGTATCGACCAAAAAATAAAGCAGATCAGAAATTTTCTTGATTCGCTATCTGTAGACAATGAAGATCATGAGGAAGAAAAGTTAATACAAAGACTGGGGATTCTTGCACAAAATAAAATGATTACTAAGGGTAAACTGCTCCATCGCTATGACTCTTTGGGGAATATGGATGATGAAAGTTCTATAGCCAACCCACAAGCCAGAATAATTTCGAATGAGATTACCGACATAACAGCTAAGATTTATCAGAAACGTCAGGTACGAATGGTGGAGCTCAGCAATTTAAGTCAGGAAATGGGGCGTCGTGCCAAGTTATATGACATTTCTTTGTTGTTTTTATTGGTCATTAGCGGTGCTGTAATTGGTTATCATATCATGCGTCAATTCAGAAGACAGCATCATTTAATTAAGGAATTGGACATAGCCGAAAAAAAAGCATCTGTTGCCGCACAGACCAAAGAAAATTTTCTGGCCAATATGAGCCACGAAATCAGAACGCCCCTCAGCGGAATTTTAGGATTTACCAATTTACTGCAGAAAAGGCCTTTGGATGAAACTTCTGCAGAATTTGTTACCTCAATTCAGCGTTCCGGAGAAAATTTAATGACAATCATTAATGACATACTTGATTTATCTAAAATCGAAGCCGGAATGATGCGTATTACTCCAGGTATATTCAGCATTAATGGATTACTGAATTCTATTGAAACCCTTTTTTCTGAACGTGTAAAAGAAAAAAAACTAACTATTTCCAGTAAAGTAGATGCCTCTATTCCCGATACTTTAGTTGGTGATGCCACCAGATTGACACAAATATTGGTGAACCTTATTGGAAACGCGATAAAATTTACCCATCAGGGAACCGTAAGCATTGAAGTTTATAACAAGGAACAAAGTGAAAATCAGATTACTTTGGGCTTCAAAATTACGGATACGGGAATTGGGATTGATAAAGAAAAACTAACAGAAGTTTTTGAAAGATTCAATCAGGGCGAAGATTCGACAACCAGAAATTATGGCGGAACCGGGCTTGGATTATCAATTGTAAAAAGGCTTATTTTATTGCAGGAAGGTGATATCGAAGTAAGCAGTGAACAAGGAAAAGGAACGGCTTTTAATTTTTATATTCCTTATGGAATTTCCAAAAAACAATTCAATTCAGTACCCGTCGCAGATATTGACCATTTTAAAGACATGTCTAATACCGCATTGAGAGTTTTGGTTGTAGACGACAATGCGATCAACCAAAGTTTGATGAAGCACTTGCTCTCGCAATGGAATATTGATTTTGACATAGCCTCTAATGGTTTAGAAGCGGTTGAATATCTGAGAAAAAAAGAATGCGATCTTGTACTTATGGATTTACAAATGCCTCAAATGGACGGATATACTGCCGTACAGGAAATTCGTGAAATATTAAAATTAGATATTCCTATAATCGCCATGACCGCTCATGCACTTCCCGGCGAAAGAGAAAGATGTTTGAGCCGAGGCATGAATGAATACATTTCTAAACCTATAAAAGAAGAGGAACTGTATAAACTGATTACTAATTTCGGACTGAAAGAAGCAAAATCTGAAGAAATGAAGATCAGCCAAAATAATACTGTTTTTGAGTTTATTGATCTTACCTATATGCAGTCTGTAAGCGGCGGAAATAAAAGCTTTGAACAAACAGTTACAACACAATTCGTTGAGAATGTACCGTTACATTTGGAACAGCTTATCACAGCTTACCAAAATGAAGATTTTAAAATCGTAAAACTCAGGGCACACGATTTACGATCTAGTGCCGCGATAATGGGTTTACTGCCAATTCTAGAACAAAAACTTAATCTTCTTGAAATGGCCAAAGAGAAAAACACAGCCTTACAGCAGATTATAGAGGATGTAGAAAGCATTCTTACTTCTGCAATTGCTGAAGCCAAAATAGTATTGGAAAATCTGCGACAATAATTTTACTTCAAATACAAAATCATCTTATTTATAATATTCAATTGAGAGACTGTTCCCCAAAGGCAGTCTCTTTTTTTATAATTATTGCGTTACAATGGCTGCAACTATTGGCTATGCTTTTTCATATCGAAATCACGTCCCAATGGTTGAAACCATCGGCTATGTTTTTTTTAGATTGAGACTAATATTCTCCTCTTAATTTTTCCCACTCCTATTTTAAAATATAGCCCGAGGTTTCAACCTCGGGAGACGCAACGGAAAATGCATTGTGATACGTATCATGTCCCAATGGTTGAAACCATTGGCTATGTTTTTCAGAATTGAGAATAATATTTTCTCTTAATTTTTACCACTCCTATTTTAAAATATAGCCCGGGGTTTCAACCTCGGGACACGCAACGGAGAACGCATTTTGATACGTATCATGTCCCAATGATTGAAACCATTGGTTATGTTTTCTCAGATTGATATTATAATGTTTCCTTTAATTTTCTTTCAAATTAAAATAGTAAACGATTGATTTCCGTTTTTAAACGAGTGTTTTTGCCCGTCCGATGAATAGTGTACTGCACCTCGGTTTTATGAGGCTAAATTTACTGTAGTAAAACACTTAAAACCAAAATTATGGAAATCATTCAAACCCCGGAAAATGCATTATCACATTCAACTGTAACCGCAGTTATCAATGCTCCTATTGAAAAAGTAAATATTGCCGATTGGCTTTTAAACCTTCCTGATGCCGAATACCAACGCTGTTCTACACAGCATATTGGTGCAGGAATTACAAGCACTTATGAAGGCGAGCCCATGTCTATTAACGTAGAAACAATAGGCGATGCTTTAATGGTACAGCATTATGTTGCAACAGTTCATCGTCCGGATTATTGCCGTATGCTATCAATTTCAGATTCTATCACTCAAAACGGACGCACTAAAGTTCAGGTTTTATGGGAACTGAAAGTAACTAAAATCGACGAAAACACTTGTCTTTATACCAATGAAATTCATGCGACCGCAACGCCGGAAATGTTTGCATATTTAAAAGAACATAATATCAATCTTTCAGGTGCTGCTGCTTCAAGACAAGCTGCTTCTGACGCTCACAATCATGAGGAGACTCCCAATTTTGCTAAAAGCATCGAAAACAAAGCGCTAACAGGCAAATACAATCAGCCTTTTTAATCCTTACAAATCGAGCGTACTAATGTGCGCTCCTTTTATTTTGAGTAATATGAAAAATAATTTATTTGAAAAATTGGTTGGTTCCTGGTCTTTGGTTGAAATGATTGAAGTATCTTTAGATGGAGGAGAAATTACATATCCGATGGGTATAAAACCAAAAGGTCTAATTATTTATAACGGCGATGGATTCATGTCGGCACAAATAATGAGTGCAGATTCTGAAAATTTTGACACTAAAAAGAATGCAGCTTATCTCGCCTATTCAGGACCTTTTCAAACAGACGATGAAAAACAAACCGTCAGCCATACCATGTATATATCCCTTTTTGAAAATTGGAGAAACCAGACACAAATCAGAAAAGTTCTTTTTAAAGATGGATTACTTCATTTAGAAACCGAGCAGCCTTTTATGAATAATTCACGTTTGGTAACTCATAAACTGACTTGGAAAAGAATTGAAAAATCTATAGAAACCATTAATCATTAACCAAATGAAAGCAATAGTTATAACGCAACCTGGAGCTCCAGATGTACTGAAGCTGCAGGATTATCCCACTCCAGAAGTTAAAGCAGACGAAATATTAATAGAAGTAAAAGCAGCAGGATTAAACCGTTCTGATATTTTTCAGCGTGAAGGTAATTATCCCGCACCTTCCGGCGTATCCTCTGAAATTTTGGGTTTAGAAGTTTCCGGAATTGTGGCGGAATGCGGACCAGATGTTACCGACTTTAAGGTTGGAGATAAAGTTTGTGCCATTCTCGCTGGCGGAGGTTATGCAGAATATGTCAGCGTTCGTGAAGGTCAATGCCTTCCAATTCCATCAGGACTGACTTTTGCCGAAGCTGCAAGTCTGCCGGAAACCGTTTTTACAGTCTGGTCCAACGTTTTTCAAAGAGCAGGCCTCAAGTCTGGAGAAACTCTTTTAATTCATGGCGGCAACAGCGGTATTGGTATCACAGGAATCCAGATCGCTCATGCTTTGGGACATCGTGTAGCTGTAACCGTAGGATCTGATGAAAAAGGGCAAAAATGTCTCGAGCTTGGTGCCGATGCTTACATTAATTATAAAACACAGGACTTCGAAACAATTTTGCAGGAAGAAGGAGTTGATGTAATTTTAGATATGATTGGTGGTGATTACCTTAGTAAAAATGTGAACATCTTAAAACCAGAAGGCCGATTAGTTCATATTAATGCCGTTAGTGGCAGTCATGTAGATCTTGATATCTGGAAAGTAATGATAAAACGCCTAACCATAACCGGAAGTACTTTACGAAGCAGAGAATATGATTTTAAAAAACAATTGGCAAAAGAGGTACAAAAAATCGTTTGGCCTTTAATTGAGTCGAAACAATTCAAACCGATTATATTTAAAACTTTTCCCTTTACAGAAGCTCCTGAAGCGCATCGGTTATTAGAAGAAAGCAGACATACCGGTAAAATTATATTAGTAAGATAGTATTTTGATTATAATTTTAAGAAATCTAAATAAACAAAAGTATTATGGAAAATCAAGGCGCATCTGTGGTAATTAGCCATCATATTTTAGATGGAAAAGAACCCGAATATGAAAAATGGCTGAACGAAATCGTTCCCATTACCAAACACTCCAATGGTTTTATCGATTTGCAGATTGTGCGTCCCATTCCTCATCTGACTTTTGTTTACACCGTTATTATCCGATTTGACGATATTGAAAATCTGAAAAGCTGGATGGAATCAGACAACAGAAAATTACTGATCGAAAAAGCTAATCCGCTTTTTAGAAAAAATGACAACTATCAGATAAAATCAGGTTTGGATTTTCTTTTTAATAATGAAAACGAAGGAAATAAAGTTCCTGTACGCTGGAAACAATTCCTGGTAACCTGGTCTGCCATTTATCCATTGTCGCTGGTAATTCCATTGTTGGTCATTCCAGTGTTGAGATTGCTAAAAATTCCAGCAAATCATTATTTTGATGCTTTGGTCAATTCAGGTTTCATTGTCTTTTTAATGGTATTTGTTGTAATGCCCAATTATACCAAACTTATTAAAAAATGGTTGTACAAATAGAACACAACCTCTTATACAAATAAAAAATCACTGCACATGCGGTGATTTTTTTTTGATTTAAACGCAAATAAATTGGTATTTATTCTTGCAAATTAAACCACTCTTCACAAATAATATTTTAAAAGTTTCTATTCACCAAACTCAACGATAGTTTTTGCCCATCTAACGAATTTGAACTAAAGATCCTGCATATCTTCAATAGCTTTACAATAGAATTAACAAACGAAGTAAACCAACAAACAAATACAAATTTCGTTTAAATGTTCTGGCAGGAAAAACAATGTTTTTCAACATTCAGGCTATTAACCTTAAAAATAAACCTTATGCTACAGAAAAATGAAGTTGCGCCGGATTTTACCTTATTTGCAACACCCGACCAAAAAATCACTTTATCAGAATTTAAAGGAAAAAACGTGGTTTTAGCTTTTTATCCTGCCGACTGGAGTCCGGTTTGCAGTGATCAAATGGCCTTATACAATGAAATGCTGAAATACTTTAAAAAATACGATGCTGAAATTTTCGGTATTTCTGTAGACAGCAAATGGTGTCACATGGCTTTTTCTCAATCCAGAAACCTGCATTTCCCTTTATTAGCTGATTTTGAAAGCAAAGGAGAAATCGCTAAAAAATACGGTGTCTACAATGAAGAAGAAGGCGAATGCAGCCGTGCACTTTTTGTAATCGATAAAAATGGAATTATACAATGGAGTTATCTCTCACCAATGGCCATAAATCCCGGAGCTGATGGAATCTTAGAAACTTTAGAAAACCTTAAAACCAACTAATTATGTCACTAAAACCATCGGTTAGTACAACTGACCATAAACAAGGAAAAAAAGATGCCGATATCGTAATTGTTGAATATGGAGATTATCAATGTCCGTATTGTGGTGCCGCTTATCCCGTTCTTAAAGAAATGATGAACAAATACGGAAACCAGATACAATTTGTATTTAGAAATTTTCCATTATCAGAAATGCACCAATACGCACGTCCGGCAGCCATCGTGGCAGAAGCGGCTGCACTGCAGGGAAAATTCTGGGAAATGCACGATGCTATTTATGAAAATCAGCAGTATTTAAGTGAAAATCTTTTGTTAGAATTAGCAGAAAAACTAGAACTTGACAGCGAGCAATTTAATAATGATATTAAAAAATCTGAAGTTGCAGCCAAAGTCGATTCTGATTTTGAAAGCGGTATTATGAGCGGTGTAAATGGTACTCCTTCCCTATTTGTTAATGGCACAAAATTTAACGGTGGCCCGGAAGATTTACTGCAGCTTATGGGTGAGATCGTCAAATAAACAACCACGTTAATGAATGTTAAATCATACGGCTTCATCGGCTAATTAATGAGGAAAAGTGCCTTCTCTGATGATATTTTTAATTAAATTTACGTAGCAATCTCAATTAAATCCTTTATGGAAATAAATTATTCGGAATTAGTTTCCATTAAAAACGTAAACGTCCAAAGGATAAATGGTAACGAAATCTCCTTTTTTTTAGATACCCTTTCAGTCGAAGAACCACTTGAGATTAGAATATCTTATGGCTCCGGGACAGAAAGAATTCAGAAGAATATTTCGGTTACCATGCGCACACCGGGCAATGATACAGAACTGGCAATTGGCTTTTTATTTACAGAAGGCATTATTACTTCTTTTGAAGATGTAGAACGCGCTTATTCTGTAGAAATGAACTGTCTTTCTAAGAAAGAAAACATTGTTCAGGTTGATCTTAATGAAAATTTTAGTCCAAATTTGATGCAGACAGATCGTAATTTTTACACGACTTCGAGCTGTGGTGTATGTGGTAAAAGTTCGATTCAGTCGATCAAAACAGTGAGTTCGTTTGTAAATTTGATGAAACCCAAAGTTACGATTGAGGCATCGGTATTGTATAAGCTTCCCGAAAAATTAAGAATAGCACAAAGTGATTTTGCATCAACCGGAGGCCTTCATGCATCGGGACTTTTTAATAATCAGGGCGATTTGATTCTTTTAACGGAAGACGTAGGAAGACACAATGCATTAGACAAATTAATTGGGCAATCGCTTATGAATAAAACACTGCCCTTAAATGAGCATATCTTGCTTCTGAGCGGAAGAGCAAGTTTTGAACTGATACAAAAAGCTGCAATGGCTGGAATTTCCATTATTGCTTCCATTGGTGCTCCGTCCAGTCTGGCAGTCGAGCTTGCCGAAGAATTTAATATTACTCTTTTGGGATTTCTTAAAGAAAACAGGCTGAATATATATAATGCTTCAGATCAAACCGTTATTGTAACTGACTGAAATTATCTCATACCATATCGCACAAGACCAATTAAACCAAAAATTCAATGAAGGAAGAGCAACAAAACTCAGATAATTTAGACCCTAAATTACCTGACGCAGAAAATCCATACCAGCTTTCAAAACTTAAAATAACAAAAGTAGAGAAATGGGCTGCCGGCGTGCCTGCGGTTTTAGCTGCGGTAAGCGATCTTATTGAAGACAAAGCAGTTCTTCGAGGTGGAAAAGCGTTGTTTCAAATGAATCAAAAGGGAGGTTTTGACTGTTCGAGTTGTGCCTGGCCGGATCCTGATGACGATCGGTCTCCTTTGGGCGAATATTGCGAAAATGGTGCAAAAGCTTTAGCAGAAGAAGCGACAACTAAAAAAGTTACTGCCGATTTTTTTAAGAAAAATTCCGTTTACAGCCTTTCAAAATTAGACGATTACCAAATTGGAAAAATGGGAAGGTTAACTGAGCCCATGTATTTACCGGTTGGAGGAACGCATTATCAGCCCATCAGTTGGGAGAATGCTTTTGCAAAAATTGCTTCACATTTAAATGCGCTTGAATCTCCAAATGAAGCTGCTTTTTACACTTCGGGAAGAACAAGTAATGAAGCTTCGTTTCTGTATCAGCTTTTTGCAAAAGAATTCGGAACCAATAATATGCCCGATTGTTCTAATATGTGCCACGAAACCTCTGGCACGGCTCTGAAAACCACAATCGGTATTGGAAAAGGAACGGTTACTTTAGAAGATTTTTATGATACTGATCTCATCATTATAATTGGACAGAATCCCGGAACCAATGCACCGCGAATGTTGAGCGCTTTGGAAAAAGGCAAAAAAAACGGAGCAAAAATTATTGCTGTTAATCCCTTGCCGGAAGCAGGTTTAATGGGATTTCATAATCCGCAGGCAATAAAAGGAATAATAGGTTCAGGCGGCAAATTGGCTGATCTTTTTCTTCCGATAAAAATAAACGGCGATATGGCTTTTTTGAAAGCGATTGAGTTACTGCTAATAGAATTGGAAAAGAAAAATCCGGGTCAGGTTTTTGATCATGAATTCATTAAAGACAAAACAACCGGTTTTGAAAATTTTGAGAAACAATTTGAAAATTTAGATTTAGATCACCTCGCCTTTCTTTCTGGTATTTCAAAAGAATTAATTATCGAAGCAGCAGAAATGATCGCCTTCAAAAAAAGAATTATTGTTTGTTGGGGAATGGGTCTTACACAGCAGCCAAACGGTGTAGACATGATCAGAGAAATCGTTAATATTTTACTGATTAAAGGAAGTATTGGAAAACCAGGTGCAGGTGTTTGTCCTGTTCGCGGTCACAGTAACGTGCAGGGAAACAGAACAATGCTTATTGATGAAAAACCAACCAATGAACAACTAGACAGACTGCATGCATATTTTGGATTTAATCCTCCAAGAAATCATGGGTATGATGTCGTTGAAACCATAAAAGCAATACATGAGGAAAAAGTAAAATTTCTGTTTTGCATGGGAGGAAATTTTCTGTCTGCGGCGCCAGATACTACTTATACAGCAGAAGCCTTCAGAAAATTAAAACTGCTGGTATGTGTTTCTACAAAACTAAACAGAGGGCATTTGATTCATGGAAAAGAATCTCTTATACTCCCTACACTTTCGCGAAGTGATATGGATATTGTAAACAATGAAATACAAATAATAACTACTGAGAATTCTATGGGTGTCGTACAATCTTCAAAAGGTGTTTTGAAACCTATATCAGATCAATTTATAAACGAAATGCAAATTGTCTGCCGTATGGCTATGGCAACGCTTGGAGAGAAAGCGGTTGTAGACTGGAAACGCTATCACAATAGTTATGATGAGGTAAGAGAAGCCATAGAAAATTGTATTCCGGGTTTTGAAAATTACAATAGCAGAGTTAGGGAAAAAGGTGGTTTTTATCTTCCGAATGCACCGCGTCACGGTGAATTTAAAGGAAAAGAATCGGCTGATCGGGCTTCGTTTACAATAACTGAAATTCCGGATAACGAACTTGCACCAGACGAATACATGATGGCCACCACACGCACACATGACCAGTTTAACACCACTATTTATGGCATGGACGATCGCTATCGAGGAATCAAAAATGAACGAAGAGTAATTTTTATGAATCAAAAAGATATCGATAAAGCAGGATTAAAAGCCGGTGAAAAAGTAGATTTATATAATTATGATGATGGAATCGAAAGAATTGCGCCTTTATTCCTGATCGTCTCATATGAGATACCAGAACGGAATACGGTTACTTACTTTCCTGAAACCAATGTTTTAGTTTCTGTAAATAACGTGGTGAAGGAAAGCAATATGCCGGCATCTAAATACGTGAAAATAAAAGTAAAAAAACACGACCCTGCCGTTTATGAAAAGATAAAATAGCATCTGATTCTTTTCAATACAAGTATTTACTGAAGACTTTGAATCCATTCTTTTAGATTAAAAATAAAAAAATTATTACTTAATCTGGATTAATAGACAGATCCTCTATGTCTATATAAATTTGAAAAAAAATAAGCGATAAAAAATTAACGCAGAATATTAACAATACAAAATTACACATCTATAAAATTTATTAATCTTAAAACCATAAAAAATGAGCACATTTAAAACACAAGACGGAACTGAAATTTTTTACAAAGATTGGGGAACAGGACAACCAATCGTTTTTCACCACGGATGGCCTTTATCTAGCGACGACTGGGATACTCAAATGATGTTTTTCTTAAAACAAGGATACAGAGTTATTGCACACGACAGACGCGGACACGGTCGTTCTGGTCAAACTTCTGAAGGGAATAATATGGAAACTTATGCATCTGACATCGCTGAATTGACAGCTGCCTTGGATTTAAAAAATGCAATTCACATTGGCCACTCAACCGGCGGCGGCGAAGTAGTACGTTATGCAGCAAAATACGGAAAAGAACGCGTCGCAAAAGCAGTAATTATTAGTGCCGTAACGCCGATTATGATACAAAACGAATCCAATCCTGAAGGTGTGCCATTAGCTATTTTTGATGAAATAAGACAAGGAACCGGATTTAGCAGAGCGCAGTATTTTTATGATTTTCCTATCGCCTTTTACGGATGGAACCGTGAAGGAACAACTGTTCAGGAAGGAATCAAACACAATTGGTGGCGTCAGGGAATGATGGGTTCTGTTCTGGCTCATTATGAAGGAATTAAAGCGTTTTCTGAATCAGATTTTACAGAAGATTTGAAAAGTTTAGATATTCCTGTTTTGGTTTTACACGGAGAAGACGACCAGATTGTTCCTTACAATCAAGCGCCGAGAGCCGCAAAACTTTTGAAAAACGGAAAACTAATTTCGTATCCTGGATTTCCTCACGGTATGCCAACAACAGAAGCAGATACAATTAATAAGGATATTTTAGAATTTATAAAATCTTAAATATATCCTGATTTTCTAAATAAAAGCCTCCATTATCATTTTGATTCTGGAGGCTTTTATTTTCGATTTCTATGATGGTCAGTTGTCTAAAAATTAAATTGTCTTCGTGTTTAAACATTTGACATCATACCTACCTGTCTAATTATCTAATAGCTATTTTATAAATACAAACCATTATTCTGTAAAAAAAAGTATACAATCCTTTTTATATTTGGCAAAGGACAAAATAAAAAAGTACAAACCGGGACAAGCAGGCAATACCGGCAAACTTGTTCCGCAATAATCCTTTTATAAAAAGACAGCAATAATTTAATTTAAAAATAATATGACAAATTCAGATACACCGGAAAATTACCCTCAGGACGACCGTAATTTTCAAAACCCAAACACCCACCCGCAAAGCAGCGATAAAGACAGCTACCAGTATGATTCGGAGAATCTTGACCAGGAATCAGGCAGCGACTCAAAAGATATAACGGAACAGGATATTGAGAAGGATCTTATAGAAAATGATCCATCTGAAGGGTTTGAAACTGATTTAGATACTCAAAATAGCGATGAGGATGAAAGCGCGTCCTTTGAAACTATTGAACCCGAAAAGGATAATCCAGTGAACAGGGAATTCGAAATTGGGCGTCTTGGCAATGAGGAGCTTAAAGAAGATGAACTCACCAGGGATGAATCCCATCATGGCGGATATAATAATAAACCTTCCCAGCGAAAATTTTAATGTATTGAGAGTTTAGGCCTAACGATGATCCTCCCCCACAAATTCACCTTTATGCACAGCAACCTTATTTCCCCATTCAGTTATTGCATTTAGTAATGGTATACAGGATTTTCCAAAATCAGTTAAACTGTAAACAACTTTTATCGGCGGTTTTTTACCCTCAACGGTACGTAATAAAAGACCGTCATTTTCTAGTTGTTTTAATTGGAGGCTCAAAGTCATTTCTGTAATAGCCGGGATATCCCTTCTAAGTTCACTATACCGTTTATCTGTATCTTTTAAATGATATAAAATAACCGCTTTCCACTTTCCACCAATCAAATCCATCGCTATGCTAACCGTACATGGGTACAATTTACTGTCCAATTTTATAGAATCACTTTGACATTCAATTTTCATAAACTTCTTCTTTAGACCTATCCAAATAGATAGTTATTGCAAATTTATGCAACTATAGATAGTTTTGCAACTATAATTTTTATAGTTTAAAATTAATTAAAGAAATGAACTTATGGGAAATGATTTTAAAGCATCCAAATCAATTAAAAGTAGTAAACCGCTCATTACCATTGTTGGTGTTTTAGGCAAACAAGGCTACAGCGTTGCACAGACTCTAATACAGAGCGGACAATATCAAGTACGTGGTATTACCAGGAGACTTGATTCTCCAGAAGCAGTAAGTTTGATAGAACAAGGAGTTGAACTAGTAAGTATACCTCTTAATTTAGGTTATAAAAAAGATTTTGTAAAGGCTTTCCAAGGTTCATATGGTGTTTTTTTGATTACACCCAGTATTGCACCTCCCAATACGCATGAATTTGCTTTGGGAAAGGATCTCGCAGATGCAGCACTTGAGGCAAAGGTTGAGCACCTAATTTTTAGCAGCCTGGAAAACGTCGATAAAATTACATCAGGAAAAAAATTTGCACCTCATTTCACTGACAAAGCCAATATTGAGGCCTATATAAGAACACTACCAATTAAAAGTTCGTTCATTTATATGGCTTTTTTTTACACGAACTTTCTGGAATTTTACACTCCTATTGTCCAAGATGATGTGCTTGTGTTTCCAATTTACTTACCAAAAGACTTTCGCGCACCATTTGTTGATCCTCTTACAGCTACAGGTCCGGCTGTTTTAGAAATTTTCTCTAATGCAGATAAATATACAGGCACCTCATTACCAGTGATTGGTGATATTTTATCACCTCAGGAAATAGTGAATACTTTTATAAAGGTTACGGGCAAGAAGGCTGTATATAGTTCGGCATATACCCGAGATGAATTTCTTAATCATTTTCCGGAATTTCGTTTCAATGAAATTTTAGTGGATGAGATAATTGGAATGGCCGAATATGCTGTTGAATATGGCTATTTTAGCAACAATCGTAATTTACAATGGAGCAGAAAAATTAATACTAAAAGTCTTTCCTGGGAACAATTTCTAATTCAAACAGATTGGAAAGGCTTAAAGCAATCTTATTAATTTTGTATCTTTAATTGCTAATGGGCTAAATTATTATAATATTCCTGACAGAGACAAAAAATTAATAAAATCTATCGTAATTTCAAAAGCAAAAGGCATACTAAATAGTATGCTTTTTTATATTTAAAAGGACAAAACAATTTAAAGTAATCACACAATTTTATGTAATTTGTCTTTTTGTAAAACTCTTTAGCAACTTAAAATCCTTACATTTACCCGCTGGCTAACCAAATTTCGCTGTATAATTAATCAATTTAGCAGTGTCATGTCAATTAATTTTAAGCAGTCAAGATGGAAAAACATACTGTAACAGTAGCATCGTTACCTTTAGATGAGCATACACTAACGAATATTCAAATTAAGAAAGCCAATTTGTTACCAGATCTTCAATCGAGGCTGGATTCTATGGAAATGAAAGAAAAACCTCTTATGGATTCCAGTATTCCGTTTAGAGATTTAACGAATCCTTCAACAAAAAAAGAAACTATTGCCCAATTGATTGATAAATTAGATGTTGAAAATAACGTAAGATATCAAAGAACGGTCGAAGATACGTATTGCAATGTATATTCTTATGATTATTGCTATTTCGCTAAAGTATACCTCCCAACAGTTTGGTGGACACCCGAATCCCTTGAAAAAATTATACAGGGACAAGATGTAGAAGCTGTTTTTGAACAAACTGTAGACCGAATTTATTCCAGTGCCATACACGATTGGTTTTTACAATGGGGACAAAATTTTGGATGGGAAAGAATCACTACTGTAGATGAAATTCAGAATAAGGTAAATGCCAATGGCGGAATTGGAATCATTTGTGCCAAAAGAAGAGAAAAAGGACTTTCCGGACATATTGTTCCTGTTGTACCGGAAACTGATTTACACAAAGCCTATCGCGAAAATGGTATAGTAGTATATCCGTTACAATCGCAAGCCGGAAAACTGAATTATAATTACTTTGCGGAAATAAGAAAAGACTGGTGGAATGATGAGTTGTATTCCTCTTACGTGCTGTATTACCACGAATAAGAACGCAATTCACAGGGTTGTTTCATCATTCAAAAAAAATATTGATTATCAGTAAGTTAACCACTTGCAAATACGATAATAAAAAACTACTTTTGCAACTTAGAAAAAACAAGAATACTAAAAGTTGTGATTTAGCTATTCTCCCGCATAAATTATTGATACAAAAGTGATTAATAACGAAAGTAATTTTATGACCTTATTATAAAATTTTACTTCTAAATTGATGTTTCAGTCGATAAAATTGCGAAAAATCTAAAATATAAATTCCTATATTTTTAAAAGTAAACGAAAACTTTTATAATGGAGGCAACAATGCTTAATCCGTTATAGGTTTCTTGTCTCTGGTTTTAACAGATTGAATTTGTATTCCTGAATAAAAAATGACTTCATAAATTAAAAATAACCTTAAAAAAGAAAGTAAGTATAAATGAAAGACAATCAGACAAAAAAATATTATTGGGGAATAGGATTGGAAAACGAAACCTACATGCAGTTTGAAGAACCCCTAATAGTTTCTGGTGAATTTATACAAGAAAAAATTGGCTTTGAGAAATATAGTATTGATTACAGAAAATGCTATAAACCCGAAAGCCTGGCTCCTATGCTGAAAAAAGCTTTTAACCTGACTGAAAACTATAAAGTAAGTCGAATGATGAACAGTCATTCGCTGGAAAAGCTCGATATCAATTATCAGCACAAAACATTATCGCCAGTAAAAAAAGTAATCGATACGGAAGCCGGTGAGACGATCGCAGAACCAATTGAGAATCCGGAATATCTGGGTAAATCGATCATGGAACTTTTCCTTGAAGATCAGCCATACAACATTCAGAGTATGATTACCCAAAGAAACAAAACGATGGGATCGGTGCATTTTGATGGTGATTCCATTGAATTTGTAACCAAATATTTTGAAAACAGAACCATTACTGATTCCTGCAAAGAATTGAAAGCAACCAAAAAACTGTTTTTGGATAAAATCAACGAATCGTCTGTGTTAAACGGGAAATTAAATTTTCCGGATTACAACAACGGCCTTAATATGTTTATGACCAATCAGGAAAACCTGGTTTTGTTCAATAACGGAACCTATCATTTTCATATCACTTTGCCTTCATTAACAGAAGACAGCAGAATTGTGGATTACAATGCTTTTGAAAAAACACACGCTAACGCCATTTATTTATTGCAGTGGTTTGAGCCTTTTTTCATATCTACGCTCGGAAGTCCTGATATTATGGGCGTTATCAGTGATAAATACAGTTTAGACAAAAAGTTCACTTTGGGTTCAATGCGAAATGCCATGTCGCGTTACATAGGCGTTGGTACCTATAACAAATCAATGCCAAAAGGTAAAATTCTAACTTATAAGGTAGACAATTTTAGAAAACTGCTGAAATTTACAAAAGAAGAAAATATCTGGTGGCGCGATCAGATTGAAGCCGACATGGAATATGAAATGCTTTCGGAAGTGGGGCTTGATTTTAATCAGGAAAAAATGTACCAGAGCGGTTTCGAATTCAGAAGTTTTGACGAATTCCCGGCGGAGTATTTAAATGATGTTCTTTTTTCTATTATTCTAATTTGCGAACATTCCCTAAACCTGCCTGATGTGCAATGGGGACATGATAGCAAAGCCTGGAATAACCTGGTCTTTAAAACCTTAAAAATGGGTTATGCTACTGAAATCAATGAAGAAGAAAAAAAAGAGCTTTTAAATTTACTACAGCTATTAAATCCTTCAGATTCTAATTACAGTACACTAAAATCAGAATTTGAAGCCATCATCATGCTGGATGAATTTTTCTTTAAAATTTTGGCTGTTTTACATGACAAATACAAGGACAACAACATTTGCCTGGATGCTATGTACGGACAAAAAACAAGTACCGCTCCAAAATGGGACAACTTTAATAAATACCAAACCGAAAGGCATTTAAAGCAAATTGGTTCGTTCTGCGATAATTAAAAAAAGTATATTAAATACAACATGGGGTAATTCTGGTAAAAGTGATACAATTTTCACAATCAATCCCCAGCAGGACATCCAAACCAAATTAATAAAGTTAATGAAAGGCAGACGCTAGATATGGCATAGCAATATCTTTCAAACCTTCCATAAAATTTGTAGAAATTTATCCCGGAGGTTACAAAAGCAAAATCCCATTTCACAAGAAATGGGATTTTTTTATGTCTTCTCGATACTATTTAACCAGCTTTTACGGGATCAACACTCATCAATCCCAAAACTGTGGAGCAATAAAATTTACGCATAAATATTGGCTTGAACTTTTTATTTGATTTCAAATTTCTCCAGAGTCTCAATCTCCCTGATCAATGGCTAACCAACCGTATTTTACTTTCTGCAAAGCTGAATAAACCCGTATAATAAATATCAATATAAATTACAAAGGTTACGATAAGATTTTATCTGCTCCATTTTTTTGGTTTCATATTGTAATATGGAACCTTTACTAATCTTTATTTTTATTGCTAACTATTTAAAAGCTATACTTTTACTTCTATAAATACAGCAAATCAACAAGTAATAATTACTATAAACGATACTAATACTATGATCACAATAAATTTAATCAGGCGGATATTATTTGTTCTATTTTTTATTTTCTGGATTCAGAAAAATAACGCTCAGGCAACGCCCTTAAGTAAAGCAAAACCTATTCCGGGAAAAGAAAATTGGCAGCCAGCTGTTCCAAATCCTGATCAGGAAAAAATTGCCAATGATAAATTAGCAGCATTAAAAAAGAAAACAGGTAAAAAACCCAATATAGTTTGGTTTTTAATTGATGATATGGGATTTGGCGATCCTGGATTTAACGGTGGCGGTGCATCTATTGGAGCAGCAACACCTAACATGGACCGGCTGGCGCGCGAAGGTTTACTGTTAACGGCTACCTATTCACAACCTACTTGTACCCCAACACGTTCAGCAATTTTAACGGGCCGTATTCCGGCAAGAACCGGATTAACAAGACCTATTTTAGCGGGAGATATTTTAACAGCAAATCCGTGGGCAGATGAGATTAGTTTGCCAAAAATATTAAGTCAGTCGGGTTATAAAACGGTTCTGACAGGAAAATGGCACGTAGGAGAATTGGAAGGAATGCGTCCATTTGACATTGGTTTTGACGAATATTACGGCTATTATGCCGCCGAAAAAGAAATCACACAATCTTTTGACAAACGACGTTATCCTGATTTGGTTTTGGATCCTTTTAAATTAGAAGCTTACAATAAAATGGGCGCTTCTAAAGATTTGGTTCACGGAAAAAAAGGCGGAAAAGAAGAATTGGTAATTGCTACAAAAAGCACAGACGATATTGCAGAAGCCGATGAAAGACTGGAAGCTTTTTCCATCAAAAAAATACAGGAATTTGCCAAATCCGGAGAACCGTTCTTCCTGGAACATGCTTTTATGAAAGTTCATACAGATAATTTTGCTTCTAAAAGATTTGAAGGAAAAAGCGACAGTAAATATCCATACAAGGACGCGGTTGTTGAAGTAGATGCAATTATTGGAGAATTAGTAGCCGAATTAGAGAAAAACGGTTTGCTTGAAAATACCTTTATATTCATCACATCCGATAATGGCCCACAAGGAGATTCATGGCCAGATGGTGGTTATACCCCTTTTAGGGGAACAAAAGGATCTGCTTGGGAAGGCGGAACACGCGTTCCGGGCGTGGCGTACTGGAAAGGCATGATTACAGCAGGAAGACAAAGTGCGCAATTGTTTGATTTAATGGATTTATACAATACTTCAGCCTTTATTGGAGGTGCAATTGATAAAGTACCAACAGAACGCCCTATCGACGGTATTAATCAAACTTCTTTTTTATTGGCTGATAATGGACTCTCAAACCGTGATCGTGTCTATACGTGGGTAGAAACGCAGTTAATATCGATCCGTCTTCATGAATACAAAATGTATTTTAATATAACCGAATCTCAGGATCCGCATTTGATGATCGATCAATCTACCGTTACTAAAACCGGACTAGCTCCATGGTTGTTTAACCTGTATGTTGATCCTAAAGAATATCGTGTTATGGGACATGCACTTAATGCATGGACTGCTTCTTTGGCAGCCGAAGCAAAGTTACATGCCGCCACTTTTATAAAGTTTCCTCCTAAAAAAGTAGGATTAGGGCAATAACAAATAAGAATTATCAAAATGAAAGCTCCTTTCTCAGGAGCTTTCATTTTTCAGTTTTCCGAATTACATTGTTTTTACTTCATTGCAAATATAGTAACGTCTGTTTTACCATTCAAAAAGCCTTTAGTATCGTACCAAAATTCAATTGATTTTAATTTTCTTTTACCTCCGTGTAAATCAATTACTCTGCTTTCTCCGCCTTTAGGTATTTCAATTCTGGTATTTATGTTTTCCGGAGCTCCATCATCATAACGTACAACCAAACGTTGAATGTTTACAGGCGAATCTGTTACCTTAAGTTTTATTCTTCTATAATAATCATATGGCCCCGGAACATTCAGTGCGTCATGATCTACGGTATGTTTGGCGTGTACAGTTCCTAAAACCCTCCAGCTTCCCGCATTAATTGTATTATTCATTTTAGGATGAATAACCTTTTGTGCCTGCAAATTATTAAAACTTAAAGCACTAATAAAAATCAATAGTAAGACATGTTTCATTTTAATTATTTTTTAGTTAAACTCAATCCATTTATCTCTAAATCTATTTTTTATATTCTATTTTCTATAATCTTGCCTCTTAAAAAAAAAACTACTCGGGCTTCTGCAACTTCTTCAAATTCGCATAGGAAATCACCGCTGTAATCCGAATCATATTAGATTGCGCACCATTATCACCAACAATAATACCGCCATAAGAGGCATTCAGACCTAGCATCTTCATAACCTGAAATCCGGCAGTAATTCCTCCTCCCAAAATATTTTGTTTGTCATCCTGATTAACACCATCAACTTCGAGATCGCCTCCGTATTGGTATCTTAAATCGGCACTCGCCCAAAATTTATCGGTAAAATTATGCGACAAATGATTTTCAACAGAATACAAAGCATGTTGTTGTGTTTTATTAGCCATTGAAATAAATAAAGGATTATTATTTGACGTGTACATGTGAATAGCAGGATAAATTTCAAGCCAGGTTGATCTTTTAGGATCTTTGCTTAACCAAAGATCTATTGGAAAACCCAATTCAAAAGTTAATCTATTAGATCCTAAATTAAGCGGTTTTGCACTGTCGTACGAGCCCGAATACCATAACCGGCCATAAAACATCATAGAAAATGTCTTTTTTTCATACTGACTGTATTCGATAATATTCAAAGCGGGCTGATTTACTAATCCGATTTTAAAACCAATAAACCCATCTGCAAAACCAGAAGAACTTAAATGAGGCGCTGGAAGACTTGGCTGACTGGCCGATAAACTTCCGGAAACATTACCAGGAACGGCATTCACCATAACCTGAGCGAATCTATTGGCGAGGCCAAAATTATATACCAATGTTAGTGGAAAAGCATCAATGCGCAAGTCCGCATCTTTAATAAGAACATTTCCCGGTGTAATATTCTGATTCATGCTCATCCATTTAGGCAGAAATGCAAATGTATTTTTTGGACTCCATAATAAATTTCTTGGCCCATCACCTTGCGCCAATACTGGCAGATTTATCATTAAAAATAATATAATAAAACACTTGAAATTTCGTAGCACTCTTTTCATACTTTCGTTTTTAACTATAATAAATTCACTTTTACACTATTAATTTTTCCTTCAAACTTATAAGGCGCTTTTTTATAATATCGCATCGAAACAGAACCCCCTAAATCTTCGCCAACATCAAAGGTTTCACTGGCAGTAAAGGCTGCAGGAACCGTTCTTTTTACTTCGCCTTTGGCATATTCTTTTCCGTCAAGGGTAATAACTACTTCAGCTGCAGCACCCGGTTTTGCAATCGTTGTTGAAACTTCTATGGTATGTTTACCTGCCGGAATCTTTTTATCAGCTTCAACGGTATATCTTTCAATAATCAGCATGTTGTATTCGTAAACTAATTTTCCGTTTTCCATGAATAAAGTAACACCTCCTCCATTGCCTCCTAAAGCATATAAAACACCCGAAATATTATCCTTTACTTCTAAATCAATGACTACTTTATTGCTCTTTTTCCCTAAACCAGGCGCACTAAACTCGGGCATTCTATTCGTATTTTCATCAAATACCCAGGAATTGTAAGGCGATCGAATCACATCTTCGGGATGAATACGAAGCCAGATCCCGGCACCAATCGGATAATCTTTATTGTCTTTTGCCTGTTTATTGAAAATTTCCTTAAGCTCTTTTAGTTTCTCCGGATTTTTAGTCGCCAAATCATTGTTCTGAGTAAAATCTTCTCTGATGTTATAAAGCTCCCATACATCTTTACTCGAAACCCATTCAGCCAATCCTTTCTGAGCTGGAATCCAAGGATATAATGGCCCGAAAGTACAAGCGTACCAGCCATCTTTGTAAACACCACGACTTCCGTTATTATCAAAAAACTGAACTTTAGAAACTTCTTTGGCTTTAGGATCATTAAAAGTATATTTCATGCTCACGCCGTCTAATTGCATTTGATCAAAACCATTTACCACTTTTGGAGCTTTTATACTTAAAACATCATAAATCGTAGGTACAATATCATTGATATGATGAAACTGACTGCGAGGTATTTTGTCTGGTTTAATCATTTTTGGCCATCTTATGACCATGGCATTTTGAGTTCCACCAAAATGCGAAGCCACTAATTTTGTAAATTTAAAAGGTGTGTTTCCAGCCCACGCCCAAGAGGAATGGTAGTTGTTTTCTAATAAAGGCCCACCAATAGCATCTAATCCACCTAATTTATCTAAAGCGGCCAATTGTTGTGTAATTGTATTTGAAACGCCGTTTTGAGCCAATAATTCGCTAATGGAACCGTTTTGTCCCTCGGCACTTGAACCATTATCTCCCCAAATAAAGAAAACAATCGTGTTTTCTTTTTGTCCATTTGCTTCAAGCGCATCCAAAACTCTTCCTACTTCATGATCAGCGTGTTCTACATATCCCGCAAAAACTTCCATCATTCGTATTTGAAAAGCTCTTTCAGACTGTGGGATACTTTCCCACGAAGCCATCGTTTTATCACGGGCTGTAAGCTGTGCACTTTTCGGAATCCAGCCTAATTCTTTTTGGCGTTTGAACACTTTTTCGCGATATGAATCCCAGCCATCATCAAATTTTCCTTTGTATTTGTCTGACCATTCCTTAAAAATATGGTGTGGTGCATGACCAGCTCCCGGTGCAAAATAGAGAAAAAAGGGCTTATCTGTCGCATATGCTTTATGCTGATTCATCCAGGTAATAGCGTGATCAGCCAAATCTGTAGTCAGGTGGTATTTCTCATCTTTTGGAGGTTCGACTGGTGTAAAATCATCAATCAGACGCGGTTCGTATTGAGAAGTTTCGCCGGCAAGGAAACCATAAAAGTGCTGAAAACCATAATTTACCGGCCAATAATCAAAAGGCCCTGCAACTGTTGTTTGATTGGCAGGCGTATTATGCCATTTACCAAAGGCCGACGTGCTGTAGCCATAATTTTTTAAAACCTCGGCAACTGTAGCAGCTTCTTTGGGAATAATTCCGGTGTATCCATCCCAGTCAACCGCTCTTTCTGCAATAGTTCCGCTGCTGACTCTGGTGTGATTACGCCCTGTAAGCAAAGCTGCTCTAGTTGGAGAACATATTGAAGTAGTATGAAATTCATTATAAGCAATTCCTTCGCTATACACTTTTGACAATGTTGGCGTATTGACACCGCCACCAAAAGTAGCCGGTGTACCAAAACCCACATCATCCATTAAAACGATTATAATATTCGGAACATCTTTCGGTAAATGTTCGGGTTGGGACCTACGTGTATGTGTACTTTCTTCCAGCGTTTCGTTCGCAGTACTGGCACTAGGAACCGGTGGAAAAGGCAAAACGTCCTGAGCATGTATATTGAAAATTCCACTTAAAGCAAATAACAAAATGAAAACTTTTTCTTTATGAAAAAATTCAGAAAAAGATATTTTTCCAAAACTTTTGAATTCTTTTAAATAAATTTCAATCATACATGCGCGATTTAAATATTATACATAAAAAAATACTGAAATTTCTTGCAAATTTCATTACGACTAAATTAGATTAAATTAATAGGACGGCTAAATAAAAGGATCAAATTATGGGTTCAGTTTATAATATGAAACCAATTTCTATCTGAATTTAATTTGAATTTTTAAATAGTGACGCGAGTAAATATCATAAAAGAAGTGGAGCGGATATCGTTTTTTTCAAAGAAACTTAAATCAATCCCCAACAGGACATTCAAAACAAATTTATAGCGCCAATGAAAGACATTATCTACATCTATTACGCCAATCTCTTCAAATCTTCCATAAAATATATAGAAATTTATCCTGTAGAGGTCACCACAGTCAAATGGCGTCAATTGACGCCATTTTTTCATTTAAAAAACTATTAACCAATATATTACTTATTTTGTTTTCGTTTCCACATTGGCTTTTTGTACATCTTTAGGGAATTTGGTGGTTTCTAAATTTTTAAAAGATTTAAAAAGAAACTTTTGGTAAAATAAGGTAACCGTAAATTTTATCTCTAAATTTATGATTCGGAAATTTCAATAATAAAAGTAAAGAACCTTTAGTTTTAGAAATCTTAAAACAATAAAAATAATATCTTTATACCAAGCTTCTAAAATAAATAATCAATTGTTATGTCTTCAAAGTTTGTTATTTATATTGTTTTGACCTCCTTATTATTTATCTCATGTAATAGTGATGATGATACTCCCATTGATGAGACAGACGTCACAGATTCTGTTTTGATTGAAATAAACAAGCTAAGAACAACAGGATGTAAATGTGGGACCGATGATATGCCTGCTGTACCTGCATTGGTAAGCAATCCATTATTAACAAAAACAGCAGTCAGTTATGCTAATGATATGAATGCACGTAATTATTTCTCGCATATATCACCAGAAGGGACAAGTCCTATACAAAGAGCCTCTGTCGTTGGTTATACCGGAAAATATGTGGGTGAAGTGATTGCTCGCAATTACAGTACTTCTGCCGAAGTAGTACTAGGCTGGAAAAACAGCGAAGACCATTGTAAAGCTATGATGAGTAATACTTATGTAGAAATGGGTGCTGGAAAATCAAGAAAAATATGGGTTGCAAATTTAGGAAAGTAACTAATTCTTTTCTTGAAGTTGTTATTTAACAATATAACAGAGCATCGACTATCAAATTATCTTCACTACAAATAAGCAAAAAATAGACTTATTCTTACTATAATGAGAATAAGCCTATGTTATCTTTTACAAAATTATATTATTCTCAGTTTTTTATTTTATATATAGTCATTTTTACCATAACTAAAAAATATTTTTAAACTTTAATCAATAATGTCGATTATTTATGAACATAATTTAAAAATACCTTGGTTTTTTAATAAATAAAAGGATAAATATTTAATTATCAATATCTTAGTATAACTAATATCTAACCTTAAAAATTAAAATTTTATGAAAAAACCAATTTTATTTGTAGTATTAAGCCTAATGTTTATGGGATGTGATACAAGCGAGACAAACAATGAGTCAGAAGTTAAAGCTGCATGGTCATCATCTGATCAATATGCTAGTTGGTCAAATGCCGGTTATACTGTTTATAATAACATATGGGGTTCTGGTGCAGGAAGCCAATCCATATGGGCAAATAATTACAGTAATTGGGGTATTTGGGCAAACCATCCCAATACAGCAGGTATTAAATCGTACCCAAATTCAACCAAATATGTAGGTAAAGTGTTAAATACGATCAATACTCTTAGTACCAGCTTTAATGCAACTACGCCAAGTGGAGGAGCCTGGGTTTCGGCTTACGACCTTTGGGATAGCAATAAAGCCAATGAAATAATGCTGTGGTTAAACTACACAGGAAATTCGGACGGTTCAGGAAATGTAAAACCAATTTCTTATAATTATTCATCAACTGGTGCTTCTGTTCCGGTATACACAAACCAAAGCATAGGTGGTCATACCTGGAATGTATTCCGCGGAAATAATGGATCTAATAATGTTTATTCCTTTTTACGCACAACAAAAACCAACAGCGGGACAATAGATGCAAAAGCAATCTATAATTGGATAAAAAATAAAGGATGGTTTGGTAACGTAACTGTTGGAGACATACAATATGGATTTGAAATCTCATCTTGTTATGGCACAAACGGAAATGGCTCAAATTTTACCTGCAATAGTTATTCCGTAACCAGCAATTAGTATTTTTTTGCAAAATAAAAACTGGCTTAATTTAAAGAATTGAGCCAGTTTTTATTTTAAAGCAATTTAAAAGACAATACCAGCATTACCAATTCATATCTATTGATAAGCAGCTTTTTTAACTCTGGCACTCTCAATTTCATAATCCGATTTTAATTCTAAATTTCACTCCATTACATAAAAAGAAGCCCCGTGTGTTAATATTTGCGGTTCTTTTTAATAAAAAATGTCTTTCTATAAGCTTCAAATCAATTATTTAAAACTTATGGGAAGGAAACACAGAATGTGAATTAGTTTCTTTTATTTAACCACGGATTACAGCAATTTAAAGATTGTGTAATTCGTGGTTTTTTAAATTTTATAGACAACTATTACACGAATGCAAAGATATTTTGTTCCTAAAAAGTAGCTAGTTTGACTGTCCTTTTTTGAGGCAGATGAAAATTCACATTCAGGATAATTTATATCTTTGTATCTTATGTCTATTGAAAAACTCCTATCGCATTTTAACAGCTATCTTCCTTTAAACATGGAAGAAACAGATGCTGTAACAAAAAAAGCAAATGAAAGAAAGATTAAGCGCCGACAATTTATTTTACAAGAAGGAGACCGATGCAAACATTATAATTTTATAGTTAGCGGGTGTTTTAAAATGTACAACGTTGACAAGGCCGGAAAAGAGCACAATGTACAATTTGGAGCAGAAAATGCCTGGATTACGGATATGGCAAGCTTCCATTCTGTAGATCCAGCCGATTTTAAAAACCCTAATGCAGGTAAACCAAGCCAGCTGTTTATTGAAGCAATCGAGCCTTCTGTAATTATTCAAATAGAACAAAAAGATTTGGTTTTCCTGTTTGAAAAACATCCCAAGTTCAATAGGATTTTTAGAGTAATTGTCGAAAATAATTTTATCGAACTTCAAAATAGGATATTGCAAAATATTAGCATGACAGCAGAGGAGCGTTATCTTTCCTTTTTAGAACAATATCCAGATCTTTCCAGTAGACTTCCTAATACTCAAATAGCTTCCTTTCTCGGAATTACGCCTGAGTTTCTTAGCAATATTCGAAAAAGCATTGTGGGGTAATTACTTTACTCTTAAACTATCTTAATGTTATTTCTTAAACTTTCTTATTGGCCTGATGTTCTGGCTTGTTTCATCTTTGTTCTACAATTATAAAACAAAGATTATGAAAAAATTATCACAGAAACTCAACTGCCGATATGTCCCCAGGAGGTTGATGTATAAACAATTTTTAGCCGTAGTCTTAATAATCTTAAGCACCGGCTTTCAAACAGCACAAGGACAAATAACAAAAAAAAGAACAGAAGAAAAAATGACACCAGAACAAAACAAACAAGTAGTAATTAAGTTTAATAAAGAATTTTTCGAATCGGGAAACACAGCAATCACAAAAGAACTTTTATCAGACTCATTTACGAATCATACCGCCCCACCAAGTACTCCAAAAGATGCAAGCGTAATGATTAGATTTATAACAGATTTTCATAAAGGTTTTTCTAATATTTCAGTTCGAATTGACGAAGTGTTGGCTGAAGCCGATAAAGTATCCCTGAGAAAAACGATAACTGCGACACACACCGGTGAATTTATGGGGAAAACCGCCACGGGGAAAAAAGTAGAAATGAATGTAATAGAAATAGATATTCTTAAGGATGGAAAAATAACAGACCACTGGAGCAGAAACGATTTTATGCAAGTTGTTCAAGGTTTATAAATTGACTCCGTTATTTTATGCAGCAAGCCAATATCTGGGCAACATGCAGAATGGTGATTCTCTCCCACCCTATCCTCTTCGAATTATTGCACTTTGTTGCATCCTTTAAGGAGGCAGGTTATTCCCCTTAGCTAATTATTTAATCTAAAAGCTTTTATTTTTTGCATTGAAAGATTTTACGGAAGCGTTTGTGATAAATTTGACTATCATTTAGACTTTTAATGATGTTTTTAAACCTTGTTCTGGCTAAGCTAATTGTTTAGATATCTCAAATTTGAGAGATAACTAACTAATAACCCAAAAAATATGAATGAAGACATTTTAAAAACAAAAACTGATTTAGATCCTTCAGAGTACAAAAAAATATTTGGAGATCCATTTTGGAGAAGTCAATGGCAACAAAGTTTTAATAAAACTTTTCAATCTGGATTTTTTGGAGGCTTAAGTATAAAGTTGAAATAGAAAAGATGAAAAAAAAAATATACATAGGATTAGTGAGTCTAATTATTGTATTCCCAATTTATTATTATTGGCAAAACAGGTATGTAGAACTTCGCCCTGTACTTGTAAATGAGGTTTTACATAAACCAATATTACTCTCAGAAACATTTCATAATCAATTATTTAGAATTGCAAAACCAAATGAAATTCCGCCAAATTTTTATAAAAATATAAAGTGGGTTTTGCAAAGAGAACATCAAGAATATATTGTAAAAAATGGATTGATTTATATCAGATATAAATACATGAATGATTACGAAATGATTTGGAACCATACCATCAAAACTAACAACCTAGAATGGTTTAAATCACAAAGAAGGATGGATAGTATTAATGCAAATTACCAAAGCAAAGAAAAATTAGATAGTATTATTAATGGATTTCGTAATTAATACGATTATATATTACAACTAATGCTTACCATTAATAATAAATTGCAGTTCGGTCGAAGTCACTGGGACAAAAGATAAAAATCTTCTTTTGCCCCGTTTTTTTGCCGTAATCTATCATTTACCAAATATGAATTTATTTTAGGATTTATGTAATTGTTTAAGAACATTTTTTTCCAAAATTCCATAAGCAAAATGCTGGAGGTTTATCAGGACAGAAGTGCCTTTACCCACAATATTTCTAAATTTAGGTTTAGCCGTCTGTACTACTTTAAGCACTTTTTCTGCAACCATTGCAGGATCCTCGGCTTGTTCTACCAAAGTGTTTGTAAATTTTTCAATCTTACCTCTCAGTATATTGTAATCTTCAATTTTATTTAAAGTTGTTGATGAGTTATCTAAAATACTTGTTTTAAAAGCAGCAGGTTCAATCATGGCAACACTAATGTTAAACTCATTCAATTCATATCGTAATGCTTTGAAATATCCTTCTAATGCGTGTTTGGAAGCTGCATAGTATGCCGCATTGGGAAACGACACAAGCCCTACAATTGAACCTACGGTTATTATTTTGCCGAATTTTTGTTTTCTAAAATAAGGCAATACAGCATTCGTTACCTTGATGGTTCCCCAAAAGTTAGTTTCCAATTGCTGTCTTCCCAGCTCAATAGGAGTTTCTTCTGCAATACCGGAAACTAAAAAGCCAGCATTATTGATAAGAATATCTAACTGCCCTATTTCCTTGAAAATTCTTTCTGAAAAAGTATTTATGGATTGTTCTGAATCAAGGTCTAATGCTATCATTTTAAAAGGCAGCTCTGATGCGTACTTTTCGGGGTTGCGGCTGGTACCGATTATATTATATCCGCTTTTGTGAAGCTTGTTTGCTATTAACAGGCCAAACCCTGATGAAGCCCCTGTAACTAAAATCGTTTTACTCATAATTACTTGATTTAAAATTTAATTTGTAAATTTGCTTGCAAATTGCAAGTACAAATATATAAACAACTTTCAAAATGCAAGTTGTTTTTTAAAGATATTTTATGAAAACAGATAAAAAAAGATCAGACTGCCCATTGAGTGGTTCTCTTGACGTATTTGGCGACAAGTGGTCATTGCTTATTATCAGGGATTTAATGTTCGGAAATAAATGTACCTATAATGATTTTTTAAAATCGGAAGAAGGTATTGCAACCAACATTTTAGCATCACGACTCAAAGGACTTGAAGAAAATGGCGTAATTGAAAAATCGGCACACCCCGACAGTAAAGCAAAAAATTTGTACAAACTCACACCAAAAGGAATTGACTTATTACCCATAATTATGGAAATTTACATTTGGTCTGACAAATATTACGAAATGCCAGCCGAGCTAAAAGCGACAATCAAAGAAGCTAAAAAAGATAAAGACAAATTTGTAAAACAGGTAAAAAAAGAATTGAGAACCAAAATGACTGAAAAAAAAAACTAATAATTTACCCCTAATCCGCTTATAGAACCGTGTATTTCAAAATTGGGATAGGAATATTTTATTCCGTTACAGCATCAATCTTATCCTTTTTCTTGATTTTCTCAACTCCCCTTTCTCTGATTAGTTCTACTGCATCGAGCATTTTAATGAAATAAATATAGGGCGTCGTCAGGTCAGTTTCGGGATCTCCGGCATGGGGAGACAGGGAAAGCTCTACGATTAGACATAAAAAGAATTCAAATTCTTTAAGCGTTTTTTCTTCAAATGCTTTTTGAAATACAATAAAAGGATTATCGTATTCTTCCTTCGTCAAAGAAGTAAGATGAAAAATGGTTTCAGAGCGCAAAGACTTTTTTACCTTCCATTTTTTGCTTTTCTCCTGCAGGCAGTAACAAACTTTGAGAAAAGAAAAGATAGCCGTATAAAACACAAAAACATCAGAAGGATTGTCCTCTTTGTAAACTTTTGTTTTATAGCTGTAAAGTACCATTTCGGTTAAATTTTGTTTATAATAATCAAGACGCGCAAAGGCAAAAAAGGCTTCAATTGCCTTAAAGGGATTTCCTGCCACAAACCCTTCCCAAAAGTTAGTTTCTAAGGATACTTTATTCTTTTTCATAGTACGGAAGTATAAAATTTTTCAGCGAAAGTCCATTCTTTACAAAGAATAATCTATTCTAAATGCAGATATAATATTCTGACAAAAGGAATGTTTTATGGGATATTTTTTTATCTTTGAAATTCAGGATTTTTAAGCCAAATGGCTTTATCTTTGAGCCTCTAGAAAAATTGATATTCATTATGGAACAGAAAATACATCAGGGAAGAAACGTAAAACGCTTCAGAGAAATGCTTGGCATCAAACAAGAAGCATTGGCTTTTGATCTGGGAAATGACTGGAACCAAAAGAAAATTTCTATGCTGAAGCAAAAAGATGTAATTGAAGATGATATATTAGATCAAATCTCACATGCATTAAAAATTCCTATTGAAGCGTTTCAGAATTTTGATGAGGAACAGGCGGTGAATATTATTTCTAATACGTTTAGCGATAATAGCATTGGGTATCAAAAAAATGACAATCCTATTTTCAATCCTGTTGAGCAGGTACTAAAACTTCACGAAGAAAAAATTTCTTTGTATGAGCGTATGTTGAAGGAGAAAGATGAAATGATGGTGAGGCTTGAAAGATTAATAAATAATCATTTATAATACTTTCAATAACTTATTTAGTTCCACTTCAAACTCATTTTCAGTTGAAGCTTTAATTAAAAATATTTTTCTTCTTGTGTTTAAGAAAAGTACTTTACGCAATTCAGCTATCCTATTTTTGACCATATTGGTTAAATCAGTATTGTAAACAAATAAAAAATCACCTTCTAAACCTTCAGATTGATTAACAAATCTTTCAAAAGAACTCAAACCAACTTTAGAACGAATTAAATATTTACATTCTACATAAAATGTTTTATTTTTATATTCAAATGTTACATCAAAGCCGTAATCGATTTTTTGATTTTCAATTAACTTGACGCCAGGAAAATTCTTTATCACGCTTATCATTTTATTTTCATATGATAGTGCTGAATCTACATGGTTTAATAAATTTTCTGATTGATTAATCTGATTAGCTATTTCTTCATCCTTCTCTTTTTCTTTGATATATCTTAGATAATAGCTTACAATTCCAATCACAACACTGAGAACAGTCAATACTATTGAAACAAAACCGAGTATAAATGCTTTATTTGATTCCTTTTTTTTAGGTTTAATATTTGTACTAGGAATTTGTTTTTTAATATTTTCGATTTCAGCCATTAATTGTTTTCTTTTCAGTAATGGAAGAAATCGGTCTTGCATGAATGATTCTTGAACTTTTATTAAAACTTCATTTGGCTCTAAAGGATAACTTTCGCTTATTTCTAATTCTTTAGCTTTTATCAATATATTAATTTCATTATATGAACAAATTGTGTCAGCAAAAACTAACTCTTTGATTGATTGTTCGAGATTTTTTTGTGCATTTATAATTTTTTCCCTTTGATTTTCTGCAAGCCAATCAGGAACATACCAAACTCCAAAATATAACGATAATAAAATTCCGATTACACTAAAAATGTGCGAGAGATTTTGTACAATCCAATTCAAAAATGCTTTCATATGTGTATTTCATTATTAGCAATAACCTTCTGGCGCTACAGGGGTTTTGGGACTAAGTTAAACCTTATTATTTGGATCTCCCAACTTATTAAGCCAATTTCCTAAATCTGTTGTAGTGTATGTTATTACTAATCTATGGAATTTTATTTGCAATACTCATTAATCGTTTTACTACTTTATTGTCACTAATGTGATATTCGTCGAGTAGTTTAAAATAATTTTGTAAATAGGCCGATTTCTTTGGCCTCGTAAGTATTTTTTTTAATTTCTCATCATTCGTTATTTGAAAATCATAACCATAATTATTTAGGAAAATTATTGTGGTTAAGTGAAAAAGATGAAACCTATCCCACCTTTTTCTATTCTCTAAAGGAGAAAGTTGATCTATAAATTCATACAAAGGTGCTAGGTCATTTAATGTAATTTGTAAGTCTCCAATAAAGACCGCATAAGATTTGACACCGCCAGTATTATCAATTATTACGTCTGGAAAAAGCTCAAAATTGTTTCTGAAAAAATGATCGACTGCATAATTCCCATTTGCATTTGGTCCTTCAATAAAAGTTAAATCACAAAAAATCTGTGGAAATATTTTTAGAAATTTTATAAATTCTAAATCTTCTTTTGTCGCAATAGTAGTATCAAGATATATCATTTCTTTTTGTGTTTGTTTTACCCATGCAAAAAGGACTAATATTCTATATACAAAAGAATGAAAATAGTCTTTTTCAATATCATATCTTCCGTTTGTATCTAACCAATTTTCATTATGGTTTATAGCAAAATTCCAACCGCGATGATTTAAAGTTTCACAGGCATTTATAAGATGAATTTTATTTTTGGCTATAACTTCTTTTATTTTTTTTCTTTGCTCAAATTTATGTTGGGTTTCTAATTTTTTTAATGCGAGTTTGTTCTCGAAATAATTTTTCAAAATATTAGTAATAAAGAACGTGACAACTGAAACCAAAACGCTTATAAGAGCAACTTGTAAAGCATTTAGTGTATAATTTTCAATAATGGTTTTTATTTGAGTTTCCATAATTTATGATTTGGCGAAGCTTTGTCTCTAACGTTCTACTACTACAGCAGGTTTGGGACCAAATTAAGCCCATTATTCGGATTTGCCAAATCTTATCAGTTAATTCATTACCTACCCAAGACAACTCGATCGCGCGGATTTGTAGTCCGTGCTCGCAAAATATATCTTAACAGATTTAAAAAAAGAAAATCCAGTTTTTATTAAATAATAAGAACGGGCACGGAAAGAATTTCCGCGCTATAGTTGCGCATATCTAAGCGATCGGGTCTATTAATCGTAAACAACTTTAGCTTCAGAATAGATTCGGGCTTCTGTTATCTCGTAATCGTATTTAACTTCATTTATTAAATCCTTGTTTTCGTATTCTGGCTTTATAATGAAGTTTATAACGCCTTCAATATTAAAATCCCTGGCAAGTAACTGCCATTTAATTTCCATAGCATAATTTTTTTCAAATGGAGTTAACCAAAATTCAAATGACCTTGAATCTTTTTGCACAAGAGTTTTTTCGTCACAATAAACAATCTTATTTTTATCAATATTTAAAGGGCTTTTTAGATGATAACTGAGATCTTTTTTCCATCCAGAATTAATAATATCTACATATTGAACATTATCATCAAAAAAAATAATTAGCTTCCAATTCTCAATTGGAGAATTTCCTGTATTTATCATATCTATATTTACCAAACAACAAGCTAAGTTCGTTTTTCTAAAACTTGAACCAAAATCGCCCATCATACTCAGTATTCCGAATGAAGATCTTGGATCATGAGGAATAGGCCTTGCTATTTTGTCCCTTATTAAACCTCGTATATATTGAGGTTCTAAAGTTACTTTATTGTTATCTGAACTATTTATGACGACCTTAAAATCATGCTCGTGATTATAACTGATATTATTGAGATAAAAATCCAATATGTTTTTTCTTTTTAAAATTTCATCCGCAATATCTTCCCAACAAAACAATAAAATTTCAAATTGATTATTCTTTAAATGTTTGTCATTTAATAGCCTTACATATTCCTCTATTTTCACATCTTTGTTTGCTGTAGATGCAATTACAAAAATCTGTAAACTGGGTTTAAAATTCTTTGCTCTCTCTACTTCAATATCAATTTCCTTTTCTGTTAACTGTGCATTTGTATAAGAATCTTTTCCTTTGCATTGAATTCCCCAATAATCAGTTTCTCCTTTTGGTATCCCATAAATATCAACCCCGTCTTGCGATTGTCCCGATCTACCATTCTTTTTAATCTTTAAAGGTATTCCTAGAAGATCACCCCATAGATTTTTACATAAATCTTCAAAATCTTGCCAATGTTGTGGCTTGGGTAACTGTTTCTTCATAATAAAAATTTTAATCCAATATTAAGAAAAGTTACGATAATTTCTAATTTTTATTTTAAATTTAAATTTCCATCATTAGTTGCCCATGCTAGTTTTATGGCAAATCTCCCCTCAACAAATCAACAACAACCGATATTCCCCATCATTTTCTATTGGTGCTCTATGAATACAAGGCAGCACTTGCTGTTTTGGATGATCTACAGCCAGACGCCAAAGATGTCCTAAACCTAAATTTATAGGTTCTGCATCTGCATGTAGCTGATAATGCAAATCAAAATAATTTTCCTTCAAAAAATCTTCGAATTCTTCTGTAGGTCCGTCATGCAGTTGTTTTAGCTTTGCCCGGATTTCCGGAATCAGGATTTTTTGTTCTGCCTGCGAATTAGGAATAATATCGCTTGCCGCTCCGTGATAGGTACATAAAAAAGTATCTGTTGCAATGGGCGAGCGATCCACATGAAACGAATATACATCTGTCGATATGAAATCAAATTCATCATCACGATCATAACACTTCAGTAAATTAAGAGCCGGCGAAGCGCCAAAATCAGTTAATAATTGTAAATCATTTAAGATTATTTCTCTTGCTATATTCCCTTTTTCTGAGAGTTGGAGTGCGATGAGATCTTCAGGATAAATTTCTGTTATATTTTGTGTTATATTTTCTTGTAAAGATAATTGGGTCACAATCTCCTTAAAATCGCCATCCAAATCTCTGTACCAGCAAAGCGCATTCATTTCCCCCTTAAAATCAGTATGCACAAGATCAGAAAAAGTAGATACTGTTCCAATTTGGCTGTTGTGCGAAAATGTATTGCTCATAGTATAATAGTAAGAAGCTGGTTGCTTCGTGCAGTACAAAATTATGCAATAGTAAGCAGTTGCAGTATTTTTCACAAAAAAAAAGATCAAACATAAAACGTTTGATCTTTCTAATCTTATCTAAGATACCCTTAATCAGCAATTAGCGATTCTCAAATTCCCTGCGGTTGTAAAAAGCATCATCATTACTGTCATAGTTAGGGTCATTTTCAGGATAATAGGACTTCATAACTCTTCTTTCATATTCCCTGTCAAAATTATGCTGCGTGTTATATCTGCTTGTTCTTCTAAAGGTATCATATCCAATACTGTTGGCCATAACAATTTTGGTGTCTTTATTTATGTTTACCGATCCAATTGGTATGATAATATGGCTGTCTCCTTCTTTGTAGATAAACTCCTTTCCGTTGTCGTTTGCAATAACATCATGCACTTCATTACGGTCATCAAGTAATCCTTTATCTAATTTTACATCCAGATAAACCACTCGCTGCATGTCTTTATTAACCCATAGATTATCAATTTTGCCTATTGTATGGTTTTCGGCATCTACTATCTTCCACCCTCTTACATCAGAATAATTGGAAGCAACTTTATAATCAGATAGCTCGTCCAGCTTGTATAAATTTTTGTCTTTATTTTCCATGATTTTTTTATAATAATTATTATATACTACTTTTCTACCCGGTATAACTGCAGGAAATTAAACCTATATTTTTAAATATCCTTTAATAGCAAAGAAAAAAACAATATTGATCCCCCTGTTTTTCCGGTTATTGTTTTCCTATTGTGCACTTGTAGTGTTTTCGATTTCAACGTTACTTTCACTTTGAGTTTCATTATCACTCGAATACATGTAATATATAAGTGCTGCTATCAACAACACAGCCACAATCCACGGCCATACTGGTCTTTTTTTCTCAATTTTAATTTCTGCCATAACTCATTTTCTTTTGATTATAAAATAGTTTTTAAACACTATTAAAGATACAAACGAGAAAGGAGTGCAAAGTATTTAATTTCAGCAGGATCTTACAAAATTCCCAGTAGTGGATATTGTTTTATTGTAAGAATAAAAAAAACTCTTCTTATAAAAAACTCTTGCAGAAAGTGAAATGGAGATTATGGTTTATAAAAACTGGAGATCAATAAAATTTAACAGATTTTATCAAGCCATTTTACAATACTTTCTGCGGTTTCTTTCCATTGAGGCTCCAATATCAAAAAATGATCTTTGCCCTGTAGTTTTTTGAAACAGGTGATAGAATGAAAGTTTTTGTATTTTTTGTAATTCCAATACATCAATTTAGAAGTAACAAATTTGTCCTCCGCTCCTGCTATAAAAAAAAGAGGAACATGCCGTTTTTTAAAGTTTATGTTTGTGTTTTTTAAAAGCAGATCGCACAAAGCCCTTCGTGATTCAGGAATTATAAAATCTTCAAATTCAATTATCTGTTCTTCTTCCGATGCTGAATTATACAAAATATCCTGCCACTTTTTAAATGTTAGTAAAACAATGCCTTTATCTGAAAAAAAAATATTTGAAAATTGGAGTAGATTTTTATAAAATACAATTTTTTTAAACGATAATCCTGCTGGCGGAAAAGAGCTGATACAAACGCCGGCAGCTGCAAGATCCTGCTGAATAAGCAGCTGAACTAAAAGACCGCCGTAAGAGTGACCAATTAAAATTGGTTTTTCCTGAAGCTGTTCTATAATTTCGGTATAATAGCATAAAAGTTCAGATAAGCTTATGGAATCAATTTTATTACAGATGTTTTCATCCCTTAAATTTTCTGCAGTATCGTTTTTATGGATCCAGGGTGGCGCTACAACTTTGTATCCTTTGCTTTTAAAATACCAAAGCCACTGTTCCCAATAATAATGACTCACAAAAGCCCCCGAAATAAACATAACTGTTTTTGTAGTAATCTGATGCATACACTGTTTTTTTAAGTCTTAAAAAAACCGACAGCCATAATTCTTTTAAAACGGACTTCGGTTCTGTAATGAATTTTCAGAGGGGGTAAATGTGGTATTAGGAGTGAAATATTTGTCCTGGGATTTTGAAGATTAAACAAATTCGATTTGTTTTTATACCATGCGATTTCAGGTTTTTGCTGAGAAAACCTGCGAAAGTGTTTTAATCTTCTAATCCACGGACTTATGCATAATGATATTGAAATATTGTAAAGACTTATTTTACAGAATAAGGAAGTGATAAATTTCCGCTTGCCACTGTATAAACTTTGTAAACGCCAAGCATCGGCTTTGCTCCTTCACCTTCGTGAGAACCTCCGGCACCGGTACTTACTTCCATATAACAGCTCACGGCATCAAACTTGAAACTGGTTTTATTATTGATTCTAAAATCGGGAACAATAACCTTAATGGAATTGCCTTTGGCGACAATATTAAAGCCCGGACTATCCATATACATAGCCATACCGGGATTCGTTGGAGGCAAAACTACTTTTGGGTCTCCTTTTGTAAATTCTTTAACCGAAAGTCCGCCGCCAACACGTTTGTCTTCAACCAACAGCACCCAATGTGCATGCCAGATCAAACCATCATTAAGAAAATTGCCGTCTAAATTTTCATCCCAAAGTGGTGTATCTTCAAAATCAGGGTGCGAGGTCAATGCGAGCGCTACAATTCCTTCCGTTTGGCCAAAACCAATGTCAGAAGATTTTAATGTTGTGGAAAACACATACGCTAACACAGGCGCACCATTGAGCTGTCCAACCGGTTTGGGCATTGTTTTTCCTGCAGTTCCTTCCACCTTAATATCCCAGACAGTCAAACCTAAATCTGCCTTGTGGGTAATTGTTGCTGTTTTTATCTTGAAATCGCTGTTGTTATAAGAGCCACATTTGTCACAGGCTTTTGAAACTCCATAATTTAAAAAGATAAGTACTAAAATGATAATTGATTTTTTCATAATTTATATGGTTTAATGTTACTTATTTAATCAGAAGCCAATTTATGTGCCACGTACAAAATCGCCTGTTAATCATCAATTTGAAGGGTTCATCCCACAATAAGTTGTTATATTTCCCAAATCAAATTTTGTTTTAATGAAATTTCACCAAAAAATTATAAACGTTCGTACCAGTCTAAAATAAAATCTGCAACAATTTCCCATCCTTTTTCTCCGCAGATGAAATGGCTTTTTCCCTGAAAAATTTTCAGATCGACGCGACTGTTTTTATCTTTGTATTTTTTAGCCAAAGTTGTTGTAAGAGACGCAGGAAAAATATTGTCGCTTCCCCCGCCAATAAATAAAATGGGCTCGTGCGGTTTTTTAAAATCAATGTTAGAAAAAGAGTTCAGTACCAGTTCACGGCTTACTTTAAAACTCTCTGGTACTGCGTAAGTAGCAAATGCATTTGCTTTTTCGCTTTCTGACTGCAGGGTATTAAAAAAACTTTTATTGTACCATTCACGGCTGCCCATATAGTAGTCTTTGCCGGAGAAAAAGCCAAACGCAGGCAATACAGTTTTTAAGGTTTGAAACGGAGGAAATACATTTTTCGGCGGCGCTCCGTCAATACTTACCGCGGCGGCGGCTTTTCCTAATTCCAACAGTTTCATTACAGCCATTCCCGCCATAGAATGCCCAATAATTAATGGCTTTTCCGGCAGACTGTCGATGAGTTTGGCGATGTTGCCAACCACATCTGTAAATCCTGTTTTCGTAAGCTCCGGATGAACCTGATTTCTTAAATCTGCAGGATTGCCCTGATGTCCCGGATTAGCTGGCGTATAAACTGTATACCCCTTTTTTTCATAATGGCTTTTCCAATTTGCCCAGCTTAAATCATTCACAAAGTTTCCATGTATCAGAATTATGGATTTTGATTTTGTCATAATATTTAAATTTTTAGTGATGAATAAAGTGCAGCTTACTGCTTTTGAGTTTTTAAATCAGTAAATCTTAACTTAATTGCTTAACATTTAAAACTATAGCAATCTTTAAGCCTGAACAACAAATAGCACATTATCAGTAGTTTATAAAGAAATCATTTTGTTTAATTACTAAATTTCGTTAATCGTAAATATTTTTTTACGATATTTAAATAATTAGTGTTTTTAGAAGTGGCACGAAGAATTATTTCTCTGTTATAATGCTTAACCGGAAAAAAATCCAATCGTTCCTAAATTTTCAAAGTGTTAAATATTACGTTTTGTTTCTATAAGTCCCGTACTTGCACCAAATATATTTTTCTGATTTTCTGAAATCATGGTATGAGGATATCCAAGATCAAAATCACTGAGTTTATTAAGAAGTTCAATTTCCTGTTCAGAAAGTGTTACAGCTAATGAATTTAAATTATCTACAAGTTGCTGTTCGTTGCGTGGACCTAATATTGTAACGGTCGAAAGTCCAGTATTGTCGTGTTTTTGTCTTAGCCAGGCCAATGCTATGTCTAATATTTTGGCTTCTTTTTCATTGGCGATGCTTTCCAGGGCATTTAAAATTTCAGTTTCCCTGTTTCCTGTTTCGCCTTTTAATAATGCACCGCCCCAAGCCTGCTGTCTTGATGGTTCATTTTGAAGATTTGAACGGTATTTTCCGGTAAGAGTTCCACCGGCAAGAGGTGACCAGAAAGCTGCTCCCAGACCCAATGATTCTGCCATAGGCAATAATTCACGATCGGCTCCTCTTTCAATAAGGTTATATTCTATTTGTATTCCGGCTACCGGAGCCCAGCCTCGAAGATCTGCCAGAAGTGCAGCATTTGCAATTTTCCACGCAGGAAAATTTGAAAATCCGGTATATAATATTTTTCCCTGACGTACCAAATCATCCATGGCTCTCATGATTTCTTCAATTGGAGTTTGTCCGTCTGCAAGATGCGCCCAGTAAATATCTAAATAATCAGTATCCAGTCGTTTTAAACTCTGTTCTACAGAATGGATAATATTTTTTCTGCTGTTTCCTGTAGTCAATAATGTAGATCCACCGGTTGAGAATTTAGAGGAAAGTATTAAATCGTGACGTTTCTCTTTAATAAGATTTCCAAGAATTTCTTCAGACTGCCCTACCTGATAACCATCGGCTGTATCAATAAAATTACCTCCAGCTTCAACATATTTATTAAAAATATTTTTTGAGGTTTCCTCATCTGAACCGTGTCCCCAACGTGTTCCAAAGTTTCCTGTTCCCAATGCCAGTTCCGAAACTCTAAGTCCGGTTTTCTGTCCAAAAATTTTGTATTTCATAATATAAAAGTTTAAAAATTAATTTTGTACTATTTAGTACAAAATTGGTTAAAAAAAAGTTATTCGATCATTTCAAGATTAAATTTTATAAGGGCAGCCAATGAAGCATCATCCATGTTCATGCGTCTGGTAACATTAATTCCGTTCCATAAATTAAGAAGATGGCTTCCTATAAGCTCTGCACTTTTATCTGTTTTTATAATGCCTTTATTTTTACTGTTTTGAATAACATCAGCAAATATTTTTTCAAGTTCAAAAAGTAGTTTGGCAATTATCTTTCCAGTGTATTCATCTTTTGCAGCCATTTCTACCAAAGCATTTCCCATGAAACATCCTTTTGCTTTGTTTATGTTTTCACTATCTGCAAGCTCCATAAAAAATGATTTTAAATATTCAAATGGATTTTCACTTTCTGCTATTTCTTTTCGCAATCCTGAAAGTAAATTAGCCGCAAACTGATGCAGTGATTTTTCGTAAAGTTCTTTTTTTCCTCCTTTAAAAAAAAGGTAAAAACTTCCTTTCCCAATTCCCATAGCTTTCAAAAGTTCTTCGGCAGATGCAGCTTCATAACCCTTTTCCCAAAAGATTTGAGTCGCTTTTGAAATCACTTCCTGTTCGTCGAATATTTTAGGTCTACCAGCCATTTTGAATTATTTATAGGACAAAGATATAATAATGTACCATTCGGTACAAAATACACTTATAACTTTAACACAAAATTAACTACTGCAAAATAAAGGTGATCGCAGTTAGCCATTCATTCACCTTTATTCTACTATAAATTATTTCGAAGAGTATTTTATAAACTGACTGATATAATTTGCAGTAAGTTCAGGATATTGGTGATGAGGTCCATGTCCCGATTTTGGGTACACCACTATCTGTGCATTTTGAAACTTACCCGAAAGCTTGTACCAGTTCTCTGCCGGAACGCTCGGATCATGATCTCCGCAGATAATCAAAATTGGAGTTTTAGTTTGCAGGAGCTGTTCCCTCCTATTTAGATCGTCTTTATATTTAGTATGCCCGGCAAAAAACAACTCAAATTCAGGCATTGTTGACGGAATTTTGGAAACAACATCTGGTCTGGCGTAAATTCTTTCGCGAGATGCTTTAGCCCTTTCTTTGCTGAATTCTGATGCAGGTTCAAAGAATAGAATTTCTTCATCCTCCAAAGTATTAATTTCTTTAATAGCTCTTTCTACCCATATTTCTTCAATCGGTTCGCTGTCATGTGTTCCTGCGGGAGCAGTACCTACCAGAAAACCGTGGGTTACAATTTCAGGATATTCCAACAAAGTGGTCTGAGTTGCATATCCTCCCCAAGACCAGCCAAGCATAGCAAATTTATCTACTTTAATGGCAGTCGTGAATTTTTTCACATAATCTGCAACAATCTCCATACTATTGGGTAAAATACCTGATGAATAGCCTGTACCCGGGTAATCAAATGTTATTACGGTATGGAATTTCGCAAGTTCGTCCAAAAATAAGGGATCCCATGTATCTAATGTACCTCTCATTCGATTAGCCAGAACAATAGGGCTTCCGTTTCCAAAAGCACGGTATGCAATTTGATCTCCATTAACTTCTACATACTTTGTTTCTGCTCCGGCGGCAGTTGCATTTTCACTACTTGATTTCATAACTTCTTTTTTTAATTGATTTTCTACATTTTATTTGTTTGTACTATACAGAATTTCCAATTGTTGTGCCACGCCAAAATGTGTTATTTAATAAGTAGTTTATGAAATGTTGCGAATTGAATTTGGGATATTTCATAAATGTGTTTCGAAATATCCAAAAATTAGGTTTCTTTCCGGAAACAAAAAAAATCTCTAAAGCTATATAACTTTAGAGATTTATATTGTTGGGATTAATTCATTATAGAATAAAAAACCAGCCATGGTAAAAGGCATTAATTAGTGCAACAAATTTTCTAATTTAGTTTTTAATGTATCATCATTTTGATGCCCGAAATACACTCCTAATGTATTATAATTGTCATCGAAAATAATAAATGATGGAGTTCCCTGTAACTGATTAAGCGTAAATGTTTCTGCTAATACAGGTAACTGTGCGTAATATGACTTTATTTTCCCTAATAAATTTTCTTTTTCTTTCTCTGAAAAGTTTGCAAAATCGGGAATGATATTGCAAATGAGTTCAATCTTATTTGAATTAATTAATTCTTCAGAAGTTGTAATAGTATCAAAAGCTATTGGAAATTTCGGAATATCTAAATAATTAGAAAGACCAAAATTTGCGTTGTAATACTTTTTGGTTTCTCCAACCAATGTACCGTTTTCTAATAATAGCTTTAAGTTGGCTTCGTTATTATATTCAAAGTCCTCAAAAGCTGTAGCGACTCCAATAAAGCCAACGTTATCCTTAAATAATTTATAAAGATCATTCATCATAGGAAAGCCATATATAAAACAACCCGGACAATTTACCTGAAATACAAACGCTATGTTTACCTTATTTACTTTGAATTTTCCCTGAAGTAATTCCTGAGTATTGAGATGAAATTTTGACATTGATGAAATTAATTATTTTAAACATTCTAATTACAGCACAAAAGTAGTTAGGATTACTAACTTGTTACTAGTCCAGTTTTTGCATTAATTCCTGTTTTCTGGTTTTTAATCATCTGCAATTTATTGAGTTAGCTTTCTTTTAAATCAAATAACAATAATCAAGCAAGCAAAATATATTTTTTAAAATATGCGCTAATCTCAAAACTATATCGTAATATTGCAATATAGATATAAAACAATGGGAGCTACAAAAACAGATCATTTTACAGCCAATCAAAACGAACTTGCGGTTTTAGCTAAGGCTTTGGGTCATCCTGCACGAATCGCCATTATGGAATATTTACTAAAAGTAGATGCCTGTATCTGCGGAGATATAGTTAATGAATTACCGCTATCTCAGCCAACAGTATCGCAACATCTTAAGGAACTTAAAAGTGCAGGCTTAATAAAAGGCAGCATTGAAGGCAACTCTATTTGCTACTGCATTAATGAACCGGGATTAGAAAAAATAAAAGGATTTTTTGAACACATCAGCGCTCATTTAGAAAAAAAGAGAAACGAGTGCTGTTAAATTTATACATTATGAAACTTTCAGAAATTAAAGAAGTATTAAAAACAGTGGAGGCTGTAAATTTTGAATTGCCTAATGGGAATTTTGTTCCGGAATATTTCCATGTTACAGAAGTTGGTTTAATCACAAAAAACTTCATTGACTGCGGAGGAATAGTAAGAAAAGAAACTGTTGTAAACTTTCAGCTTTGGAATGCCAATGATTACGAACATAGACTTAAACCACAAAAACTGATTCATATCATTGAACTTTCAGAAAAGGTTCTGGGTATCGAAGATTATGAAATTGAAGTTGAATATCAAGATACTACAATTGGTAAATATGATTTAGGTTTTAATGGTAAAAATTTCATTCTGCTTAATAAACAAACTGCCTGTCTTGCTCAGGAACAGTGCGGGATACCAACAGATAAACCAAAGATAAAATTATCACAGTTAAATGCTGACAGCTCAAATTCATGCGCACCCGGATCAGGTTGTTGTTGATTTTTAAATAACCATTAAAAATCTATTATAATTACCAGACAAACTATGTTATTTACCGAAATTAAGAATACCACTAATTCATTTGATTTTAATCAGATCCCGGAGGAACGCAAAACGATACTGCAGTCTTTGGTTAATTATATTCAGAATAAAGTCGATAATAAACAGCCGATACGACTAAATTTAATCTGTACGCACAATTCGAGAAGAAGCCATTTGTCTCAGGTTTGGGCGCAGACCGCAGCTGCCAATTATAACATACAAAATGTTTCCTGTTATTCGGGAGGTACAGAAGCTACTGCCCTGTTTCCGATGGTAGCCGAAACGCTGCAATATTCAGGATTTAAGGTTAAGGTTATTTCAGAAGGACAAAATCCTGTTTATTCCATAAAGTTTGCATCGAATGAACTCCCGGTGATCGGCTTTTCTAAAACCTATGATGATGATTTTAATCCTCAGAGTGAATTTGTTGCCATAATGACCTGTTCGCAGGCAGATGGAGGCTGTCCTTTTATTGAAGGTGCCGAAAAACGTATTCCAATAACTTTTGAAGATCCAAAGGTATCAGATGGCACTCCAAAACAAAAAAAGGTATACCTGGAGCGCAGTCTTCAAATTGGAACGGAAATGTTTTATGTATTCTCACAAATCAAACAATAAAATAATTGATCCTATATAAAATAAAAAAAAGAGCTAATTAGCTCTTTCTCTTTATATATTGTTTCTTAGTATTGTAATGTCTTGTGTTTAATTAATAATACATATAAAGCATTATTTTCGAATTTGAACTCTCTATAACTTTTTCAAGTCTTTTAAAAAATACTTCACTTACCATCGGGCAGCCATGGCTGTTTATAATATAATATTCTTTTTCGTCATCAGGAACTTCTTTATAACGATGCAATACGATAGCTCTTTTCAAGGCATTGCTATTAGTTTCATCAAGACCGTTAAGTCTGAAAGCTTTGCCAAAAACACCGGTATATGATTTCTCAATAGAATATCGGCCTAGCGAAGAGCAGTTAGAATTTGGTGTATTGCTAAATTGCAAAATATCGCCTTTTATTCCTGTTTCTGATCCTGAACCATGTGCAACAAGCCCCTGGTCAATTATCTGATCATTCTCAAGATCATAAACAAAAAAACGATTTTTTCCTGATTTGATTTTCATATCTACAAGAAAAGCAATTTTCTTGCTGTAAGTGCGGTTTGCAGAAGTAAAAGATTTGATCTCGCTTACATGATTTGTAAGTCGTGCGAATTCAACTTCAGATAACATTTCTTTTTTATCCGTTACATTGTAGGTAGTAAAAGAACTCAAAGAAAGAAGCAGTGCCATAAAAAATATTCTCATACGCAACAGTAAATTTTAAGTTAAACAGCAGATTGGGATTGCCTTATCATAAATTATTTTTACCAATATTATGATGTTGCAAATTTATCAACAATTTTTACACAATTCCCATGTTTCATAAGTTAAATATATTATAAATATTTGATAACATGAACTTTATCATTGTTTTTTTTCAAAATTCACTCTTTTTTTTTTAAACATGAGCTAAATAAGTAGGAATTTAAGGTGTTTTTTAAATAGAACAAAATAAAAAGTCTCATTCGCCGCGGCGAATGAGACTTTTAATTAAGAGGGATATAAATCTTAATTTTTTAACGCCAACCCAGTTCCGGGGCGATGTATTTTAGTATAGACGACAATATATGTACGTTGTAATCAACACCCAAGGTATTTGGAATGGTTAGCAGTATTGTATCCGCTTCCTGAATAGCCTCGTCCTGAGCCAGTTCAGCAATTAGCTTTTCTGGTTCCGCTGCATAACTTTTTCCAAAGATTGCTCGTTTATCTCTTTCAATATTACCAAAACTGTCCGAACCCTTAGCCTGATTTCCAAAGTAATACTTATCCTGATCGTTTACCAATGCAAAAATAGAACGGCTTACCGAAACTCTTGGCTGGTGTTCGTGTCCTGCATTTTTCCACGCTTCTTTATACAACCTGATTTGTTCTGCCTGTTGGATATGGAAGGGTTTACCATTTTCGTCGTACTTTAGGGTAGAACTTTGCAGATGCATCCCCTTTTCGGCTGCCCAGATAGCTGTGGCATTTGATGCCGCTCCCCACCAGATACGATCTCTCAATCCTTCTGAATGTGGTTCTAAACGTAACAAACCCGGCGGATTTGGAAACATAGGATACGGGTTGGGTTCTGCAAATCCCTCACCTTTAAGACCATCCAAAAACTCTAAAGCCTTTCTGCGTCCCATATCAGCATCAGTTTCACCTTCCAGAGGTTCATAACCAAAAGAGCGCCAGCCGTCAATGACCTGCTCCGGCGATCCTCTGCTGATTCCTAATTGTAAACGTCCACCTGAAATTAAGTCTGCAGCACTGGCATCTTCCACCATATAGAGCGGATTCTCGTATCGCATATCAATCACGCCTGTTCCAATCTCAATTTGGCTCGTTTTAGCACCGATAGCCGAAAGTAATGGAAAAGGAGATGCAAGCTGTGTTGCAAAATGATGAACACGGAAATAAGCACCGTCTAAACCAATTTCTTCTGCAGCAACAGCCAAATCAATCGACTGAAGCAGCGTATCAGCCGCTGTACGAGTTTGATAGGATGGATGATTGGCCCAATGCCCAAACGATAAAAATCCTATTTTTTTCATAGATCCTATTATTATTTTACAATTTTAAATATACAAACAGAAAAGAACTTTTTCTCATTATTACAGTACATCTTATTATTAAGAAATGTAAGTAACAAATTTATCTATTGAAGTTCTCACTTTTTTCAGGTTTACCAGCCAGTCAGCGGTTTCGTCCCTATATCCTAACGGAAGCAATACAACACTTTTAAGGCCTTGTTTATTTAATTCTAATATTTTATCCAATTCAGGCGGCAAAAATCCTTCAATTGGTGTAGCATCTACATTTTGCTCAGCGGCAGCAGCGAGCGCTATACCAAATGAAATGTACGCTTGTTTGGCCGCATGATTTGCATGCCATTCGTGACCCAAAGGTTCGTACATTGACCATAACCTTTCTTTGTAAGCATCCATTGCATCTAATGGCAAACCGCGTTCCTGAACCGTTTTATTAAATACAGCTTCTATTCTTTCAAGAGAATAACTATCCCAGGCTGCAAAAACTAATAAATGAGATGCATCTGTAATTTGACTTTGGTCAAAACTGACAGCTTTTATTTTTTCTAATAATTCCTTATTTGAGATAACAAATATTTGGTAAGGCTGAAGACCTGATGATGAAGGTGATAATCTTGCGGCTTCTAATATATAATCAAGTTTTTCCTGAGGAACAACTTCTCCATTCATTTTCTTCGTGGCATATCTCCACTTTAGGGCATCTAACAATTTCATTTGAATTAAATTTTTAATTTATATCTCAAAAATACAACTATTTTAATTGTTTAAGCGGCATAAAAATCATCTTCATTAAATCTATTTTTGAGCTTCTGAAGTCAATTGTAGTCGCCGGATTCCAGATAATCTCCTATATTCTGCAGTATTTTTATAAATAACAAAAAAAAATTAATGAAACACAGTTGCATTTAAAAATAAGAATTTTATATTTGTGCTGATGATTGTTCAGAATGAAAAAGAAATTTAAATTTATTACTCTTTTTATGCCACTGCTGGTAGTATTTGCAATACTATTTCCGGCAATACATTCTTATGAACATATACAGAATCATAATTCTGCACATAAAAGTTCAATACAACATCATTCACATAAAAGCGAATTTAAAATACACGATCATTCTTCTGATGAATGTTCGATCTGTCATTTTAAATTTAGCCCAGTTAGTACATTCTCATTTGTACATTTTGATTTTTACAAAAGCTTTAGCATTACTACAAATGTTGGCTTTTATTTCAAAGGCTACTCTTCCTTTTTTAAAGGATCCCTTTTTGCGCTTCGTGCACCACCAAGAATTTAAATAAATAAGCCATCATTTCACGATGAAATGTACACGCATTTTTTATTTAGAATTGAATGCTGTCGAAAACCCAATTGTTTTTTATGTCTTTTATTTTTGAAGGTTTCATTTCTTTCAGGATTTCTGTAGTCATAAATAACATTTTATGTTATCATTAAATCAATTTTGATATTCATAATTCGACTTCAAATTCATTAAAATAAAACCTGAAAACTTATTTAGGTAAATGCCATATGTTACATTTTAAAACCAGATAAATAGATTTCAATTGTAAATTGATTTGGAAATTCTTATTTGGTTTTAAAAGTGAAACGCTTATTTCACAAAATGCTTATTAGAGCATAATTCGCCCCATTAGTTTATAAAAATTACGTAATGCCATCATTGCTATTCTGAGATAGCTGTGCTGCATTGTTATATCGTTTTCTTTCGTAACCCAATTTAATATTTATGAATACAATCCAGACCAAATCAAACAAGATGAAAATACTACAACTTGCCTTTTCGCTTCTTGCAATGTCTTTTTTTGTTACCGCCTGTTCAAGCGATAATGAGCAAATTGACACAGAATATCCGGTTATTGATCTTTCTGCTTCGAATACTTTTCCTGTGCAATGCAGTGAAATTACACGCGGACAAAAAATCACCTTCAGAACAAAATTTACAGATAATGCCGAATTAGGTTCTTACAGTCTTGATATTCACCACAATTTTGATCATCATACGCATAGTACAGAAGTCAATGATTGTGTTTCAGATCCTATCAAAAAACCTGTAAATCCTTTGTTATACATCAATTCTGTAACAATTCCCGCAGGGCAAAAAAGTTACGAAGCCGTTCAGGAAATCAGCATTCCACAGGATATTGATCCCGGAGATTATCATTTTTTAATCCGCCTGACGGATAAAGAAGGCTGGCAGACCATTAAAGGTTTAAGCATTAAAATTTTATAAGCTGATTTTGATGTATAAAACCAAATTAAATCGATTCCGAATTTTTTGTCTGCTTTTTTGTTTTGCTATAGTTTCAAAAACGGCAGCACAATCAGTTCGTATATCAGGTAAAGTACTTTCCAGTGAAAGGGGTTCGCTGGAAGGTCTTACCGTTATTATTCAGCCCGGTAATTTAACCACAATTACAGACAAAAAGGGTCATTTTTATTTTACAAATATTCCAAAAAATTCGAAAAGCTTAACGATAAACTACGCGGGTTATCTGCCTTATGAAATAAAGCTTTCGCTGAAAGAAAGTGCCGTTTTATTACCGGATATTTTCTTAAAACCAGACATAAAAGAATTAGAAGAAGTGATTGTTTCCGATAATTTTGGCTTTCGCCGAAAAAAAGCAGAATCGTTAAATATCGAAACCGTAAACAGCAGTTTTATCCAGAGAAACCTCGGCGGAAGCCTGATGCAATCGCTTCAAAGAATTCCCGGTGTTAAAACGATTTCCATTGGTTCAGGAGGTTCAAAACCTTTAATCCGCGGCCTCAGTTTTAATCAGGTTATTGTGGTCGAAAACGGCATTAAACACGAAGGCCAGCAATGGGGCGCAGATCACGGACTAGAAATCGATCAATATGCGGTAAATCGCGTCGAAATTATCAAAGGTCCTTCGTCTTTTATGTACGGATCTGATGCTATTGGCGGAGCGGTCAATATAAAACCGGTTCCCGCGCCTTCAAAAAACACATTAGGCGGAAGTATTGATTTTACCGTAAAAAGCAATAATGAACAATTTGGCGGATCGATCAATCTGTTTGGTCGAAATGAAAAATGGTTTTTAGATACCCGAATGACGGTTATGGATTACGGAGATTATCGTGTTCCCACAGACACGGTTCATGTTTACAATTACGCCGTTCCATTGTATAAAAATCGCTTGCGAAATACCGCAGGACGCGAACTCGATTTGCACGCAAGCACAGGATATGTTTCCGAAAAATTTAAATCGGTTTTATATGTGAGTAATGTTTACAGCAAAAGCGGCTTTTTTGCCAATGCTCACGGACTTGAACCCAGAAATGTTGATACAGAACTTCACGACAAATCGAGCCGTGATATTTTGATGCCTTTTCAGGAAGTTACGCATACCAAACTTAGCAATACAACTTCTTTCAAAATAGGAAATCATGAGTTGGAAACGCAATTGGGATTTCAGAAGAATTTCCGTCGCGAATGGAGCCATTATGTCAATCATGGTTTTATGCCGCCCCTGTATCCTGATGATATGTACGCCCCTCAACATCTGGAAAGACAGTACGATAAAGAGGTTTTTTCTATTGCAACTAAAGACGAATTTTCGATAAATAAACACCAGATTACTGTGGGAATCAATGGCGAAAAACAGCAGAATACGATTAATGGCTGGAGTTTTTTAATTCCTGCTTTTCAGCAAATTACAACGGGATTATTTGCTTATGATAAAATCCGGATCAATGATTTATGGCTGCTTCATGGCGCTGTTCGTTTGGATTATGGTAAAATCGAAATGGAACAATACAACGATTGGTTTCCAAGTGAAATTACAGAAAATGGCCAGACAACGTCTCAATATTTAAAACGTTCAGATGATTTAACCAGAACATTTCAAAGTTTTAATTGGTCAGCGGGAGTGAATTATAATCCGGGAAAATTGGCTTTAAAAGCAAATCTGGGAACGAGTTTTAGAATGCCGATTGCAAAAGAACTGGCTTCAAACGGTGTCAATTATCATTATTTCAGATTTGAAAAAGGAAATCCCAATTTATCTGCAGAACGTTCGTACCAATTAGATCTTGGAATGGAATGGCAGGAAAATAAATGGTCCATTCAGCTGAGTCCGTTTTTTAATTATTTCCCCAATTATATTTATCTGAATCCCACTTCGCAGCATGATATTTATTACGGAGCAGGTAATCAGGTGTTTGAATATGAGCAAAGTAAAGTCATGCGTTACGGTGGCGAATTGCAAACGCGTTATCAGTTTCTGTCTGTTCTAAGTGTCGAAATTCTGGCCGAATATCTTTATTCTGAACAATTATCAGGAAACAAAAAAGGCTATACACTTCCCTTCTATCCTCCTGCTTCGGTTTTATTTGGGATGATGTACAGTCCGGAAATCAAAAATTTAAGAGATACTTATTTTTCGCTTGATTACCGATATACAGCAGCGCAAAACCAGATCGTTCCTCCCGAAAAGAAAACCGCGAGCAGCAATGTTTTCAACCTTGCTTTGGGAACGAAATTAAAAACCGGAAAACAGGATTTTACAATTAGTCTGCAGGTTCAAAACCTGTTTAATACCAAATACCTCAATCACACGAGTTTTTATCGGTTAATCGAGCTTCCTGAGGCAAGCCGAAATATTATCCTGTCGGTAAAAGTGCCGTTCTTAATTTATCAATAAAAATTTTAAATCAAATTAATTAATCCTACCCCCTTTGGCATTAATGTCTAAAATTAACCACATAGAAACATAGATATGATTTTGAAAAAAGTAAACCAAAAGAAACTCGTTTCTCACACATAGCTATGTTTGTTAATGCAAGTGAAACGCCTTTTTTTGAGTTCAATAATTCTATGTTTCTATGTGTTAAAAAACAATACACCAAGTGGGTTAAATCCTAAATCTTATGAAAAAAGTAAAATTATTTGTTCTGTTTCTCCTTACCGCTACAGCGTTCAGTTCCTGTGATAACGATGATAACCAGGAAGCTGCAAAACCAACAGCCGAAAATATTGAAATTGGAACTGCCAATAACAAACATGCTTTGATTGGCCGTGATTTTCATTTTAATGCCGATGTTGTTGCCGGCAATAAAATTGCAGATGTACAGCTAAAAATCCTTCCGAAAAGTGGTGAAACCTACACAAAAGACTGGAAACTGGAATTTAAATGGTCTCAATACATTGGAACAAAAAACACCAATGTACACAAACATTTTACAATTCCTGCCGATGCTCCGGAAGGTAAATTTGATTTCTATTTTATTGTCTTGGATGAAAATGGAACCCAACTCGAAATTAAGGAAGAAATCACAATTACAGATCCCGCCAATATGCCTGCCGATCCTTTAATTGGTCGCGATATGATTTCCAGAAACGATGATTTGATTTATTATATGGAAACCTGGGTGGAGCCGAAATTAATCTTCAAAAAAAATGATTTGCTTACAGCCCATGCGCAGGTGAGCCAGATTGTGGGCGACGGAATTTTATATTCTGTTTTAATCAAAAAAAGCCTGAATTATCATCCTGAAAGTATTGATAATCTTGATTATAAAAAGGTGATTGTAATTTCAAAAGTACAACATACAGACCTTCCTGCTGCTTCAAAAATTGCTACGCTTCAAAAAATAAATGACATATGGGGCGGAGAAAGCATCACGATTGGCGCTGATAAAGATGCTATTGGCGAAGCAACAACTTTAGATAAATCTTGGCAATCCGGTCAGTACAACTGGGTAATTCTTTATAAAAATACCACACACAATTTGAGCGTCTATAAATCGATGCCCATTACCATTAGTTTCTAATTAAACCCAAATATTAATTTAAATACATTTTACAATGAAAAACAATTATTTCAAACTGATTTTCTTATTTGCTTTATCGACTTTCGTAATCTCCTGTAGTAATGATGACGACAACAATGTTGAAACTCCGGACGAAACGCTTTCAGAATTTAAATACCTTAGAATTTTACTTTCTGACGAAAAAACAAATGAAATCACATTGGTAAATCCGGTTGATGCAACGACGGCTTTTTTTAATGCAAAATTTGCAAAATCTTCTCTTTATACCACAGAATCCGGAAGATACGCGGGAATTGTTCACAGAGCCGACAACACAGTTCAAACTTTTGACAGCGGTTTTGAAAGTCATGGCGATCATGTTGATGTAGATGGTATTCCGCAATTTGGTACTTTGACCGGACAATCGCTTTTGCCAACACATTTTAAAAGTAAAATTGGCGAATTATTGACTTTTAATGACGGAGACGGTACCTTGTCTGTGGCAAAAGAATCTGAAATTAATACTCCTGGTGCGACATTTAAAGTGATAAATGCAGGACTTTTGGCACATCACGGTGCTATGGCGACTTTTACTAACGGAACTTATGCAATTACCGAAAAAGATAATTCGATTACAGGAACGCTTCCTGAAAGAGTAAAAATTATAGACAATAGCGGTAAAACACTTTTTGATGCCACAATTGTTACCAAAGGAATTCACGGAAATGCTTCTGACGGAACGTATGCTGTTTTTGGTTCTGCAAGCGGAGTTCTTGTTGTGGAAAGTACAGGAAAACAAAAGTTAATTGCTCTTCCTGAAGATTTTGGAACTGCCTGGTTTGGAAGCATTTTAGAAACTTCAACTAAAGGAAAATTTGTAGGTTATACTGCCGCAAAAGGGGCTTATTTAATTGATGTTGTAAACAGCACAATTAAACCAATTTTGCAAAACACGACTATTATGCAATGTAAAGTAAGCTACAATGATAGCAAACTGGGAATTTTATTGCACTCTGGTGAGTTCAAATTATATGACCTGAATACTCTGGCAGTTGAAAAAGAAGGAAAGATTATCGCCGAAACTGCAGCTGACGCTACTTTAAAACCACAAATTCAGTTAACAGAGAAATTTGCTTACATCACATCTCCAAATACAGGAGAATTATTGCAATTGAATTTGACTTCTATGGAAATTGTCAAGAAAATCAAGGTTTCAAAAACGCCTTATATGATTACGATTCTTGGGTTTGAGAACAGTGAAAGTCACTAAGTTTTAATGCTGATAATAGAAAAATAAGCTGCCAATGGCAGCTTATTTTTTTTGAAGTCAAAGCTTCTTTTCAATTATTTGATTTTAAATTTCCTGACTCATCCACTTGTAGATCTGTAGGAGAATCAGGCTCCTCACTTGCATTTTTTGGTGATTCTAATTTCTCATCACTATTTTCAAGAGGTTTGTCTTGTTCGTCAGGACTAAAATCTCCGGATCCGCTATATTGATTTCTGGCATTAAATCCCTGATCGGTATCTCTAAATTCCTCGTTATCCGTACTATCATTTTGTTGCTTTTCCATAACTATACATTTTCGTTTTTATCCTGAGCATCATGACCTTCCAGTTTTACAAGTTTATTATAAATACCCAACAGTAAAAATGGAGCAGCCCACTGCCCTACAAATAAAGCATTGTGGCTTTTACCCAGACATTTTAGGGTAAGAGATGTTCCCATTGCAGCCAGTGAGGCATACAAAAATAAATCTGACGGCAATTTTGATGTTTGCTCTTCAATAGCTTTTGCCGTAGCACCTTCTGTGTTTTGATTTTCTAATATCATAATATGTTTATTTAAAATTAATATTCGGAAAATTAAGCCTCTCTATTAAAGTTATTTTACAGAATTTTTTTCAAAACTTACAATATTTACCAACATAAACTTCACGTAATCAATAAAGTAATTTCATTTCTTCTTATCCTTGCCTTCTTTTCTATTCTGCTTCATTCTTTCATCGGCTCCATCATCAACACCACGTCCTTCGTACATTGGTTTGTAAATTGATCCCTGAGTATCGGGAGCTTCAGGTCCCATTTCTATTTGATATTTATGTGATAGATTTCCCGCGAACCATTCTGTAAAACGAGGAAAAACGTTGGCAAAAAAAGAAGATCCTTTTGCTTTCCATCCTACCGGAACTATTTTCGCGGGGCGTATTGATTTACGCAATACCGCATTGACCACTTTATCAGGCTCATCCATCAATAACATTTTAGGTTCTACACCGCTATAATTTGCAGCATGCCTCCATAATGGCGTATCAACTGCCCAGGGTTCTATTGTAACAACTTTAATATCCTTGTAATCATTGAGGCGTAATTCCTGACTTAATGCAAGACCCAAACTTCTTACTCCCGCTTTTGATGCCGAATAACTAATCTGGTATGCGAGCGGTATTTCGCTTTCTACTGATCCCATATTAATCAGGATACCTTTTCGCTGTTTTATAAATTGTTGCACAGCCACTCTGCTTCCATATAAAAATCCTTTCAGGTTCACATCAATTACCCGCGCCTGATCTTCAACAGGAATATCCCAAAAACGCCCCAAAGCGGCTACTCCTGCCATATTGATCCAGACATCAATTTTAGAATATTCTTTTACAGCAATATCCGCTAGCCGCTCCAAATCTTCAGGTTTACTAATATCCATAGTTACTATTACAGCGTTTCCTCCGTTTGCACGAATAGTATCTGCAATTTCTTCCAGAAGGTCTGTTCTGCGGGCGGCCAAAACTACATTTGCTTTGTATTTTCCTACTTCTTGCGCCACTCCACGTCCAAAACCGCTGGACGCTCCTACTATTACATAAGTTTTGCCCGAAATTTTTTGCTGTCCCGCCTTACCCAATTTCCATGTTGTACAGCCCGTTATTAAAAACAAAAGGCAAAAAAGTGTCAATAACAGTTTTATTTGTTTGAATGTTATCATTGTATCTTTTAAGTTTTAATTGCATAATTAGGATCGCTTAGGAATTATCCTTAACAGCCGTTTCCCAGTCGTTTCCCTGACAAAATGTACATTTTTGTTCTATAGTATGGATAGAAACTGTATTTCCACAATTTCTGCAGGCAATAAAATCCTGATTGTAATTTATCTCTGCTCTAAAATCAGTATCACTTTCCGGCAGCAAACATAATCCCGGTCTTTCTTTTTCATCAATGTATGTTACTATCGAAAAAACACCTTTAGATTCAAAATAAACTCGCTGAATTGTACCCAGATTAATAATGCCTTTGAGCCTTAAAGCAGCAAAAAGACGCTCTCGGGTAATTCGGCTTTTTTTCATTTCACTTACCACCATACGTCCATTTTCTACCAAAGTTGAAATCTCATCCAGCAAAATTCTTTCTGCATTAGCATTTTTCGAAGTTATGTAAGACTGTAATGCCTGCAGCGAGATAATGATGATTATAACAACTACAGATGGCAAAAGTCCTCTTTCGGGAGTATGAATGGCAACACCAACTGATGCACCCAGAGTTACTAAAGTCACCATTTCGCCCCGACTAAGCATAGATTCCATTCTTCTGCCTAATAATCTCAGCGATATAACCAATATTATATATATAAAGCACATTCTCAAAATGACTTCAATAATAAATTCGGGTGGCACATCTCCTAAAAAAATGCGTCCCCAATCACTTAATTTGATATCATCTTTATCCATCTTTTAAAAATTCTTTTGAAGGTTCAACCCAATGTTGATGTCTGCAATTGGGACATTCTGCTGAATGGTTTTTATCGACAATTGTTCCGCACCAGGAGCAGACGCTGTGTTTTTCATCTTTGAGAATAATAATATCAATATCCTTTTGAGGAAGTATCGATAATCCCGGTTTTGGTTCTTTATATTTGTAAATACTAACGGTACCGCTGGCTTCGATATAAGCTCTTTTAACCTGCCCTAAATGCCGTATTTCTTTTTCGCGCAAAAGCTCAAATAACTGCTGCCGTGAAATAGAATGTTTTTCTATTTGTTTTACATCAATAACCGTATCTTTAATTAGCGTTGCTACGCTTCCCTGCATCAATTTTTCCCATTTTTTGCTTATAAAAAAACTTCGAGTTAAACTTCGCTGTAAGATCATAACGGTTAGTAATACTACCATACCAATGATAATTCCGTGCGCGGGACCATGCATGGGCATAGCGACAATAGCACCAAGTGTTATAAAAACTGCCCGTTCGGTAATAGTGAGTATCGAATTGGTTCTTTTACCCAATAACCGCACTACAAAAACCAGTGATATATACAAAATAATAGCTCGAATGGAAACTTCTATAAGTATCTCCGGTGGTGCCTCTCCAAATAAAATGCGGTACCAGTCTGTAATTTCAACATCTTCTTTTTCCATATTTATCTGACTTATAACTACCCTTAAAATTGTAGTCTTTTTCAAGATTTTTTTTACATTATTTTTTGGATTGCTTATATAATTTGTATCGTTAAGAATCTCTTATTCATACATTTTCAATTAGTTAAAAAGAATTACAGATGAAAATTCGATAACAAATTGAGATTTTCTTATAAAAAAAACATTGTTCGTTGTTTTAATTTTAAGCTATAACCTTTTAATAATAAAACAATGGAAAATTCAAATCAATACAACGACTACCAAAGATGCCCTTTTCATGCACAGCCAGATAAAGATGAAAACCCAAATAGCGGTGACTGGGATGAAGAACGTGATGATACAAGTACGAATCCCGAGCGCTATGACGAAGATAATCGTGGAAATGACAATTCCGGCGGTGCAGGAAGCAGCGGAAGCGCAGCAACCAACAGTTAGACTTTATACTTTAAATAACTATTAAATTTAATTATCATGAGTGACGATTTAAACAAAAAAGGAGTTCAGGACAGATCAAGAATCAATATGAATGAACCGCATGAAGTATCTTATTGGACAGAGAAATTTGGAGTAACCAAAGAAGAACTCCAAAAGGCAATTGAAAGAACAGGAACCAATGCTGCAGCAGAAATTGAAAAGGCGCTGGATACCTTATAAGACTGTTAAAGTAAATTATTGATTTATATCTAATTATAAAAAAATCAATTTAATAAATACTAAAGTTATGCCATGGTATAATGGAGATTATCCACCCTCTTATAAAAATCAGCCTGTAAAGCTTCGGGATAAAGCCGTTGAAATCGCCAATGCCCTTCTTAAAGAGGGCGTAGAAGAAGGCATTGCTATTGCGACAGGACTTAAACGCGCCCGTGAATTTTTCAGGGATCAAAAAAATAAAAGTTAGAACGATCTTTTCGATATTAAGAACTGATCGGCTGACTTTGATAAATGAAAAGATGATGAGAAACAGAAAAGAAACAGCTAAAAAAATTCCAAAGAAAATTGAGGCACTGCTAGAAAAAGGTATAACAGTCAAAATTCCTTTGGGAGTAAAACCAATGCTTGCCACATTAGTAAACGAGCCCTTTGATGATCCTGATTGGATTTACGAAGTAAAATGGGATGGTTACAGGGCTCTTTCTTATGTAGAGAACGGTTCTGTTTCTATTTTGTCACGCAATAACAAATCTTTTGCAGATAAATATTATCCTATAACTTATGTTATGGAAAAATGGTCGGTAAATCTTGTAATTGATGGTGAAATTGTGGTGATCGGGAAAGATGGAAAGGCTAATTTTAGCGCGCTGCAAAACTGGAGAAGCGAAGCAGACGGTAATCTTATTTATTATGTTTTTGATATTCTTTGGTACAATGGCAAAAATATCATGCCACTTAAACTCTCTGAAAGACAGGCCATTTTAGAAGAAATACTTCCACAAAATGATGATCGCATTCGCCTGAGTAAAAACTTTAATGGTAACGGACTTGACTTTTTCGCAGCTGCAAAAAAAATGGGTTTGGAAGGCATTATGGCAAAAAGAGCCGATTCTGTTTATACTCCCGACAGTCGGAATAAAGAATGGCTAAAAATCAAAGCCAATTTGCGCCAGGAAGTGGTTATTGGCGGATTTACAAAAAATGACGGCTCCTCAAAACAATTCAGTTCATTGCTTCTTGGTGTTTTTGAAAATGGTGTTTTGCAATATGTTGGCAAGGTTGGCACGGGCTTTAGTGACAAATTGCAAAAAGAAATGATGCAGCAATTTAAACCCTTAATTACCAACAAAATTCCGTTTGCTTCTGAGCCCGACATCAACAAACCTTCCCGATTTCGACCTAATCCCCCTAATGCTGTAGCAACCTGGCTAAAGCCCGCACTGGTTTGTGAGGTTAGTTTTGCAGAAGTAACGAGTGATGGTGTTTTTCGTCATCCATCATTCGAAGGAATGCGCGCTGACAAAAAAGCTGCTGATGTGGTACGTGAAACGGCGGCTCCAACAATCGAAATCATAGAAGATATTCAGGAAGAAACAAGCAATAAGTCAGACCTGGTGACTGCGCCAACAAACATCGGAAGAAAAACATTACTTAACCCCAGTGAAGAATCTCAGGTAAAAAAAATAAAAGGACACAACCTGAAATTTACAAACTTAAGTAAAGTTTACTGGCCTGAAGAGGGTTATACGAAACGTGATATGTTCAATTATTACTATCAGGTGGCCGAATATATTCTTCCCTATCTCAAAGACCGTCCATTGTCTCTTAATCGTTTTCCGGGTGGTATTCACGGTCCGAGTTTTTACCAGAAAGATGTAAAGGGAAAAGCTCCCGATTGGGCTAATACTTTTCCGTATACTACCAGTGATGGCGAAGACAAGGAATTTCTTGTTGGCGGAGATGAAGCTACGCTTTTGTATATGGCTTCGCTGGGTTGCATTGAAATGAATCCGTGGTTCAGCAGAATTCAGCATCCTGATAATCCCGACTATTGTGTTCTCGATCTTGATCCTGATAAAAATACTTTTGATCAGGTTATAGAGGCTGCTCAGGAAATAAAAAAAATATTGGATGCAATTGAAATTCCGGGTTTCGTAAAAACATCCGGTTCGACAGGAATTCATATTTATATTCCCCTTGGCGCCAAATATTCATATGATCAGTCGCAGATGTTTGCAAAACTTATTGTAACAATTGTGCATGAGCAATTGCCTGAGTTTACTTCTATGGAACGCCAAATCAAAAACCGGAATGGCAAAATGTATCTTGACTTTCTTCAAAACCGTCCCGGAGCAACAATTGCCAGTCCCTACTCGCTTCGTCCTAAACCGGGAGCAACAGTCTCTATGCCTTTGCATTGGGATGAAGTTAAAAAAGGGCTTACGATGAAAGATTTTACGATAACAAATTCTATCGAAAGAATTAAAAGAGAAGGTGATCTTTTTAAGGACACTTTAAAAAAAGGTATCGATATGACAAAAGCATTGACAAAAGCCCAAAGCATCTTTTTTAAATAACACCATGTTATTCAATTCGAAATCAAAAAGATACTCAAAAAAGTAAAGTATAATTTAAAAAATCAAAAATGGAAGAGATACTAAAGCAATTTGAAATAGGATTAAAAGCGCACCTCGAAAGCACTTATTCTATCCTTGACAAGGAAAATAATGAAATTAAAAAATTAGATGACATTGAAAAAACAGTTGATGATTTTGTTGACACTTATTTGCTGGAAACAAATCTAATTGCAGGCGATGTTGCACGTTCTGTTCAGCATGTTGTAGATGCGTTTATACAATCAAAAATCAAATAAAAGCAACACTATTCTGCTAAAATATGTAAGAATTTCTATTTTACAACTAAAAGTAAAAATTGCAGTATATTCTTATATAAAATCTAAAAATATGGGAATTATGTAATTTTTTGCGTTTAATATATAAAAACATGGTTAATAAGGCATTTATTTTTGTTTTAATCGACTCATTTTATAAGCCTTTACTTATGTATTTACTTAAACTAACAACATTTATATCTCTCTTCTTCTTATCTTTTGTAAGTATTAATTGCCAGCATCCTGACGATGAAGATTGTAAAAAAGAACCGAAAAATTTCACCATTAAACTCACTAATACTTTAAAATTCAAAAATAGTGCTTAGGTTCAATCTTCTGAAAAAATACTTTTATCTTATAAATATCTAATCATATTTATCGCATCCTAAAGCTATTTTCTCTTTATTATTATTGCCGGAAAATGCCAATCTCTTGTTTGTACCTAAGTGATTTATGGACTAAAACTCTGATGTAGCACTAATCATCTGCATTTTCGAGAGTGTTCCATTTTTTTATTCATTTTTCCAGACTTACCATTATCAATTGGTGAGTATTAATTTTCTCCCATTTCATTAAAACCCATTCTAATGAATGCAACTAAAACTACACTAAAAAAAACAATATCAAGTTTTCCAATAGTAGGCATCGGCGCCGCAGCAGGCAGTTTTGATGCTATTGTAAAAATAGTTTCTTCTATACCTGAAGATTCTTCGATGGCTTATATTGTTCAGCAAATATCCGATGATTATCATAACCTTGCCGAAGTGCTTTCGCAATATACAGACCTTCCGGTTCATGAAATTGTCAGCGAAATTAATCTGGCCCCCAATCAAATTTATGTTATGCCGGAGAATAATAATCTGATCGTGCAGGATGGCGCTTTAAAACTATATTTAAGAAACCGCAGTGATAAGATCAATAAAACGATTGACATATTTTTTGAATCATTGGCAGAAGTTCATAAGAGTTTTGTTATTGGAATACTTCTTTCCGGATTTGCTTTTGATGGAACTTCTGGCTTTAAAAGAATTAAGGAATTAGGTGGCGCTACTGTAGTACAAGATCCCGAAACGACTATTTTTAAGGGAATTCCTCAAAATGCCATCGATGCCGGTCTGGCCGATTATATTGCAACTCCGGAAGACATTATCGGGAAAGTAATGCAAATTGCTAAAAGCTATGCGACTAATGACGCTTATAATGATAAGGATCTTACAGTAAAAAACGATGAAGAATTATTATTTAAGATTTTGGATCTCATTTTTTTAAGAACCGGTAATGATTTTCGCCACTACAGACAGCCAACAATCAGAAGACGTATTGCCCATAGAATGGTAATTTGCAAAAAGAATTCTATTGAGGATTATTACAATTATTTAAGAAACGATAAAACAGAACAAGACTTCCTTTTTAACGATCTATTGATTCCTGTTACGTACTTTTTTAGGGATGCAGCTATTTTTGATTCATTGCCAGACCTTATTTTTTCAAAAATAATTCAAAATACCGAAAATAATACAATACGCATCTGGGCGGCGGGATGTGCAACGGGTCAGGAAGCCTATTCATTAGCCATCTGCCTTCATGAATATCTGGCTCAAAAGAGATTAAATGAAATAAAAGTGCAGATTTTTGCCTCTGATATTTCAGAAAAAAGCATTACAAAAGCCAGAACAGCCACTTATTCTGCTCAGGAAGTGGAGCAAATTTCTGAAACAAGGCTGCAAAATTACTTTATAAAAAGAGATGGCCAATATCATGTCAATAAAGTCATCAGGGATATGTGCGTTTTTGCCACCCATAACCTTATCAAAGATCCTCCTTTTGCTAAAATAGATTTGGTATGCTGCCGTAATGTTTTGGTTTATTTTGATGCATTACTGCAAAATAAAATTCTGAATTCGTTTCATTATGCATTGAAAGAAAAAGGTTTTTTATTTCTGGGAAAATCAGAAACTGCTCTTAATGGACACAATTTATTTGAGATTACAGGCAAAGAGGAAAAAATTTACGCCGTAAAAGATATTCCGGGCAGATATAATAAATCGTTTAAGACTAAAGACAACATTGAAAAAGAGGAAGTAAAAACAATATCCAAAAATAAACTGAACCCACAGGAAGAATTTATCAAAATGGGCTCGAATCTTTTATTTTCGCGATATACGCCGTCTAGCGTAATCATAAATAAACATTTGGAAGTAATTCATTTTCATGGTGATACCAGTCCTTTCCTATTGCCATCTCCGGGAAAACCAAATTTTAATATTTTAAAAATGGCCCGTGACAGCATTAGTTTTGAATTGCATAATGCAATTATAAAGGCTAAAAATGATAATACAGGAATTCAAAAGCAAAATATTAAAGTAAGTGACACGCCGTACCCGTATTTGGTTTCGTTTGAAATACAGCCCGTAAATAATCAAACTGATTATTTGCTAATTATCTTTAATCGAAGTGCAATTGTTCAGGATGAAATTAAATTCAAAGAAAAAGATTTTTCTGCTAATCGAATTAACGATCTCGAAACTGAGTTATTACAAGTTCGGGCAGATATGAAATTAGTAACAGAAGATCAGCAGACAGCCCTGGAAGAACTTCAGACTACTAATGAAGAATTATTAAGCAGCAGTGAAGAACTTCAGGCAATGAATGAAGAACTTGAAGCCATAACCAGAGAACTGCAGTCTAAAAATGAGGAATTAGTTGTTTTCAATGATGAATTGCTAGACCGTCAGCAACAGCTGATCAATATGGGAAATTACGCCGAATCGATTATTAAAACCATTAGTGAGCCATTGCTTATAATGGATAAAAACTTTATCATTAAAAGTGCAAATCCGGCATTTTATAATTATTTTAAAACCGATGAGAATAAGACCGAAGGCTTTGACTTTTTTGAAATTGGAAATTGCCAATGGGATATTGCTGAGCTGAAAGAACAAATTCTTAAAATGCAAAACGAGCAAGTAAACATTAAAAATCTTAGAATAGAAACAATTTGCCAGCATATTGGAAAAAAAATTATTTATGTTAATGCGTGTCAAATTTTGGATAGTAAGCCTTCCGGCCTTATACTTTTGGCAATGGAAGATATTACCGAAGTAGTTGCAACTAATGATTTATTAGCATCGAAAAATCTGGAACTGCAAAAACATAATAAGCTGTTAGAAACTTTTGCAGCGGCGGCAAGTAATAATATGCAGGATCCTTTAGACAAAATTCATATGTTTAGCACAAGGCTTTTTGAAAGTGAAAAAAATTTGAGTGAAGCCGGCAGGCACAATCTTGAAAGAATACTATTTACAGTAAATAATGTGAGACAGCTAATAGGAGATTTAATTCATTATTCGAAAATCAGCTTTTTAGAAAAAAAATACAAAAAAACAGACTTGAATTTGATCGTGAAAAAAAACCTGACGGATCTTAAAAATAATATTAAAGAGAAAAAGGTCGTCATACAAACTGCTCCTTTACCTCATGTAGAAGCGATTCCGCATCAAATGAAACAGCTATTTAATAATATAATAGACAATTCAATCAAATATACCAAAGAAGATACTATTCCTGAAATAAAAATTGAAACCAACTCGCCTTCTGTTGAGGAAATTAAGGAACTGGGCGGAAATCCGGAAATGGGTTTCATAAAAATTTGCATTAGTGATAATGGAATTGGTTTTGACAAACAATACGAAACCAGAATTTTTGATCCTTTTTACAGGCTGCATAATAACAATCAATATAGCGGAAGCGGACTGGGACTAACTTTGGTAAAAAAAATAATCGATGATCATCACGGATTCATAAAAGCAACCAGCACTGTAAATGCCGGCACGAGAATAAATATTTATATGCCTACGCGGCATTTTAGCGGTACTTAATATGAATGTTTTTTAATCTGGATAAATGTCTGTTTATTTCTTCAATCCTAATGTAAATACGAAAAAAATTCAGTGAATTTTTTTCCATTAGCGGTACAACCGAAATAACCCTGCCTTGGTCCAGAATATATTTGGCTGCCTGAATATAACTTTGGCGTTCATTATCTTCAGTGATAACAAAAATAGAGTCAAATGGATTAGCAATTGTAGCTGTGTAAAAATTATCTGTCTGCGAAAATTCACAAAGTAGATCAATACACTGCTCTGCGCATTCGACTAAGATTATATACTTTTCCATTCGAATACTATTTGGGGTTATTAATTGAAATTAAATATACGATTTGTTCAATAATTATCAAAAAACATTAAACAAATTGTGTATTTAATCTCAATTTTGTATCCAAGTGTAAAAATTTTCTTTTTAATAAAGTCTTAAAGTTATTTTTTGGTTCCTTTTACAGGCTGTTTAGTGTTTGTGGTATCTTTAGTTTGAGATGAAATATCATATGTTGCACCATCTTTTGCACTTTCTCCGGGACCACTTCCTGTACCTTGGGTAGATTCTCTCTTGGTAGCAGTTCCGGGATCAGAAATACTTCCCGCTCCGGTAACGCCTTCAGATTCAGTTCCTGTTGCGCCGGTTGTATTTGTACCGGTTGTGTTTGAACCTTTATTTCCAGTGGTGTCTACAGCAGTAGTATCGGGAGTTTGTCTTGTGTCAATTTCATCACTGTACCCATCTTTATTATCTTTACAGGAAAGCAAAAGTCCTATTGTCAGTACAGCCAAAATAATCTTTAATTTAGATAGCGTTTTCATAATATTATTGTTTGTTCGTTATATTTTCAAATTTAAAAATATGAGGAACTAAACATTTTATATAATTTGAATTGTATTTTATATCCTCTCACTTAAGTCATTAGTAAAAAGATGTACTCAATTCGTATAATTATGATTAACCTGAAACTTATTAAATGCTTACCCGATTATTGGAAGGATTTGAAGAACTCATAAGCTCTTTTTTCTGCATAGGAATACGTTGAATTGCGCAGCGGGAAAGCGCAATGTCCGCCATATTTGGGTGTTTCAAGATAGACATATGGACTGTCCTTTGCGATCGCTGTTGGGTAACATCTTTCGCCTAAAAAAGGATCATCGAGAGAATTAATAATCAAAACCGGAATGGTAATATTTTTAAGGGAAAACTCAGGAGAAACACGCTGATAATAGTCATCACGGCTGGCAAAACCGTGCAGTGGCGCTGTAAAATAATGATCAACTTCATCAAAAGATGTAATGCTGTCAATTTGATCACGGTTTATAAAATCAGGAAACTGCGCTGCTTTGTGTTTAAGTTTTCTTTTAATATCAATTGTAAAATTCTTTAAATAAACCCTGTTAAAACCTTGTTTGAGTACTTCAGCGCTTGTTGCAATATGGGTTGGTACAGAAATAGAAACTCCTGCTTTTATGCGTTCATCCATTTTTGTCCAGCCAAAATAGTTTAAAAGCTGAACACCGCCCATTGAATATCCAATTAAATAAACATTTTCAAAACCTTTTTTCAGGACAAACTGAACTACTTCATCAAGATCATCAACTGCACCATGATGATAAAGTCTCGGCAATCGGTTCATTTCGCCGCCACAGGTTCTGTTATTCCACGCAAAAACTGAAAAATCTTTCTCCTGAAAATAAGTCGCACAGCTATTGTTATAAGTTCTTCGGGAATCCCCTTCTAAACCATGGCATAAAATCACTGCATTTTTAGGATCTTTTATAATAAAATCGATATTAATAAAATCTCCGTCATTCAATTCATGTTTTTCTCTTGTGTATCCGGGAACGTCGAACTTTTTAAATAAAGCAGCGTAAATAGTAGATATATGCCTGTTCCGATGAATAATCGGAGGAAAATTATATTCTGATTGTTCAATTACAGGCATGGTAAAAAAGTTTTTGGTGCTTTGTACAAAGCTAAGAAATCAATCAATATGTAATTTAAAACTTTCATTTTTTATTTCACTTTAATAAATTATAAAATAAACTACATGAAATTATACCAAATAATCAATTAGTGCTTTCAACTCCTTATAATATTATAAAAATTAGCAAAAATTATATAAGTTTTAAATATTCGGCTATTCTAATTTTAACTTTCAGAATTAAGCAAAAGAATCTCTTTTGTTTCATAAATAACTAAAAATTAGATATTTAAAAACAGTTAAACTATTAAATTCAAATACTATGAAAAATTTAAAAACGATATTATTTGTTTTGCTCCTGGCAGCAAACTTCAACACGGCATTTGCCCAAAAACCAGCAGTGGTATTAAGCGATAAAAGCGGATGGCAAAAAATTGGTGAAACAAGAGTAGACTTTACACACGAAAAAGATGAAATTGTGGTTATTGGCGCGAGTCGCTTTAGCGCAATTAAAATTAAGGTAACCGATGCGCCGGTAAACTTTAAATCATTTGAAATTAATTTTGATAAAGGCGATATGCAAAACGTTTCTATTGGTGAAAGCATTAAATCACCAGGTGAAAGCCGAGTGGTACAATTGGACGGTAATGGTGAAAGAATTATCAGAAAAGTCATTTTTAGATACAATACAGCCAATAACAATGATGGTAAAAAAGCGCACATTGAACTTTGGGGATTAAAAACAAATACAGATAAAAAATAGAAAATCTTAACGTTATTCTCCTATTTATGGCAACAGCCCTTAAAAAACCGCTAATAGTCACGAGCCCTGACTTTTTAAATAACGAAATGATCCCGGCCAAATATACCTGCATTGGTTCTGATACCAATCCGGAAATTAAGATTACAGATATTCCACAAAACACAGAATCGCTGGCGTTAATCGTTGATGATCCTGATGCGCCAAATGGTACTTTTGATCATTGGGTTATGTGGAATATTCCTGTGGTTGGAAAGATTGAGAGAAATACTGCGCCGGGAGTTCAGGGAAAAAATGGGAAAGGCGAAAACAAATATACAGGACCTTGTCCGCCAAACGGTACACACCACTATAATTTTAAGGTATATGCCCTAGATGTAAAACTGGATCTACCCCCAGATTCAGACAAAAATGCACTTCTAAAAGCCATGGATAAACACATTCTTGCTTCTGGCGGACTCATAGGTCTTTTTAATAAACAAATCTAAATCTAGAGAGGCTGTAACTCACGATTATTATTCATTAATTTTCCTAAACAGCATTTTCATAGATTCGGGATCAATTGCATCCATTTCTACCAGTTTTAATGCTTTAACCATTTTAGTTGTACTGGTTTTATATTTTTGAAAATGCGGTGTTTTTAAATGCGCCTGATAAGCCTCTTTATCATTATATATTTCGATTATTCTTATTTGGGTAGAATCATTTTTTTGATACATAGGAAAAATTGCCAAAACGCCGGGTTCTAATTTTACAGAGGCAGCCGACTCTTCTTTCAATATGGCTTTATATTGCGATAAATGTTCGGGATAAATTTCAATTTCTGCAATACGAATCATCATCTCTTTTTTTTGGGCAGATAAAGTATCGGACATAAAAAATACGGCTGCAAATACTAAACACAAAAATCGACCTTTTGAAAAACTGCTTTGAAGATTTCGGGCTAACTTTTTCATATCCATAAATTCAAATTAATTAGTCTGTTGATATTGAATTATCTTACGAAAGATATCCAATAGACTTACAATATACTTATTTTCTTTGTATTTCTTAATCCATACTTCTCGGAACTTCTTACTGCAGTTTAAAATTTTTCACCACATTCACACATACCGATCGGTATTTGTATTATATTTGTCATGAATCGCTAATCAAACATTATGAATACTTCTGAAATTATTTTAGATAAAGTAGCTCCGATTTTTAACAAACAAGGATATGTTGGAACCAGCCTAACGGATATCACTAAGGCTACAGGTCTTACAAAAGGTGCTATTTACTGTAATTTTTTGAATAAAGAAGATTTAGCGTTAAAGTCATTTCAATTAAATGTAAGCCTTGCAATAACTCCCTTATTCAAGCTGGTTGCCAGTAAAAAAGGCAGTTTAAATAAGCTTCATACTATAACCGAATATCAACGCAGTTATTATGATTTGGTGAAAGACAGAGGCGGATGCCCGATGCTGCGTGCAGGAGTTGATACCAAATTTATTAATCCGTTACTGTTTAAAGCAGCGCAAAATTTATCTCAAAAATTTACCATTGGTTTAACCAATATTATCAAGGATGGAATTATTAATAATGAAATTAAGCAAAATACCGATCCTGATAAATATGCTAAAATAATTTTGTCCTTAATTGAAGGCAGTTCTCTTTTGACATTTACCCACAATGACCCGACATACATCAATGACGCAATGGATTTTATAGATCAAACTATAATTGAAAGCATCAGTAAATAAAAATTTTTTAACCTTTCAGATACCGATCGGTATTTGATGTAATAATTATAAAAATGGAAAAAATATTAAAGACAAAAAGAAAAGTAAGGTTTCAGGATTGTGATCCTTTTAATCATTTGAACAATTCTAAATATTTAGAATATTTTATTAATGTGCGCGAGGATCAAATTGCAGAAAACTATGATCTTGACATATTTAAATATATGAAAAACACCGGACTGAGCTGGGTTGTTGCATCAAATCAGATCAGTTATTTGAAGCCGGCTTTTACAATGGAAACGGTATTAATTGAGTCGCAGCTGATTCAATATACAGACAACCTTTTACTGGTTGAAATGAAAATGTGGAATGAAAATGAAACTGAATTAAAAGCAATTCTGTGGATAAAGTTTATTCAGTACGACATCCAGACAAAAAAAGCAGCAAGCCATTCAGAAGATTTGATGAAATTATTTGAATCGGTTGTGTTACCTGTTGAACAGTCTGTTTTTGAAAATAGATATTTAGAAATTATCAAAAATTTAAAAACAAGAACTCATGCCTAAACCAGAAACAATTGAACAATTTATTGCTATGGTCGAATCTAACGAACATGATAAAGCGATTGAAAAATTTTATACTATTGATGCGTCAATGCAGGAAAATCAGGCAGAACCACGTGTAGGCAGAGATAATCTTGTGGCTAACGAAAAAAATACACTTTTAAATGTCAAATCTTTAGTATCCAAATGTATTCGCCCGTATTTTATGAATGGTGATCAGGTTGTTATTCGATGGTATTTTAGATTTGAATGGAAAAATGGAACTATTTCTGAAATTGAAGAAATCGCGTATCAAAACTGGCAGGAAGAACTGATAAAATCGGAAAAGTTTTTTTATGATCCTAAACAATTTACAAGCATGTAATAATAAAAACTCCGCAATGTCAGAGACATTTGCGGAGTTTTTATTAAGGCAACCTATGCTTTTATAATGTTTTTCACTAATTCTGACTTAGCACATTGTTCATCTCTTTGTAATATTCACATTGACTCCACAACTTTTTATTACCAATAACATATAATCTTTTTTTGGCACGAGTCAATGCTACATTCAGAATATTTGGTTTTTGTGAAGCCCATTTTCTTGCTCCTGATGATTTAGGATCACTTCCTAAAACCAGAAATACGATATCAGCTTCTTTTCCCTGAAATTTATGAACAGTTCCGCAGAATACGTTTTCTATCTTTCTAAATTCGTTATCACAAGCTCCGGCAACCGACTTAAATGGCGATATAACATAAATATTACCACTATAATCGCTATTAAGTAACTCGGTAATTTTAATTTTTAGCAAATCCATTTCTTCAATTATTACATGTTTATTTATTGGTGGATTTATATTTTCAACATGAAACCATTGAGATGCTCCTATAAAAATTTCCTTAGAATTTTCTTTAACAGCTTTTACCATCTGGTCGCTATAGGCAATTTTGTTTGCTATAGAAAACATAGGCTCATCACATCTTCTATGTGTTCTCAAAGGAAAACCAGTCCATATCGGGTCTGACTCTGTTCCATTTTGCATGTAGGTACCAGATAATGAAATTCTATCTGCAAGTTGTTGTACAGAGGTTTGTAAGGGAGACCATAACAAATCAACGTTACTTAACTGACGTAACTTTGCAACTAAGTTTGCCGGTATAGTAACTACAGGTTCCACCTGCAATGGATCACCTACAATTACACATCTTTTTGATCTGTGAATAATTCCTACAGCAGATTGTGGTGTAGCCTGCCCTGCTTCATCAATCAATAACCAACCGATTTGATTCTCATTTGTGTTTGGAAATAATCTGCTTGCTGAAGCTAAAGTAGTAGAAACAACTGGTATGCAAAGAAAAAAGGTATCCCATAAATTTTGAGCTAGTTTTGCTTCTACTTCGACCCAGCCAAGGATCATTTCAAAAAACAGATTGAGGTTGTTTTTTACCTTTTTTGCATTAGATAATATAACATATTTATGCAAGTTGAGACTTTGAATAAAAATATCACTTCTCAATTTTGCAATTTTTGGTGAATAATAAGGCATTCGAAGATGAATTTCTTCTAAAGATAATTGATGGAACTCTTCAGTAAACAATTGCTTATTTTCAATGCCAAAATCTGTATTAATTTTTATATTAAGTTTCTGATAATTATCGATTATTTTTAATTTATCCTTTAAATTATCCTGGTACCTGTTCTTTTTAGTTTCTAAATCTTTTATCTTTTTTTCCGTATGTGATAGCTCTTTTTTTAAGATCTTTAAAACATTTTGCGAATCACTAAACTGAACTAAAAATAAATCAGCTTGCTTTTTCCATTCTTTAAATGATTTGGTTCCAAAAAGCTTTTGAAAAAAGAAAAACGAGGGTTTATTTGATTTAATAACAGTTAAAGCATTTTGAATTCTCTCGCTTTCTAAAAGCTCATTTTTGATACTATTATCTAATTCTTTCTTTATTTCGAGATTTTTATCTATTTCCGAATCTGTTTTCCGAATCTGTTTTTTCAAAATAATTTCATCATTTTTTGCCTCAATAAAAACAGGTAATGAGTTGTGAAATTTTTCTACTTTATTTATGAATGATTCAAATTCCTCATGAAGTTGTTTTAATTTTTTTCTTGTTTCTTCGAATAAATCCTGATTATAAGCTGTTGAATCATTTTCTTTATCTTTATAAACATTATACAATAAGTCTTCAAGACCTAAAATTTGATTTTCTTTATCTGACTTCCAAATAGCATTTTTAAAAATATGCCGATTTTGATTATTTCCTAGCGCAGCTGCTAGCGTACCCCAGCTTTCTACGGAAATTAGTCTCTCTGAGCATTCTGAAAAATAATCTGCATCAGGAAACATAATGCAATCTATCTTCTCTTTAGCAGGAAGTTCTTTTGTAATATTTTCAACGGCCGAATTATTATTGCTCGCAATCACAATTCCAAAATTATTCTGTAAATCTGATTTTAGATTAAAAGAAAATAAATTGAAACCATTTTCTTTTTCTACTTTATTATATCCTCCTTCAAAAATGTCTCTACAACCTAATTTAGCAATAACCTTAGCTCGGTTAACAATAACATCAGAGATTACGTCTAATAGTAATGTCGTTTTTCCCGTTCCCGGAGGTCCATTGATTCCTTTTACAAAGGGTTCATTTTCTGAAAATAAGTCGTTGACTGCTCCAAGTTGTGCAGTGTATAAACTATAATCTATGTTAGAAGGCCATCTGCCAGCCTGCATTAATTTTGGATTTACAGAGGCAGACAGTTGATTTTTATCTAAAATAATATCTTTTCGAATAGATGTATCTACAGATAAGTTTAGATAAGCTTTTAAAGTTTTACTATATTCCTTCTCATTTAAATTACAGAGATAATTTAAATCACTTAAATAAAAACTGTTTAAAAAACTAGTATCTGATTTATTGTCTTTGGGAACTTCCTGAGAAAACATATAAATTTTTATATCCTCCTTATTCCATATGTCAAATTGTTTATGCAGATAATCTAATTCTTCATTTAAATGTGCCGAAGAAATAATATCTCCTTTTCTTGAAGGCTCTTCTTTTTTATCATTTTCGCTGTTATTTATAATTTCAGGGATATTATATCTGATCTCAAAATCTTCTTTTGATTTTTCCAGATCGGCATACACAACAGACAAGTTTTGTTTTTTTATTAATGCATTTATTCCAAAAGAAAATGAAGCCGTTACATAACTTTTTTCATCTGGTCTTCCTCCCTGATCTAGAATTAATGCTGAAAGACACGTATATCCGGAAATAGTTTCTTCCCAGTCTCCCTTTGTAATTTCACCATTCAAAAAATGATCAATTTGATCCACAATCTTCTTCTTTTCTAATCTTCCGAAAATTAAAGTGTGTTGCAAAACATAATTTTTTTTGGCAGCTGTTTTGTTTAAAACCCAAGGAAATATTTGCTCTGTTTTTAACAAGGCAGCATTATTATTAAAATCCGGTAGATTGAATATTTCAATATTTCGCCAAAATTCCAATATATCTTTTTGCTTCAAAATCTTTTATTATAATTTATATTTAGAATAGCTAATATAGGAAATATTCTTACATAAATAAGCTATAACTTACAAAGTTAAGTTATTAAAGGATTAAGATAAAATCCCCGCTGTGAAGTCTTGCGGGTGCGAAATCAGGAGACTTCGCAGAGTTTCATAAGAATTCTTCGGAGAGCAAGGATCGGTTGTGTTACCTGTTGATCAGTCTGTTTTTGAAAATAGATATTTAGAAATTATTACAAATTTAAAAACAAGAACACATGCCTAAACCAGAACATTTCCATCACCTCAAATATCCCTAACTTTGATTGTTTATTTTCTATATTTTATTCAAATTTGCACCTCAGAATAACTCAGAAAAACGAATTTCAGCATCAATAAATATAATGACAATACAAGATTTAACAGGCAGTTATTCCATTTCAGGGAGTAATCAGGAGGAGAGTCAGGAAATAAACTATAAAGGTATTTTACATTTATATTTGGATGAAAATAACCGAATTGTTGCGCTGTGGCTTATTAACGATACGCAACAGCAAAAAGGACACGGTTTTTTTAAAGACAATATTTTAGTGATTAATTTTAGCTATAAAGGTGATGACAGGAAAACCTATAAAGGTGTCGCCGTTTATCGTTGTATAACCAAAGATGTATTGGATGGCTTTTGGTCAGAAAAACACGGAAATCCCTTGTATTTAGGAACCGAACATTGCTTAAGAATTAAAAGCACTGAAAAACTAAGTTCATGATATAAAAAAAGCTAAATCTTTCGATTTAGCTTTTTCATTTTCAATAAATAGCATTCATTTATAAAATACTATTTACGCTTATTTATTTGGCATCAAACCATAATTTGGTAGTAAGCAAATCTTTTCCCTGAACAGATATTGCGGCCTGATAACTATTTCCGTTTAATGACTGTTCTGTACCCGGATAGAAGAAACGCGAAGGAATCTGTCCGTCTAAAACTGTAGCTGGACCAGCTGTTAATACCGGATAATCAAGTCTTCTCCATTCTGCAAAAGCATCAAGACCTTGTCCATAAAATGCAATCCATTTTTGTGTACCAATCGATTTTGCATAATTTGCAGCATCGTACTGCACTGTTGGCTGATTAAGATAATTAGAAATAACGGTAGCATCGGTAATACCAAACTGATTTAAAGATGCCGTAATTGCATTTTTGTATAACTGCTCTGCATCTCCGGCAATAAAACCACGCGCTGCCGCTTCTGCAAGATTGAAAAGTGTTTCTGAATAAGAAGCAAATACAGCCGGTGATGCCGAAGTTAGAAAATAAGTTCCCGGTTTTGATGTTTTAGCAAAACCCTGACTATTGGCGTCACTATTTGATAATCCATTGGCACCTCCAACATATTTCACTACGCTCGCATCCGATGGCAATTGAGCAAAAATAGGTAAGCGCGGATCTGAGAATTCATATAATTTATCGACCATTGTTTTTGAAATACGAAAATCGTCACGTGTTTCAAACCAGGCCGAAGCTGGATTTTGCTGAGGCGAACTCGTGTAAACAAACTTAAAGATTTCGCTATTATTGCTAATTACTCCTGCCGCATCTGTTGTTGCTTCAATCGCAGCCTGCTTTGCTAAAACTGGTTCTTTATCAGCAATTTTCAATGCTATACGCAAACGAAGCGAGTTTACCAGTTTTTTCCATTTTAAGACATCACCTTTGTAAGCCAAATCTCCGGTTACGGTACCATTTGCTGTAGCCAATAAAGACTGAGCTTGTTTTAAATCTTCCAGCAATCCTGTGTATACTTCTTTTTGAGTATTATAAGCCGGTGTTACTTTCAAACCTGCTTCTTTGTACGGAATGCTTCCATAAGCATCGGTTAACAATAAAAATGTCCATGAACGCAAAGTCAATGCAATTCCTTTATAATTTGAATTGGCCTGTGCATCCGGGAAATTGATAATCGTATTCAAATCGGTAATTAAAGTTGAATATCCTTTATCCCATAAAGTGGTGAAAGAAGCATTAGATACATCATATCTGTCTGGTTCTGTATATTGGATTTTAGCCCAATGCTGAACAAATAACAAAGAGGAGTTAAAATTATTAACGTCTCCCCAATATAAATCAGCTCCCTGTTTTAATGTTCCTGTTAACAGGTATGGCGCTAATGGTGTTTCGGTTGCATTTGGATTTTTATTAATATCATCCAACGTATCGCTGCAAGAACTCAATGACAATGCAAAGAGCGTTATATAGGCTATTTTTTTTAGCATGATTGCGTGTTTTTAAAATTTAAGATTAACATTAAGGCTGAAATTTCTCGTTGTTGGCAAAGATAAACTCTCCAATCCCTGAGCATTTCCGGTATTAAAAGCTGTTTCCGGATCAATATTCGGTACATCTTTATAGATAAACAACAAATTACGGCCTACTGCAGTAATACTGGCTCCATCTAATCCCAGCTTTCTTGCAAATTTTTTATTGAAATTGTAAGCTAATTTTATTTCTCTTAGTTTCACAAAAGTTGAACTATAGATATACGCTTCGCTAATATTGTATGACGCTTTATAATATTCCTGTGCACTAAGAACCGAAGTGTTTGGAGTTCCATCAGCATATACTCCTTTAAAAATCATTCCATCATCATATATTACTGCTCCTGATGGTGCATTACCGCCAGAAACCAGGGTTTTCGTATTTGTTGTACCCGTTGTTGCTACATAATAATTTAATCCGCCATTGGCAGCATCACGACCCGGAAGCGTTTCTGCTAATACACCCGTGTAAGTACCCGTTCTGTTAGTTCCTGAAAAAATCTCACCACCTACACTGGCATCAACAAGAAATGAAAGTTCAAGATTTTTGTAAGTCAATGTGTTGGTAACACCTGCTAAATAATCAGGAGTGTAATGTCCTAATACTCTCTTGGTCGGATCTGCTTTTGGCAATCCGTTTGCTCCTACTACTATATTTCCGTTGGCATCGCGCTCATAAGCTGTTCCGTAAAGTGCTCCGTAAGCCTGCCCTACAGATGCCAATACATCAACACCTCCTGAAGAACCAATTGTATAGTTTTTAATACTTCCCTCATAATCCAAAATTTCTACTTTACTTACGTTTCTTGAGTAGTTTGCAGCAATATTCCATTTAAAGTTTTCAGTTTGAACAGGAGTTCCATCCAATTGAATTTCGATTCCTCGGTTGTTTATTTTACCTGCATTGATTAACTGAGAAGTATAACCACTCGCAGCAGTTGTTTTAATCTCCAGAATCTGATCAAAACTATTGGTGTTATAATAAGCAAAATCAAAATGCAATCTGTTTTTCCAGAAAGAAGCTTCTAAACCTAATTCGGTAGAGCGTGTTGTTTCCGGTTTCAGGTTCTCATTAAGTTTCTTTTGTGAAGAAGTCTGAATTGGATTTCCGTCGAATGCCGTTTGAAAATTATAAACCGTAGATAATTGATACGGATCGGCATCATTACCAACTTCAGACCATCCGCCGCGTATTTTTAATAAATCAAGTGTGTTGCTTTTTAAATTAAAAGCATCAGAAATAACAAAACTACCATTAAAAGAAGGATAAAAATAAGAGCGGTTGTTGCTTGGCAATGTAGACGACCAGTCATTACGTGCCGTTACATTTAAGAATGCATAATTTTTATAACCAAATTGAGCCGAAGCATAGGCACTATAAACTCTTAATCTTGATAAGTTGTTTGATGACGTTAACGGATCTCTTGAATTCGTTAGCGTGTACAAATCCGGTACAGCCAAACGTGGTGCTTTTTGATAATTGTTTGCGTCGCTGTGATTACGAATATTGAATCCGGCAAGGGCATCTACACTAAAATCATCGTTTAGCTTTTTAGTATAAGTAAAAATACCCTCAGTATTTTGTTCGTTTACAGTATAAGCATCTTCTGCATACGATCCAAAAGGAGTTCCATTTGTGCCGTATTTAATCTCGTATTTTCTGCGATCGTTATAATAATCAACTCCGGTACGGAATCTAAAATTAAGTCCTTCGGCAAGTTTTGCATCCAAATGAATATCTCCAATTAAACGATTACGCTGTTGGCTTGTAGTATTGTAATACGCATTCCAGTACGGATTGCTGTAATAGCTGTTGTTCCAGTTAACATCTCTGTTATTTCTAAGCGCATTAATATCTACCTGACGTCCGAACCAAAGAAACTGAAGCATTACACCTGCAGCACGGTTACCCGATGGACCACCCGGAAGTGCCGGAGCATCAGTAACAATATAATTCCCGGTTACCCCCACTTTTATACTTTCAGATATTTGATAATTAGAATTAATAGTAAAGTTTGTTTTGTTTACTTCACTATTCGGTACTATTCCGGTTTGTTTTTGATTGTTTATTCCTAAGCGGAAATCTGATTTTTCGTCTGATTTTGCTACAGAAACACTATTTTCATACGTAATACCAGTATTAAAAAAGTCTTTCACATTATTAGGATGAGCCACGAAAGGCACCGCTACACCATTTGAATTAAATTGAGGAATAAGACGTCCGTCCATTTTAGGGCCCCAGCTTTCATCAACACCATCATTGATACCGCCACCTTTACCATCTACATAACTGAACTTTCCGTTTGATCCTTGTCCGAAAGTATTTTGAAAGCTTGGCAACGTAGCCACTTGAGAAATAGTGATTCCTGTACTAAAGCTTATTCCCAGACCTTTTTGATTTTTTCCTGATTTAGTTGTGATTAAAACCACACCATGCGCCGCACGTGATCCGTAAAGGGCTGCCGCATTTGGGCCTTTTAATACCGTTAATGTTTCAATATCATTTGGGTTTAAATCGGCAATTGCATTTTTAAAGTCACGGGAAGCGCTTGTACCACCTGAACTGCTAAATTGCGTGTTATCTACCGGAACTCCATCTACCACAAATAAGGGCTGGTTATTTCCGCCAATAGATGTTTCACCACGAATAATGATACGTGAAGATCCCATATCACCCTGAGAATTGGTAATACGTACTCCGGCTAATTTACCGGTCATACTATTTAAAAAATTGGTTTCTTTAGTATCTGATAAATCTTTGTTTTTAAGCGATTGTGTAGTATAACCCAAAGATTTTTTTTCTTTTGTAATACCAAGTGCAGTAACCACTACTTCTGATAAGGCATTTTCCTGCTGCGTAAGTTCAATGACAACAGAATTTGAATTTACTACCACTTCCGTTTGTTTGTATCCCATGTAACTTACTACAAGTGAATAAGGGAATTTTTGTCCGGTTTGGAAATAAAATTTTCCATCAAAATCTGTCTGAGCACCGTGTGTAGTGCCTTTAATGTTTACCGAAGCACCAATAACAGGGTCTTTTGTCACTGCATCCACTACTATTCCTTCGAGTTTGGACTGAATTAAGGGTTTTGTCTCCTGGGCAGTAACACCAATAGAAATCAACAAGATGCACAACCATGCATGTTTATATAATATTTTTTTCATTACTTAGTTTTAGTTTGGATAAGGTTTGCTGAAAATATCATTAGCTTTCCTTATAGAGATGTACAATTTATTTAAGCTTTACCATTTCTGTTGCAGCAGAAACAGTTTCTTTTTTTATCTGCAACACATTCGTTTTTTCATTTTACTTCTTTTTTGGATTACTATTTTTTAATTTTTTTTGATAGATTTCAACCTTAACATTTTAGGTTTTATTTTCTAAAAATTTGCAGAATTTAAAAGTTAGAGAATTTTTAACAGCAAAAATCATAATGTTTAAATAGTCAAATGATTTGTTCTTGTTCAAATAAAATGTATTCGAAAGCGCTTACCAGCTGTGTTTATTACCTTAGTTTAAATCCTACCAATTTGATAGAACAAAAGTAAATTAAAATTATTAACTCAAAAAGTTTAACTGAAACTTTTGCAAAAAAAATGTTAATTAAAATTTTACTAAAACTTTAATTAACTACAAGTAAAGAAGTTAACACCTTATAATTTTCTTAAATACGTTAAGATTTTTCTTAAACAAATGAAAATTAATTGCAAATATTATCACTTTTCGCAGCTGTTTTACTAGCTCAGTGCCTGTTAAAAGGAGTATTTTTTACTTTCATAAATAAAAAAAAGCGATTTGTAAAAACAAATCGCTTTTCGTTTTTCATTACAAAAGTCTATTTCGTTTTTATGACTGCCGGTGGTGTCCAAATGTTTTTTATTGTAATTTCCTGCGGTCCATAACATCTAAAATACAGACAAAAGATTTCTTTAGGACAAGGAAGCCAATTTGCTTTTTTGTCCGGACTTGGTTCTATGTTTTGTACATACAATGTCAGAGATCCGTCCGGGTTATATTTTAAGTCTTTGTTTTTTGTACCAACAGAATAACGTTTTATAGGATTTGGTGAGAAAAAGTGATGTTCATCATATAAAGTAAGTGACCAGAATCCATTCACGGGCGGCATTTTACCTTTCTCAAAAGTTACGGTATATTGGTTTGCGCCACTTAATCTTGCACTTTCTGAATCAAGATCCTGATAAAAATATTTGGTTTCAAGACTCGCATTTACAAGGATATTTGATTTTGCAATTGCAGTACGAGTAAAATAATCGGTTCCAAAAGCAGCGCAATTATTGGCTGTTGACCAATTATGAGCAAGTGGTATTCCCCAATTTCTAAATTGCAGTAATGGATCAATTAATTCTTTATCTGCCTTAACAGCTTCTTCTATCATTGCTTTTTTAAGAGCAGGATTTTTCTTTGCGGCTTCAATTACAGCAAGAACCTGAGCATAACGGGATTCTTCGCCGGGTAAAGGCGGTGCATCTTTTAATACAGTCGGAAGTTCATCAAAAAACTTATCAGGAAATACCCATTTTGTTTCTCCAGATCCACCATCTTTGGTTGGTGAACCCAAAGAAGGAAGCTTGCTCCAATCTTGTTTTTTTACTTTTCCATCAAATTTATCCAAAGCATAAACATCAATACTATTAATAATATTTTGTATTGCTTTTTTGTCTTCAGGAGAATCGTCCTGAAAAACTCTGGGTACAATAAATGCGGTGCCGGTTTTACTTCGGAAAGTTTTTGTGATTCCCTTAGGTACTTCTCCTTTCCAGTTTGGACCAACCAGCAAATAAAAACCTGGTTTTGTCCCGTACATTTTTCCCAGTTGCGCAAAAGAATCCGTTCTCAAATCAACAACCTGATACACCCAGAATCGATCTCCAAAATCCGGCACTTGTACAACAACGGGTGTTTCGTCCAATGCAGCAATTGCGGCTCCATAAACTACATCCTGGTTCGGACAGGCAACCCAACGCTGCTCAGGCTGAATATAATCGTGAAGCATTGCCAAAGAATTTAACGGAGCAAAAGGCAAAACACCATTCATCAATCCAACTTTGGGAGATTGTTTAAAAGCAAGCCGGCGATTATAAATATTTTCCATCGGCCAAGCCCAGAAATAGGCATCCCTTGCCACTTGTCTTGCATACGATTCTGTAATTTTGACACTGGAATCTGGTCCCGGAGGCAATTGCGACGACTGGCCAGACGTTGTACTGTCAATTTCTGTTGAGTTTGCTAAATCTGCATCAGTATTTTTATTTTGGTTACATGATATAAAAACAACTATTGCAAATAATGAAATGAGTTTCTTTTTCATTTTTATTTTTTTTTAGAATAAATAATCACATTTATAAAGCACTTGATTAGTTCACTTTTTCCACGTCATTTAATTTCCAGCTTTGGTCATAAAGATTTGGTTTCGGACCATAAAAACGAGCCAATATTTCAAACTTTCCTTTTGGATCTGTAGGCACCCAGTTTGATTCGCCACTTTCTGGAGGCTTCGGACCAAAATAAAGATCAACAGTACCGTCGCTGTTTGTTTTTAATCCCGGAGTTTGTGACGAGCGTCCCGCCCATTTTTGATTGCGAATAAAAGTATGTGTATCACGATCATAAACGGTCATTGACCAATATTGTTTTACAGGAACATTTGCCGGAACATGGAGTTTGTAAGAAGAGTTTCCATCAAGTGGATTACCCTCTTTATCTACAATCTGGATTAAATAATACTGTGATTCACCAATATGTTTGGCACTAAAAAAGATTACTGAGTAAATCATTCCCCTGTTGTCAATAGGATAAGAATCAGCTACCTGAAAATTAGTTTTAATGTTTTTTCCAAATTCCGCAGTAGCAGGAAAAACCCAGTGTGTATCTTTAAAAAATGGCGGGAAAGATTCATAATTTAAGTCAAGATATTCTTTTGCTGCTTTGACTGCCAAAGACAAAATTTCTTTGGTTCTAGCATCCGGATTAAACGTTTTACCTCTTTCGATTCCAAGTGTTTTCAGCGGATCAATCATGGCTTTATCTCGTTCAAGCCATGGCTCTGCCTGTATTATTTTGTTTAAAGATTCATAAAAACTAACATCATACTGAATGGCTGAATCAAAGACCTTTTCGCTGGCATCTACAAATACTGTTTCAGGATTTTTTGAAGCTTCGCTTAACGGATAAACCTTAATTCTCTTAGAATACGCAACAGCAGCGGCAACATCAGCATCACTGCCGCTTTTTAATACAGAGCGCAGTAATGCATAACCGCGATACGTATCTGATTGCAGCGGAATATAACCTGCAGGTATTTTCGTTTTGTCATAACCTGGCGGAAGAAATAAATACTTCCCTCCTTTTCCTTTATCTACACCACCCGGACCAACATCTTCCAGAGCATTTTGCCAATAGGTCATCACACTGCCATTAAAAACGCCATCATCAGCAGGCGGAATTTCCAGCACTACAGGACCCACTTTTTCAGTATTAAAAAAGGGCATTAAATAAATTACATCAGGATTTGGTGTAAGCGTTTGATTTTTCCAATCTAATAATTTTGGCCAAATTACAACCTGATTATAATTGCCGTTTATTTTAGCAAAAGCATCATACATTAATTGAAAATTGACAGCCGGCATCGCCCAAATGGCAGATTCAACACCACGCTGATATAACATTTGTTCCTTAATATTGGCAGGTTTAAATACTACAGTAGAAGTATCTTTACTACTGTTTTCAGTATCATTTACAGTTGTTTTTTGAGTACAGGCCAACATTAATAAAGCAGGCAAAAATAAAAAGAAGAGCTTTTTCATAAGATCAGTTTTTTAATATAATATCTTGTTTTTTTAATAAGCAGAATTTATTTATTAAATGTAATGATAGATACAATTAATGCTGATTATAAGAATAGTAAAGTCGTTTCATTTTATAAAATGGAACGAAAATAGGCAAAGGCTATAAACAAAAATGCCAGATCATAGGATCTGGCATTTCTTATATCTGTTGAAAATACTTAAAATATAAATTCTAGTCTGTTTTTTCGATTATCATTTTACAATCAGCTTTTTAGAAACATTAAAGTCATTAGAACTAATTGTAACAACATAAATTCCTGAAGCTAAATTATGATTGATTTTTGCAGATGTATTAAGTTGGTTTACTATAACTTTTCTCCCATTTATATCCGTAACCGTTATTGTTGCTACATCACCAGCTTTTAACTCCGGAAGCACAATATTAAATTCTTTGTTTACAGAAGGATTTGGATAAATACTTACCAGATTATTTTCGACTGCTATTTCTGTATCATTGATTTTTTTCGCTGTAGAAGTACTCTGAAATTGCCATTGTGCGCTTTCCCAATTGTTTTGACCTCCTGCATATTGCGCAGCACCATTCAGGTTTTCGATATGGATCATGCTTCCGGTTTGCCATCTGTTTTTAATTCGAACAAAAGTACCATCCACATTTTCGCTTAACCATTGTGCGCTCATCCAGTCAGATCCTGCAGTACTACATTGTACGGCTCCCGTTAGGTTTTCAATGTGCATTATATCACCCGTTCCTACATTTTTTAATCTAAAATAAGTGCCGTCAACAGCTATTTTTTCCCATTTGTAATTGTTATTAGCAACAGTTGCGCCGTAACCTACATTGGCACCGGCATCATACAAATAATTATTTGTCCACTTGTTTTTAATAGTAAAGTAGTTTCCTGTGGCTGTACTGACAGTAATTGTCGCCGTGCTTGTTTTATTTCCGCTTGCAGTGGTTACCGTAATTATTGCTGTTCCGTTTGAAATTGCCGTTACCAAACCAGAAGCATTAACCGTTGCAACGCCCGTATTGTTTGAAGCATAGCTAACAGATTTATTAGTTGCGTTTGACGGAAGAATTGTTGGTGTTAATTGCTGCGTCGCTCCAACAGATAATGATGCCGATGCCAGACTAAGACTCACACTTGTCACAGCCACATTTGATGATGTTACTGTTATTGCAGAAGTGGCAATTTTTGCACCATCCTGAGTGGTCACCGTAATCGTTGCCGTTCCGGAAGCAATTGCAGTAACCAAACCTGAACCATTTACGGTTGCTACTCCAGTATTATTAGAACTGTAAATCACTGTTTTGTTTGTTGCATTTGCCGGAGCAACTGTTGGGGTTAATTGTTGTGTCGTGCCAACGCTTAAAGTCGCCGTTGTTGGCGAAACCGTAACGCCCGTTACTGCAACAGTCGAAGTCGAACAGCTTGTACTTTGTGTCCACGAAAATGTACCAATAGCACTAAGTTCCTGATCAGTTGTTGCATTACCGCCTCTATTAGAATAATTCATATTACAATAAGTTCCGTTTCCAGCCGGAGAACCGGCTATAAGTACAAAATAACCTCTGCCCCAATTTCTGTTTAGGGCATTATTGTTTGGAAATTCTTTTCCGGTTCCGTTAACCGTAATATCTTTAAAACTAAGATTATAAATACCATCGCCAGATCTTTTACTGATCGAAATAGCATCATTTCTGGAATCTAAAATATCAATATTGTACAACTGAACATTTTTTACCTGAGTTCCCGCATTCGTAGCACTAAAAATATCTACCGCTGCTACAGGATTGTTGTACGTATCATTAAAAGTTCCGCAGGTTGATACCGTGATATCGTGTATTTCATGCATTCCGTCGTTGTTAAATGGCGCTCCGGGAAAATTATTACTCACTCTGATTCCTGCTTCGAGATTGTCTTTTATAATCAAATTGTAAGCTTTGTTGTTTTTTCCGCCGTAAATTGCTAAACCGCAGGCACGCCAACAATTTTCGGAAGTATTGTATCTAAAAGTATTATTGATACATTCCAGTCCGTCAGCAGACCAGATTGCCTGATCGTCATCGCCATTGTTTCTAAAACTACAATGTTCTACGATTGAGTTTGCAGTTCCTTTGCAAAGATTAATTCCATCGGCATAATTATTTCTAAAACGACAATGAGATACTGTAAATCCATCTGCAATTGCCGGACCTCCAGTATTGTATTGCGCAATCCAGGCACCGCACTCAAAATGTTCTGCCCAAATATTTTTGACTATGGATGAAGAGGTAAAAACGCCGTTTATCGCTTTGTAAGAATTACTTCTGGAAGCTGAATTTGTCGTTAAATAAAGATCTGTAAACGAAATTCCTGCTGCATTGGCGCGCAATCCTCCATTTAAACTGCTGGTATTGGTAAAATTAATTTGCGTATACCACATTCCGGCGCCAACTAGTGAAGTATTGGCAATACCAAAATACAATTCGCGGTTTACATTATAAACTCCGCCAGGAATAAAGATTTTTTTACCGCCGTTTGCATCAATAAAGGTTTGAAGATCGCTTCCGTTTCCGGTATACGTTACTGAACCTGTTGGTGCTGTAATAGCGGTAGGAACCGGCTCCATTTCAGCAAAATCAAGATGAACATTCCCAGATTCTCTAACCAGTTTTAAAGTTCCCGATGCCGTAATTTTAGCCGGAAGTTTATAACGCACTTCGTCAAATCGCATTCTTGGGTTTTGATTCGTGATTCCGTTATTGTTAGGATTTCCGTTGCTCCACAAATATTCCCACGACCAGGTTGAAGTTAAGGTTAGCGTGGTAATTTTTGTATTTCCGTTGTAAACGCCCAAAGTAGCCGATTGTCCGTCGGGAACGCTGTAGCGAATGACAAGTCCATCAGCAGCTTCTGTAAGTGTCCATTGCACGGTAGAGTTAGTCGCAGACATATTCACACATTGCTGGTCTGTAGCTTCAGATTGAAGATCTGCCTGAATATATGACTTTGAAGTAGTTGCAGCGCCATTAGACAATTGCCCCGCGTTTGCTTCGTACCTTTTATACGGCGCATCATAATAACCGCGCTGTGCATATAAATTTGAAGTTAAGAGAATGAAAAAAATCCATACGATATGGAAATATTTTTCTCTTTTAAAAGAAATAAAATGTAATTGATTGTTCATAATTTGTGGTTTTAAATTAGTAAGGTAGTTCCTAAAAAAAGAACATAACGAAACTAGATTTAAAAAAGAGATTATAAAAAATATATGTTAAAAATCAAGACTCTTAGTCTATTTAAAACCAATCAAAACACTAGAAATCAATATATTAAATTTTAAAGTGAAATAAAAAATCAAGAATATGTATAGACGAGAAGTTTGTAATTAATATGATAAAATAAGAAAGAGCAAATTTTTAAAATTATTGGCACTGTCAAAAACAAAATTTTACTACTACTATTTTTATATCTTTGGTTCTGATTTCAATCTGGAAATACAGATTATTTAGGCGCTATTATAATCCTAAATTGGAATTATTTCCATAAAAAAAACAAAGATTTTTTCTTCAAATAATACCACCAACCGATCTGAAATTATGACTAAAAGCCTTCAGAACATTTTCTATATAAGCCTGTTCATTTTCTTTGTTACCCATATTTCTCATGCACAAAAATCCAAACAAGAACTGCTTAAATTAATTGAGCAGGCAGATTTATCTCCTGAACAAAAGGGCGATTACTTATGCCAGCTTAGTTCATGTTATAAAAAAACTGATACCATAAAAGCGTATCACTATGCCAATCAAGCATTAAAACTGGCCCGTGAAGAAAACGACATAAAAAGCCAGGCCATTGCTTATGAAGCACTTTCTGACGTTGCCCGATATCTGGATAATGTTTCGCTGCAAATTAAATATGCCGATTCCAGTTCTACTTTAGCCACAGCATCAAAAGACGCAAAGGCCATCGCATACGCCAATTATGCCATTGCCTATAAAAATGAATTTATTGGAAATAAGGAAAAATATATTGAGTACATGCTAAAGTCATTGGCGTATTTTGAAAAAAACAAAATACGATACGACAAACTGGTTAACGGATATGAAAATCTGGGCGCTTATTATATCGATCACAACGATCTTGTATTCTCTAAGAAATACAATAAAAAGGCTTTAGATTTGGCTTACGAAAGTAAAAACCAGATTAATATTGCCAATGGTTTAACCAGTTGGGCGCTATTTTTGGTAAGAGATGCAGAGCAAAAAACACCTGCCGATCCGGATTTACTCAAAACTGCAGAAAACAATTACCTAAAAGCGATTGCCATATTCGAAAATGAAAAAAGAAAAGGAAATATTATTGGCTCTTACGGCAGAACCTGCTTAAATCTTACGAGCCTTTACTTATATCATTTTTTTGAAACCGAACCCGAAAAAACTTTAGCACATTTACAAAAAACAGAAGCCGTTTGTCTCGAATTAAACGAGCCCATGCAGCTTATGGTTATGTACGGCCAGCAAGCGCAATTTTATACGAACTTAAATGATATACCTAATATTGAAAAGGTATTGAAAAAAGTATCCGATATTATTGAAAAACATCCCAAGATAAACCCACGATATTTTGCCCTGCTTTATAAAAACTATATGGATCTGGCAGAGATCAAAAATGATTTTGCTTCTTATAAAAAATACTTCAATCTGTATGATAAAGCGGTTGCAGTTATGATGGAAAAAGAAAACAGAGCCAGAGATTACAACGCTTCCGTTCGTTTTGAAACAGAGAAAAAATCACAGCAAATTCAATTGCTTACAGACAATCTTGAATCCAGGAAAAAGATAAACTATTTGTATACGGCACTTGTTGTTCTGGTGTTTTTTATGCTTCTTTTTATGTTGCGTTCGTATCATTTTAGACAAAGATCTTATATAAAAACCAATCTTTTACTTCAAAAAGCGAATGAAGAAGCTACTCTTTTATCCAAAATAAAAGAAGAAGAAGCGATGATTGCTTTACTGGAATCTGAATTGACGGAGAAAGAACTTCAAATTGCCATTCAGGAAAAGAAATTAAATGAACAGGAAAAAATAAAACTTCAGCAGGAATTAATGACGAATAACCTGCAGTTGGAAAAGAAAAATGAGATTTTAAAAGACATTCAGAATAAATTATCAACGATGAAATCTGAGAAATCATCAGATATAAAAACAATCTCAAAAACGATTGACAAAAGCATGGAGGTTGATGATGAATTTGAGTTATTAAAAACAAGTCTGGCGAATACGAATCCTGTCTTTTTTTCGACTTTACAGGAAAAAGCTTCAGGCACGCTAACAAAACTGGATTTTAAATATTGCGGTTACATAAAGTTAGGAATGAGTACCAAAGAAATTGCCAATCACATGAATATTGAAACGCAAAGCATGCGAATGGCCCGATACCGAATTAAACAAAAACTAAATCTGGACCGCGAAACTGATTTAGATACTTATATTACTTCTGTCCAGTAAAATCAGCACTTACAGCGTTTTTTCATCTGTAAAATAATCTTCTTGTAGATACAAAATAGATACTCTATTGACAGTTGTAGATGGTTAGTATATACAAGATTTTATTTTTTTCATCGGTACATGATTAGTTTTGAACTTGAATTTAAAACTAAAAATCATGAACAAAAAGACGCTTTCAATTATTTCGTACATTACTATTATCGGCTGGGTTATTGCTTACGTAAACTACAATAAATTAACGGTTAAAGATTCTCTAACAAGATTTCACCTTAAACAAGGTTTAGGAATTGCTATTGTAGGAATTATAATTTCTGTTGCTTTAACAATTATTGCCACTGTAGTACCAACGTTGGCAAGCATTTTAAGTCTGGTAAATCTTGTAGTTTTAGTATTATGGATTATGGGAATCATCAATGCTAATAATGAGCAGGAAATTCCGGTTCCTGTAGTGGGAAAATTATTTACTGATAAATTTGATTTCATTAAATAATAATTCAGGCTGCGAGCTAATAAGTGTAGTCCCTACGGGACAAAAATGGCACGAATAATTGATTCTACCAATATATAATCTCTCCGAGATATTTTTTATTACTCCGTTAGGAGTTAATAATAGTAGAATTAACGAAAACTAGCAAGTTGAATTAAGTACTAAAATGCCAGTATGAAACCTACGTCTAATACTGGCTTTTATTGAATTAAAATTGCATCAAAAAATCAAATCATGAAAAAATTCTATTATTTACTGCTCCTGATTTCACTTTCAAATTTGGCAGGTGGTCAGGTTATTGATAATAATATTCAGGGATATTATCAGGCAAAATCGGATTCTAATATGTATTCTTTTTTTGAATTTGATGGCAACGGAAAAGTAAATATTACCGGAATTGGAACTGGTGATTATTTTACCAAAGGCGATTCGCTGATTGTATATCCTGATAAAAGCATTTTTAAATTTAAAATAAAAAATAAAACCCTTGTTGGTGCTTCAAACTGGGTCGAAAATGAAACATGGATTCGAAAAGATACCATTGTCGCAAATAATCGAAAAAACGAAGCTTTGTCTAAAAAGAAAGCCGCTTTATTGCATGAATATTATAAGATATCAAGTGAAAAAATGGCAATCGAAATGATGATGGACGACACGGCAGCCAAAGCAAAAAAAGAAAAAATCAGCCAACTATGCAATGAGGGATTAAGTAAGGCCTGTATGGATTATTTCGGAATCCTGCTTATTGAAGATCAGGGTATGGATGCTTTGCTAAATCCTGAAAAAAACACAAAACCAAAAAAGCTGAATCCTGAAATTGTTTCCCTTGGAAATAAAATAATTTCGCAGGAGGAACCTGAGGGTTACACTCTTCTGGGAACTTATTATTATATCTTAGGTCAAAAGGAAAAAGCTGTAGAACAATGGAATAAAGGCGCTGATAAAGGAAGCCAAAAGTCTGCAATGGCTTTAATTCAAATTGAAATGGAATAAATACAGAATTAACATGATAAGTTTTATTACCGCTTTATTGCTTGTATTAACTCGTTGGGTATGATACCTTAAAAATTTAATTAAACACATAGAAACATAGATTTTATGAGTTTGAAAAAAGTAAATCAAAAATAATTACTGCCATATTGCTATCAGTAATAAATTTATTGTGAATCATTATTAAGTATACGCCATATAAAAGAGAAATAATTATAAAAAAGAAAATCAAAATGAAAACAAAAAATATACTGATAGCATTTTTACTTTTAATCGTTTTGCAGTCGTGCAAAATGGAAAATACGCCAGAAGAATATTTCGATATATCTGCCTTAAACACCAATTTATTTATGGAATTTGGTTCTAAGGATTTTGAAAGAATGGAAGAAAATAAAAACGCCAATCAGCTTATTGCTTTTGACGAAAAAGGAACGTTTCCGGCAAAATCCTATGAAGATCATATTTTGAGATTTAAGGTTGCTTATCTCAATCAATCTATAAAAAAGATAGAAGACCTAAAACCTACAGACGAAACCAAACCCATGATTGATGCTTCGCTTGATCTTTTTAATTTCGTGAAGAAAAAATATGAAAATGATTATGTAAAAATTGCCCGTTTAATGGACAAAAAAGCGCCAAAAGAAACGGTAGACAAAGCGATTGCCGATATGGAGGCTAACACATTTCCTGTTTTTGAGGCAAAATATAAAAAACTGTGGGATCTTGCTTTGCCTTATGCAAAAGAACACGGAATTGATGTGAAGACGTTTTAATTTTTTTGAATTTGTTTTTTAGACAGCCCGTTTCTCTCGAAATGGGCTTTTTTTTATTCTGTTATTTTTTTAAAATACTTTTTCGACGCTAATTAAAAGTCTTTCAGGTATTTATAAAATATTTAAAATGATTATATTTATTTCTTAATCTACATTAATCGACGCCCCGCTCCTGTCTCAATAAATTTGTATCAGAAATCAAAACAAACAAATAAATAATCATTAATCTAAAACGAAAAAAAGATGAGCACATTTACAGTAAAAGACGGAACAGAGATTTATTACAAAGATTGGGGAAACGGACAACCAATTGTTTTTCACCATGGCTGGCCTTTATCAAGCGATGACTGGGATGCCCAAATGATGTTTTTCCTTAAACAGGGATATCGCGTAATTGCACACGATCGCCGCGGACATGGCCGTTCTGGTCAAAGTTCTGAAGGAAACAATATGGAAACATACGCATCTGATATCGCTGAATTGACCGCAGCCCTTGATTTAAAAAATGCTATTCACGTGGGTCACTCAACCGGCGGTGGCGAAGTAATACGATATGCTGCAAAATACGGAAAAGAACGTGTTGCAAAAGCAGTAATAATTAGCGCTGTTACACCAATAATGATACAATCTGAAACAAATCCGGAAGGTGTTCCATTGTCTGTTTTTGACGAGATAAGACAAGGCACGGGATTCAACAGAGCACAATATTTTTATGATTTTCCGATACCTTTTTACGGCTGGAACCGCGAAGGAAAACAGGTTCAGGAAGGTATTAAACACAATTGGTGGCGTCAGGGAATGATGGGGTCTGTATTGGCACATTACGAAGGTATAAAAGCTTTCTCTGAATCAGATTTTACAGAAGATCTTAAAAGCCTGGATATTCCGGTTTTGGTTTTGCACGGAGAAGACGATCAGATCGTACCTTATGAGCAGGCACCAAGAGCTGCTAAACTTTTGAAAAACGGGAAACTAATTTCATATCCGGGATTTCCTCACGGTATGCCAACAACAGAAGCAGAAACCATTAATAAAGACATTCTTGAATTTATCAAATTATAAGAAATCAATAATATAAAACTGAGTATAAAAGCCTTCGAAATCGCCTGATTTGAAGGTTTTTATTTTTTTTGCCTGAATTAATAAAAAATGCGTTTTACGAAAAAATTTTCGAATCAAATTCATATAGAACACATTAAGAAATTGTAAACTTTCTAATTTTATTCTGCTTCTTTTTATTCTTTTATTCTATATTTGTTGTTTAACTTTACAACCACTTCCTTAAACAAAATTATAATTTAGGGTTTTTGCCCGTTTTTTTTCTAAATTTATTTTTAGTTACATGCCCTTTTAATACATATAAATGAAGAAAGATTTAAGGATATTATTGGTCGATGATCATAGCGTCGTTCGACATGGAGTTTCGGTATTATTGAAAAAAAACTTTGATGGTGTAACTATAACACATGCTGAAAGTGTTGAAGATTTACGCACTAAATTGAGCGAAAAACAGGATTTACTTTTTCTGGATATCAACCTTCCGGGAGGAAACAGCACCAAAATGGTAGAAGAAATCAGATCCAGCCATCCTGATCTGTTAATTATGATGTTTTCGGCTTATGATGAGTCCCGTTATGCTTTACGTTACATACACGCGGGAGCAAATGGTTTTTTAAATAAATACAGCAAAGACGAAGAAATTATTAAAGCTGTAAAATCAATTCTTGAAACCGGAAAATACATCAGTGATGTTGTGAAGGAAATCATCTTAGAGAATGCTTTATTAAAAAAACCAATCAATCCTTTAGAAAAACTATCCGACAGAGAAATTGAAGTGGCTGAACTTTTGGTAAACGGAGATGGAAATCTCGAAATTTCGAATAAATTAAACATTCAAATGTCGACCGTAAGTACTTTTAAAACGCGAATTTTTGATAAACTCGGCATCAACAATATCGTAAAACTAATTGAAATTTTAAATGTGTATAAAAATTAATTTTCCTTTTAATTTTAAAACATAATTACTTCCCAATTTTCTTTTTTCAAAATCTGAAAATTTATTCTTTTCAGTTCCATATCTCATTTTTTTTTCGAAAAAATCTTACTTCTGCCTTCAATTTAATTTTTGAAGTTTCTTTTGTTTGTCCTGCATTTACGCTGTTTTCTTACCAAATATTTTGAAATTTTTCTCACTTGAAAAGAAATTATTACTACTTAACTTATAGAATAAAATCAGAAAGAGAATGTAGAATTAATTCTACAAGCCATTTAAAATTTTGCTACAAATTTTTAAGTATTTAAAGATGACTTTTGCACGCTCTTTTATTCTAAAATATTACTACACTATTTTATTAAAAAGTAAAATAGAAAGAGCAGTATAGTTGCTACATATTATATAATTAGGGCAGTTACAAAACCAAACCAAAAACTATTTATATATAATTATCGAATTAATAAACCGTAATTAAAAAAATTACGTATTTGATTGAAATACAAAAGCGCTTAAATATAAATACTAAGAATCGTATGCAAAATAAATACTTTTTGAAAACTTACTTTTTACTTTTTATTCTTTTCATTTCTCTTGGGGCATTTTCTCAGGACAGTCGTTATGCAGGAATTGAAATTGGAAGTAAGGGAATCAAAATTTCGGTTATAGATGTAAATAATATCAAAAAAGGAGATTATGATATACTGGGCTACTGGACAGAAAATGTTGGTATAGCCAGAAGTATCGCAATTGATGGTAATCTTGCTGTAGAGGATGTAGAAAAGGCCGGATCTGTGGTTTTAGAAAATCTTCTGAAAATTAAAAGCAAATATGGTGTTACTGATGAAAATATTTATGTTGTAGCTTCTTCCGGAGTTGCACTCGCTGCCAATAAGCAAACCTTAATTGATAAAATAAAAGCAGTAACCAATAAAGATCTTGATTTTATTACTGCCGAAACAGAAGGCAAAATGCTTTTAAAAGGTTCTATTCCGCCATCTGATTATCAGGATGCTATTGTTTTGGATATAGGCGGTGGTAATACGAAAGGCGGATATGTTGATGTACTTAACGGCAACAAATTCGAATTTTTTCCTTTAAAATTAGATTACGGGACTATCACTCTTACAGAAGCAATTAATAAAACAATTGTAATTCCGAGAGAAACAAATGATATGCAGGTATACAAAGAAAAATCTTTTGAATACTCGCCTGTTTTGAGAGAAAAAATCAAGGAAATGCTTAAAACTAAACCGCTATCACTTCAAAAAAAGAAGATATATCTGTCCGGTGGGGCTGTTTGGGCATTTGTAACTTTATACTACAATAATAATAGCGACGATCATTTTCTGCCATTAAAAATGGAAGATATTATAAATTATGATGCCATTTTAAAAAACAATTTTGTGAAGTACGAAAATTTAGCCAAAACCAGCAAAGAAGCAGATAAAGTCATAAACACTTATAGCCAGAAACATTTAATTTCAGGAAACAATATTTTAATTGCCTGCCTGGAAAGTATTCCGGATTTGAAATCAAAGAAAATCTATTTTGCCAAAGAAGGACAAATTGCATGGCTGGTTTCATATGTTGTTGACCGCTCCAAGAAAATAAAAAATAATTTTTAGTCTCATAAAAAACGGCTTCAAAAAATAAATTTAATCTCTGTTTAATTGTCATCAAACTATTAGACGCTATTAACAAATACAAACAATAATTTAAAACAATTTAATATGTCAGATTTTTTACAACAATTTGGGGATGAAGTTAAAAAAAACATTCCAGGTTATATTGCAGTTGCAGTAACCGAAATTAAAAGTGGTATTTCTTATTTTAGTGACTCTGCTGTTGCGAGTTTCGATCCTGAGTTGGCTTCGGCTTTTAACTTAGAAGTAGTAAAAGCAAAATTAAATGCCATAAGTGCTTTAGGATTAGACCAGGGAATTGATGATATCATGATTACCTTAACCAATCAAATTCACATTATTGATATTTCAGAAAACAATGAATATTTTATTTATTTGGCTGTAGATTCTAATAAAGCAAATTTAGGAATGACAAAAGCTCTTTTGAACAAATTTAAAAAAGATATTACTGAAAAAATGTAATCGATTTTAAATCAGAAATCTTCATAAAATCGTTTTCTGTTAGATCTGATTTTTATTATGATGTGAAAAATCCGGATATAAATCAAAATAAAAAAGCTCGTTGAAAGATAATTTCAACGAGCTTTTTTTTTATAATGACTGTATAAAAATTTAACCGCAAAGTTCGCAAGGTTCTTTTATTTTGGGAGTTGCAAAACAAAAGTTCGCAAAGCATTATGTTGACTTAGCTTTGCGAACTTTATATTCCGAAGGATATCTAAATAAAAATCTTTTTGAACTTTGCGTAAATCTTTGCTAACTCTGCGTTTAAAAAAACAGTCCGAATAAAAATTTAACCACAGAGGTCACGACGTTTTTTACTTTGCGAACTTAGTAAAAACGCAAAGTTCACAAAGCTGTGTGAATCAGCTTTGTGAACTTTGCGTAAATCTTTGCGAACTCTGCGGTTAAAAAACAGTCATTATAAAAAAACTACTTAGCAGTAGTTGTAAAAATCGAGTTGACAATTTTCTTCTTGATAGTTTCACTTTCTTTTGTTACAATAAAAACCAAACGATAAGCCAAAAGAAAACCTACAAATCCTAAACCCGTTAAAAATACCCAATTGGTTTCATAACCATAATCGGTTACAATTGTCATACCTGTTTTGGTACTCAAAATGTGGGCAACACTATAACTCATGGTAAAAGCCGCCATAAATTTACCTTCCTGTTTTTTAAGAGATCTGTTTTTTACAAACGAATTTGCAAAAGGAAAAGTAAGCATAATCCCGATAGTCATAAAAACCATCATGGCTACAAGGGCAAAAATGCTGTGTTCTATTAATAAAAATAAGTAACTCACCGACATAGCCAGTACGCCATAGGCCACCATTAAAAGTTTATTGATGTTTTTAGATTCTACATAACTCACAATCGAAAGTTCAAAAAGCAATATTAGTACTCCGTTTAGTGCCAAAAACAAACCGCTTTCTACACTTGAAAAATTAAATACTTCCTTGTAATAAAGGGAAAGTGTTGTAAACATTTGAAAAAACAGAATACCCGTTATTAACGTAACAACCAAATGAATTAAAAATGGTTTGTCCTGTAAAATCGAATTTCCTTCTTTTAAATATTTAAAACTATTAAGTTTAAAAGGCAACTTTTTTTCTTTTACATAAATAGCAAATAATAAAATACTCAAAATACAGGTTAAGCCATCAATGTAAAATAAAAACGTGTAGTCTAAAACAGTGATAATGATTCCGCCAATCAGCGGGCCAAACATAAAACCGAGATTTACAGAAGATCGAATTAACGATAAGGCTTTTGTTCTTTCACTTTTGGTAGCATAAGTATCTAGTGAAACCAACATTGCCGGTCGATACATGTCTGAAACTGTGGTTAGTAACAAAACTCCAAAGCAAAAACTATAAAATGTGGTTAAAAACTGCAGCAAAATAAAGATAAGTCCGCTGGTGAATAAGCTAAAAACCATGACTTTATAAAAGCCAATTTTATCAGATAATTTTCCGCTAATCCAGGTTCCGATAAAAGAACCTACACCAAAAAACACCATCACCCACCCGATCTGACTATAGGTAAAATGAAGTTGTTCCATCATGTATTTAGAAAGAAACGGCACAACCATCGCACCTATTCTGTTAATAAAAGTTGTAATGGCTAAAACTTTAACCTCTACAGAAAACTGACTGAAATTTTTTAAATAATTTTTAAGTAATGTTGTAATCATAAAATATAGATTTGGGTAATAAGTAATAATAGATTTTATAGGCAGGTGATTTCAAAAACTCTTTTATTCGTCGTATGTTAATTTCATTTCGTAATAATAATAGTTGGAGATAAAATTTTTCCGTACAAAACCAAAACTCTCATAAAGCTGGTGGGCTGCAAAATTTTCGGTATCTGTATTTAAGGAAATATGATCGACTTTTGTTTTTTTAGCAAAATCAATACATTTCATTATAATTTCTTTGCCAATATATTTTCTTCTAAAATTTGGTTTGACATATAAATAAGAAATATGCCAATTGTATTTTATTTTTGAAAGAGGATTTACTTTGTAATAAAGCAGTATAAATGCAACAGGAATTCCATCTTCTTTTTTGACAAAAACTTTAGCTTTATTTCGGTCTAATTTGTACTTAATAAACAACACCGCATTTTCTAAATTTAATAGTTTTTCATCTATTAATTTTGACTCAAAAATGATGTCTTTTACCGACTCAAAATTATTGGAATCTATTTCTGAAATATCATGCAAATTCATCATAATAAAAGTTTAAGAAAAATCCAGCAAAAACCCTCATTTACAATGAATTATTAAGTAATTTATCTTGTTTTTTTAACGTTGTAAATGTACTTTTTTTTAATGAAAAAAGCATCATTTTTCAGCCTTAAAATTGGATTTTTTTCGGGCAAAATATTCGCTTTTTTCCTGTCAGATTTTACACCAGAATGTGTAAATAAAAAAAGCCAAAAACAGCACACTTTTGGTGTTACTGTTTTTGGCAAAAAAACTAAGTAAATCACAAAATTATAGTCAATTTTATCTTTACCGTTTATAAAAAAATAAGAGTTTAAACCGTTTTTGCAATTCCCCTAATATTATTTTTTGCTTTGATTTCATCACGTGCCGCGTTGAAATTTGTGGCATTAAAAGCTGCTTTTGTCAATTGTACATCGGCCTCTTTTTCTTCTTCTAATGATTGTTTCAGCAGAACATTTAAATTATCTTCTCCCAAGGTTTTGGCAAATGCAGCCAGAGTTCCGTATGCTGCAATTTCATAATGTTTGATTTTTTGCAGTGATGCAATAATTCCCGCATCACGAACAGGGCCCTCTTCGGTTTCATTTATTACTCTTTTGCCTTCTCTAATCAGGTTTTCTATCGCATCAGATTTTACGTCTGATACTTCTTCTTCCATAATTTCAAACCGTCCTTCAAGTCTTGCCAGCTGATTTTTTGTAATCTCAAGATGCTCTTTAATCATTGTTTGAAGATATTCTGACGTCGTATTCTCTATTATTTTCGGCAATTCTTCAGTCAGTTTTTTCTCTGCCAGATAAATTTCCTTAATAGATTCTGTAAATAAATCCCTAAGGTCTTTCGCACAATAATTCGCATTTAGAATTTCAGCCAAATCATCTTTTGAAACTGCTGGCTCACTATTTTTTCTGACAAATTCATTTTTGTCATTTATCGCTTTTGTATTTTTTCCTGTATTTTTCATAATTCAAAATTTTATGAATAATTCCAAATTTAGGGAGTCAACAAAACATAATTTTACAAAAATTCCCTTAATGTTTACACTATTTAAACACAAGAAAATGAGATTATTACAAAATCTACAAGGAGTTAGAATTTATTTTGAAGCAAGAACAGCAATCTTCAATGCTTCAACAGCATTTTCAACAGTAATAGTAAGTTTATGGTCTTTATTTTCTATCTTTTTAATAATATCCGAAAGAATTAATTGTACACATTTTCCGTATACATCTCCTTTATTTTGATTGATTTCAAAAGTACCCGAAATCATTTCCTCGACTTCATAACCGATTCCGCCACAGTAAATTAAATCTTTATTATCTGCAGATAAATCTTCAGAATCTCCCCAGCCTTCAGGTCTTGAAACATCTCCGAGATTATTTATCGACTCGGATTTTTCAATTTTCCAGCCCGGAATACTTTCCAGCTGCTGCTTACTTTGCTGATTGACCATTGCCTTTATTTTTCCTTTTAATGGTATCCAGCCTTCAATTTCTATGCGTGCCAAATCGTACACCAAATTTATGGTCGTTTGTTCAAAAAATCCGGGACCGGAAAAGGCGTGATAATAATTTGCAATAAGCCCATCATTATACAATACAAGAGCAGCCACTCTATCCCGCTGCGATTCATTACGAGGATGAGAACAGCCATAAACTTCACTATAATGCTCATCGCTTAAAGCATTAATAATATCAAAAAAATGTACGCCGTGTTCTACAAAAATACCACCCGAAGCTGCTTCGTCCCAAAACCAATGATCGATAGGCAAAGCGGCATCCTGAGCATAATTATTGACAACCGCATGTCTCAGTTTGCCCAATGCACCACTTTTTCCTATTTTCATAAAGCTTTGAATGATAGAATTATAGCGAATCATATGATCCACTGTAATGACCATACCGGTTTCTTTTTGAACTTTTAAAATTTCTTCTGCACCTTCTTCACTTAGGGCTACCGGTTTTTCCAGCAAAACATGTTTTCCCGCTTTCATGGCTTCACAAGCCATTTCAACATGCAGGTTGGGCGGCGTAACAATACTTACAATCTCTATATCCGGATCGTTAATCAGGAGTTTCCAATTGTGATAAACTTTGCAGTTTTCCACATGCTGCGAGTGATGACCGGAATCGGCAACAGCCACAACTTCAATATTTTCTAATTTGCTCCACCAATGATGAAGGAATTTCCCAAATCCTCCATAACCAATTATTCCAACTTTATATTTTTTCATATCATCTTAATAAACAATTACTTATTTAAATTAAAAACGTCTCAAAATAGAATTTGAGACGTTTGTTTAATTTATTTTTTTTCTTCGTTATTTAATTTATCATCTAATTCCGGCTCTTCTTTACCTTTAAATTTTTTAGTGTCGGCATCATAATTTTCATCGTTTGTCAGAACTTCATCATGTTCTTTATATTGATGTTTTCTAGTGTCACTTCGATTATCAAATCCACTTTTATCAGAGTGATTTGAATTTTGATTGTTCGTTTTCATATCTAGTAAATTTTAATTTTTCTAAAATTACTTGATATAGAAGCTTTTATCCTTATACAATCCTTGCTAAAACTTATAAAAATATCACTAAGAATAAAAAGGAAATCAATCTGTTAATTACCTAAATTTGAATCGGAAGTAAATCGAACCTTCTATTCTTACAATTTTTTACAAAAAAATATCTTCATATAAATGGTTACTGATTATAAAAAAATTGATTTGTTTGGAAAAACGCTAATGCAAAAAGTAGCCATAAAAACACCATTTCAATTTGATTTTCCTGTTTCAGATTACGCTTGTTTTTTATTTTCGCTTGAAGGTGATATTCAATTTCATGTAGACGACAAACAAATTGATATTCCCAGAAATTATTCGGTACTTTTAAATTGTTTAAATACAGGAAAAAAGATAACCAACTCAAATTCAAACAGTTCAAATGAAATAGTTGTCATTAGTTTTCATACTGATATTTTAAAAAAAATCTATGATCGCGAACTTCCTTTCGTGCTTCAAAAACCAAAAAATAATGTTACCAATCAGTCAAACGAAAAAATAAATAATGACTTTTTGATTCGGAAATATATTGAAGGGCTTTTGTTTTATTTCGAAAATCCATCTTTGGTAAATGATGAAATTTTGATTTTAAAATTAAAAGAAATCATACTTTTATTATCGCAGACACAAAATGCAGAAACGATTCAGGTTATATTGTCCCAACTTTTTTCGCCAACTATTTATACTTTTAAACAAATTATAGAAGCCAATTTGTTTTTGCAGGTTAGCATTGAAGATTTGGCACAGAAAACCAATCTTAGTATTTCTTCTTTTAAAAGAGAGTTTACAAAATTGTACAACGCGTCTCCGGCAAATTATATCAAAACAAAAAGGCTTGAAAATGCAGCAGAATTGCTCTCGTTTTCTGATAAACGCATAACCGATATTGCTTTTGATTGTGGTTTTAATAATCTGGCCAATTTCACCAAAAGTTTTCACGACAAATACAAAATGTCCCCTACAAATTATCGATTGAATTTAAATAAAAATCAATAGAAAAAAGTTTATTTCAGTTGAACTGAATTGCCAAATAATTGAGCTTTTTTACAAAATAATTCCACTTTTTGTATTGCAAATTTGCATTGTCAATAATGACATAGAATTTTAAATATAATTAAGATGGGACTATCAAATTTAGGGATTTTTCATACCCTTATTGGTGTTGCTGCAATTGTGGCCGCACTTATATCATTCATAAAATATGGTAAAATAGATTTAAGCAAACTTACCGGAAAAATCTATTTTTATACCACTTTGATTACTTCATTAACTGCTTTGGGCTTATCAAAACATGGCGGTTTTAACCCGGGACATGTGTTATCGTTACTTGTTGTAATTTTAATTTTGGCGGCCTATTTTCTTTATTCCCGAAAAAAAGAAAGTGGCAGGGCACGCTATTTTGAAAACTTCGCTCTTTCTTTTAGTTTTTTACTGTCTATGCTTCCTACTGTAAATGAAACGTTTACCCGAATTCCGGTTGGGCATCCTTTGGCAAAAGACATCAATGATCCTTTGATTGGGAAAACATTACTCCTTCTTTTAGTCTTATTTATTGCAGGATCTGTCTATCAATTTATAACTCAAAAGAAAACGAATAAAGTTACAACCAACTTATAATCATCTTATAAACTGTAAATTATATAATTACATAGTATAATAACTGTAAAATACAGCGGGGCATCTTTTCTAATTTTATAAAAAAGGAAAAGAGGTTCTTATCCGTAAACTGTAACTACAATAATTAAAAAATTATATTATGAATTTAGATGAATTAGAAAACAACCGTCAGGACGACCAGAATTTTCAAGATGATAAAATAAATAAGGGAATGGAAATTGAATCTCCTTCAACAGATCACTCGATAACAGAGTATGCAGAGCCGGATTACGGGAATGATTTAAGTACCGAAGAAATAAACCAGCAAAATCCTCAGGAATTGGATAACGAAGAATTCGACAACGGCGGAAATACCGAATTTGATAATGAAGAGGAATTTGATGATGAAACGCCGGATGATTTGGATGAAGACGATGAAGAGTTCACCGATCCTAATCGAAACAAATAATATGAAACCGTCTGTAAATCAGGCGGTTTTTTTGTGACTTTTTTGTGTTTTCTTCGAAAATTCCCCAGCACTTTTGTACCGATAATCTTTTGCTTAAATTTGCCAATTGCCAACATCAGGAAAAAAAATAAACTTATAGGTTTTTTTCTACTAAAAGGCTGTAAAAATCAAGTGAAAAAAGAGGACGTGAATACAATCGAAAATGAAGAAAGAAGCTGGACTATTTGTCCGGAATGTCAGGGACGAGGCAAAAAAAGTCAAAGGCTTAGCAAAAAAGTACGACTGCTTTACCAAACAGCACTTGATGAATTTGAAAAAACAAACGGCGAAGGAACTCCTCCTATTCGCCCTAAAGCACACTTATATACCTGTTTAAATTGTTCCGGATCCGGATTACTTCCTGCTGTTAATCCTCCGGCGGCAGATCAGGCAAATTATCCTCATGTTGCTATTATTGGCGGCGGAATTGGCGGCGTTGCTCTGGCTGTCGCCTGCCTGCACCGGGGAATTCCTTTTACTCTTTATGAGCGTGACAGCAACTTCAATGCGCGATCTCAGGGTTACGGACTTACACTGCAACAAGCCAGTAAAGCGATTGAAGGATTGGGTATTTTCTCGTTGAAAGATGGCGTGATTTCTACAAAACATTTGGTTCATACTACTGAAGGAAAAGTGATTGGCGAATGGGGAATCAGAAAATGGATAGATACAGATAAAAAAATGCCTCCCAAACGTACCAATATTCATATTGCGCGACAAGCTTTGCGTTTAGCGCTATTGGAGCAATTAGGCGGAGATAAGGCTGTACATTGGGGACATCAATTGATAAATTTTAAAGAATCTGGTGATAAACGCGTTGCGCTTAATTTTCAGGTAGATGGTGAAATAAAGACTACCAAAGCAGATCTTGTAGTTGGAGCTGATGGAATTCGAAGTTCGGTTCGCAAATTGTTGATTGGTGAAGAAAGTGCGCCTTTGCGTTATCTTGATTGTATTGTAATATTGGGAATTTGTCCTTTAAGTTCTCTCCAAGGTATAAATAGTTCTTTATTAGATTCTGCTACAGTATTTCAAACTGCTAATGGAAATGAACGAATTTATATCATGCCTTATACAGCAGATTCTGTAATGTGGCAGCTTAGTTTTCCGATGACAGAAGATGAGGCTAAGGCTTTAAGTGCCAAAGGACCTCAGGCACTTAAGGAAGAAGCTTGCCGACGAACGCAATGGCACGATCCTATTCCGCAAATTATGGCGGCAACACTTCCAGCGCAGATTTCCGGTTATCCTGTGTATGACAGGGAATTACTCACAAAGGAATTGTTGGAAAATGGCGAACAGGTCACGCTAATTGGAGATGCGGCTCACCCCATGAGTCCTTTTAAAGGGCAAGGTGCAAATCAGGCGTTGCTAGATGCGCTTACACTCGCTCGTGGAATCACAAAAGGATGCAACCCCAGATCACAATGGCGAAAAGTGGGAATAAGAAAAAGTGTTTTAAATGAATTTGAATCTGCCATGTTAGAACGCAGTGCTACGAAAGTAAAAGATTCTGCCGAAGCCGCTCAATTTCTTCATTCTGAAATTGTACTTTTTGAAGGGGATGAACCAAGAGGACGCTGTTTAAAGAAAAAAAATAGCGAAGACTAGTTACTATTTCTGATCTTTGTAATTGATTATTAAATGTTTGAATAAACGAAACGCAACAAATAATAAAAAATGCAATGAAATTTAATTATGCCGATTTTGAAGTAGTAAAGACTATTGCGCTGACATTTCCTAATACCGAAGAAAGTGTTTCGCATGAAGGAACTCCCTCTGTAAAAGTGCGGGGAAAATTAATGTGCCGACTTCATGACAGCGGAGAATTTATTCCGATAAGGCTTGATTTTGACATTCGGGATAAGTATTTAGACAGTCATCCTGAAATTTTTCACTTGCCGGACCATTTTAAAGCTTATCCTTACATCTGCATGTGGATACACAACTACAACCAAAAATTACTGACTGAAATACTTGAATTGAGCTGGAAAGGACTTTCTACAAAAAAACAAGTGAAAGAATACGAGGAAAAGAATAAGTTATGAAAATAAAAAAATCCCATTTCATAAGAAACAGGATTTTGATTTTATGTTCGATTTCTTTTTTAAATAAGAAACTGAAAACTAGATATATCGGTTAATAATATTCTCGAAAAGTTCTTGTTTTCCGCTTTGCAATTCGAATTCACCATTTTCGAGGGCAATATCGTACAAATCTTTAAAATTTAATTTTCCTTCTTCAAATTCTTTTCCTTTTCCGCTGTCAAATGAGCTGTAACGCTGTTGTCGTAGATTCTCATAAGGCGAAGATGTTATAATTTTATCTGCCGCAAGCAAAGCTCTGGCAAAAACATCGGCTCCGCCAATATGTGCCAGAAAAATATCTTCTACATCTGTTGAATTCCTTCTTATTTTAGCATCAAAATTTACTCCGCCACCTTGTAAACCACCTGCTTTTAAGAAAACCAGCATAGCTTCTGTAACCTCTTGTATATTATTTGGAAATTGTGCCGTGTCCCAGCCATTTTGGTAGTCTCCTCTATTGGCATCGATACTGCCTAACATGCCCGACATTGCTGCTACCTCCAACTCATGCTGAAAAGTATGTTGTGCCAATGTTGCATGGTTGACTTCGACATTTATTTTGAAGTCCTTATCCAGACCATATTCTTTTAAAAAACCAATTGCAGTTGCACAATCAAAATCATATTGATGCTTAGAGGGTTCCATTGGTTTTGGCTCGATTAAAAAGTTTCCTTTAAACCCTTGCTGTCTGGCATAATCTCTTGCTTTGGATAAAAATTCTCCCATATGATCCAGTTCGCGTTTCATATCGGTATTAAGCAAACTTAGATATCCTTCACGCGCTCCCCAAAAAACATAATTTTCGCCATCTAAAGCAATTGTAGCATCCAAAGCTAATTTTACCTGAGCGGCTGCTCTCGCAACAACTTTAAAATCAGGATTTGTTGCGGCTCCGTTCATGTATCGCGGATTAGAAGAGCAATTGGCTGTTCCCCATAAAACTTTGATTCCAGAAACTGCCTTTTTTTCTTTCAGATATTCAGTCATTGTCAATAATCGCAACTCTGATTGTGTAAAATTTTGTCCTTCCTGTACCAAATCGTAATCGTGAAAACAGAAATAATCAAAACCCATTTTACTTATAAATTCAAATGCTGCATCGGCCCTGTTCTTTGCCGCCTGAATAGGTTCTCTGAATTCATTCCACGAAAAATTGTGAGTGGCCTGACCAAAAAGGTCTGCGCCGTTTCCGCCAAAGCTATGCCAATAAGCAACTGCAAACTTAAAATGCTCTCGCATTGTTTTGCCCGCCACAATTTGCTCGGGATTATAATATCTAAATGCCAAAGGATTGTCTGAATCCTTTCCTTCAAAATTAATTTGACCAATTCCTTTGTAATATTCTTTGTCTCCTAAAACTATCATCTCCCCTTCTCTTTTTATAATTTCAAACAATTTATCGTACTAATAGGGCAAATATATAGTCAAAAAGACTATTAGATAAGCCAAAATTCTTTCAAAAAACCTAACTTTAACACTTATCTGCTATTATTCCGCTTAAATAATTCAATCGGGAAATCAAACTTGCATCACTTTCTTATCTGTTTATAACCGAAAAACCCCTTTACCAAATTGATAAAAGGGGTTCTTTTTAAGCTAAAAAACTAAATATGTCGATTAATTCTTAATGAATTTCTGTGTGTATTTTGCTTTGTCTGTTATGATATTGATGATATACATTCCTTTTACAAAACCACTTACGTCAATTTGGTTGTTGCTCACTTTTGTATTGATGGATTTTCCCGAAATATCATAAACCATTATACTCAAAACTTCATCTTCTGTTATAATATTCAAAATATCTGAAACAGGATTAGGATAAATGCCTAATTCGAGTTTTTTAAAGTCGCCAACTCCTAAATTAATTGTCGAATTAACCGTAATCGTTTTTTCCACTATTTTACCATTAGAATTGAAACTTATTACAACTGTTGTTTCTCCGGAAATTTTAGGTGTCAGGAGTAACTCATCGTTTGTATTTATTTCTGCTGAAACAACAGCTGTGTTACTATTTGATTTTAGTGTTTTTACAATAGCTTCAGACAAATTATCTGCATCTGAAACAACTGTTTTTAAATTAATTACTGTAGGATCACTTATTGAAATTTCAGATGGTAAAGCAGTACTGACGATTGGTGCAGCATTATCAGGAAAAACCGCTACGGCAGGAAACCAGTAATAATCATCCAAAGTTTTGGTATTAATTAAAGTCCCTCTATTATCAAATGTGTGAATCCAGTTTTTTTGAAAATGTGCTCCGAATCCGTTTTCTGTTGTATTTAAAATTAACTGCCCAGAAACCGGATCAATACGCAATGCCGCACCATAAGGAATTTGCTTGTAAGTTGTTGTTTGACCCGGAATTGACGCGAAATTTTCATTGAATGTTTTTTCTGTCACATCAAACTTCACGATTTGTGTTCCCGAAGTAAAACCGTTAATAGAATTAATCCAATACAAAGCATTTTGCTGGTTGCTGTAAGTAAAACTTCCTGCATTCCAAACGCCCCACGCTCCTATGTATTTAGTCGTTGGAATTGCATATTGTGTTGTTGCAAAAGTCAGCTCATCAATATTAATTAATTTTTGATCCTGAATTCCCCAAATGCTTCCGTCTTTTGCCTGAGCAATAGAATGAAAAACACCAGCAATTGTTTTAATTACCGTATTGTTTTTTGGATCGATCACTAAAATTCCTGTATTTTGCTTTACGGCAAAAGTATACTGAGAGGTACGAATCATAATTCCTATCTGTCCACCGCCTGTACCTGCTATCAAACTTCCTACTTTCATGTTGGCAATATCAAACAGATAAATTCCATTTGATGCGCCAATATATCCAGTGGTTTCATTAACCCCAACAAACGAACGTCCGTCACCGCCAATAACATCAAAACCGGCAATTTTTTGCATCGTTTTTGCATCGGCCACAACTAATCTTCCTCCCGGAGTATAATTAGTATCTCCGCCATCTTTGGCTTGTTTTGAAATGAAATAAAATTTATCTCCGTAAATTGTTCCATATTGGGTTGTTGCACCAAAAGCCTGATTATTATTAGCCGTACTATAAACCCTGTAATTGATAGTACCATCATTATTTATAAAATTTACAGATCCGTTGGTATGACCAAACCACTCCTCGTTGACCATAAAAAATCCGTTGGTAAAATCTGTTACTTGTGCGTTTGTAAAAAAGGCAAAAAACAACAGTAGTAAAAAGTAATTTTTCTTCATTATATTTAATTTAAAATTCTATTAGTTAAGGTATAAATCATAAGCTCCGGCAACTTCTGTAGAAACTTCTCCCAGCCAGCCTGCTTCCTGATTGACTGCTGTATAAACTTTGATGAAATCGATACCGGGAAGTTTTACATAGTTTCCGTTTTTATCTACAGCCCAGGAAATGTCGATATTAGAGGCTTCATCGTTATTTGGGGCATTGTCTGCATAGCCGAAATCAAGAGATTTGCCTAGCCACTCATTTTCCGCACCGCTTTGATTGTAAAAATTGTTTTCGATTTTTGTTCCTTTAAGACTATATGATGCGTCAGAAATCCATAATGGATAATAACTTTGATTGTGAAATGAATTTTGTGTTTTGTGTCCGGAGTTACCTAAATTATCCTGCCATTTGATATATTCTACATCAGCTTGCCAAAATTCATCTCCTGCAACAGGAGCTTTATTAACTTCTGGTTTAAAGTAGGTTATGCTATAATTTTTTATAGTAGTGTTTTTAAAATATTCGCTTCCTGCTATTTCGTACCATTCGTCTTCATCGGGTTTTCCGTTTTTATTTTTGTCGTAGGCCACTAAAATAATTCCCGGTTCGCAAGATCCTGAACGGGCTTCGCTGGCTTCATTTCCCCAAAAAGCATTTCCTAAAATCTTAAAATCACGACCGTTCCTATTCGGAATCGTATGATCAAAACCAAATACAACATAACCGCCAAAACCACCTAGCGAAACCATGGTGGAATTTGACCCAACAAGCGATTTTTTTGCTGTGCTGATCAGATTGGTTTCTGTATTTCCGCTTACATATTCCGGAATTTCGTTTGTAAACTGACCTATCGCAGGGCGAAAATCAAATACATTGGATATGTATTTGCTATAATTTCCGGTTTCTTTGGTGACATTAATAATAGATTGATAAGTTTTTATAACTCCATTTGTTTCAACTTTTAAAGTCAGCGGATAATTTTTTAAATACGGACTGATAAAATCCAGCTGTGAACTCTGAGAAATTACAGAGTCATTGATACTCCAGATAAATTGTGAATTTTCGGGCAGATCTGTAATGATATTCAGAACTTTAAAACGGTTTATTGTGTAGGATTCTTTAAGTATTTCGGTTGGATTTTCATCTCCTAAATCTTCTTCTTTATCGGTTCCACACGCTATAAATTCAAGTAAGAGAATCAACAGCAGTGCGATTTTTAAAATTTTAAAATGAATTTTTCCATTTTCATAAAAGTTAGAATTACTATTCTCCTTCATAATTTTGATGCATTAGTTTTAATGGATGTAAGGGGCAATTATTTATTTTTGATGTGTTGCATTATAAAAAAAGTCTCCATTTCAAAATTTGAAATGGGACTTTTTATTTATTCCTGATGCTTAAAAATTTAGACCGATCATAAAAAGAATCTGTTAAAACAACTGCTTAAATTAATCTACACGTTTTACAGAAAGCTTGTCTAAACAGAAATAAGCCGCCGTATTCATTCCGTAAAGAGGATCTGAATCTGTTGAAGCCATTTGAAAAACAAGGTATTGAACGTCGCCCAAAGCCTGAAGTTTGCTGGTAGCAACAGTAATCCAGCCAGTTGGCATAACCAAAGATGATCCTGTATAATCTGCCAGACTCTGAGTTACGGGATTTGTAATTACTCCGTTTTCATCAACACCATAAATCAATAATTCAAAATGATCTCCGGAAGCAAAAGGCTGAGCAAATCCATCGCCATACAAACAGCCGTAATAAGGCCATGGATGCATATTGATTTTTAAACCTTCAACCGTATATATTCCTGTATTTCCAATTTTAATCCAGTTAGAAAAACCGCTTTCGCTAAAGGTGCTTCCCTCAGGATTTTGAGGATCTAAATAGCTTGACCAATAAGCCACAATATAAGGATCTCCGGATGTTCCCGGAGTTCCCGGCGTAGTTGTAGAAGAAGTTCCAAAACCGCTTCCGGCCATAGTTCCCCATTGGTGAGGCACCCAGCCATCAGATCCGCCAGAACCTGAACCAGAGCCATAATTTGTAATATCATTTACATTTGATACAATAAAACCATCCCAATAATTATAACCTGAAGATGTCGCTGTGTGCGAAAATGTAAAAATATCCACACTCAGGTTGGTGTTAGAAACATAAGTGTTTTGCCAGTACTTTCCTCCGGTTGTCGTAATACCGCTGCTTAATAAAGCACTTGTCAGATTAAGAGTTGTCGTGGTTCCTATTGAAGGATCTGTAACTGCTATTTTTGCTGTTTTTGATGACGTTTTTACTGCCGAATTACTTTCGCTGCCTAAAACATCATCGTCGCTACTACAGGACGAAAATCCCAACATCAAACCGAATGTCAAAAAATAAACTACTTTTTTCATGATTTATAAAATTTATGGATTAATATTCACTCTTAATTATCTCAATTTCAACAGTATTATAAATTACTGCTTTGGAAAATTCAAATCCGATACCTCCTGAAAAACGCTCGTTAATAAATCTGCAGCTCCCAATGCTGTAAATGTTGGCACATAAACTTTTACAAAATCAACTCCCGGTAAATGCACTTTTTTTCCGTCCTTATCTACTGCCCAGCTAATATCTATCGACGGGTCTTTAATACCGCCGTAACCCCATTCAAAAGTTCCAACATTATAGGTTGTTCCGGCACCGTCGCTTACATCTTTAACCGGTATTGCTATTTTTGTTCCTTTTAAGGTATAAGTATCTGCTGCCCAAGCCGGATAATAATTAACTCGCCTGCGATTATTGGTTTTTGTAATTGTACCGGATCCGTTTAGGTTGTCTGTCCACGGAAGATAAGCTGTATCGTATTGCCACGCTGCCGTTCCCGTTACCGGAGTCGCCGTGGCATTAGGTTTATGATACGTTAGTTCGTAATTTTTAACTGTTGTAGCTTTATAATATTCGCTTCCTGCTATTTCGTACCATTCGTTTTCATCGGCAATTCCGTTTTTATTGGCATCATAAGCCACGGCTATACTTACGGGAGAATATTTAAGGGTAGCAGTTCCTGTTGCCATCTGAACAGTAAAATCACGTTTACCATAAGCGTTTACAACTGTGTGATCAAACGAGGTGATAATATATCCTCCAAATGTTCCCAAATAAACAGAACCGCCTTCTTTTATCGTTGCCTGTGTTTTCTCCAAAGCCTCCTCTTTTGTAGTATAAGTGGCTACACTAAAGCTTGGTGCAGGTAAAAAATCTACAAGCGTTAATGCTTTTGCAGTATAGGCTTTTCCGGTTTCTGAAACCGTAATTTTAGTCGAAGCCTGTTTTACAATTTTGTCTACTGTTACCTTAAGATCTATCGCATAATCACCTGCTTTTGGTGTAATAAATAGCAAATTTTTGCTGTCGCCGATGATGGAATCTTTTGCGACGCCCTCTTTATCCGAAACTTTAACTGACCATTGGTAATTGACTGTTTTTCCGTCACCATTTACTATTGCTAGTTCCGGACTTATTTCTGTAACATTGTATTGTTCTCCTGTAAAACCTGAAGCCAGTTTTAGCACAATTTCCGGGTCTTTAACAGGTACTTCTACAACCTCTTCCGGCTTAGGATCGTCGTTACTGCAGGCGTAAAAAGAAACAAAAACAATTAGCAGTAAACTATATTTTAAATACTTTTTCATGGTCTTACTTATTTGCTTTTTTTAGATTGTATTTTTTTAATAAATGAAGATCTCCCGCTCCCGCAAATACAGTTGCCATTGACGATTGCTGCTGGCAAAGTCCCATTGGCTCGCTCACACAGTTAACCACTTTAATAAAATTAATTCCCGGCAAATTGGCTTTATTTCCGTCTTTATCTACTGCCCAATCAATATCTATATTCGGGTTTATTGCATTTGCATATCCCCATTCCGGAGGAGTAGAATTCCACAGCGTTGTCTGGCCAGCGCGCGCGGTTTCAAAATCTACATCGAGTTTCATGCCTTCATAAGTAACGGTAGTCTGCGTTGCCCATAAAGGATAAAATTCCTTTTTTGCTTTGGGTCTTGCCAGATAATAAGTTTCGTTTTGATTGTTTTCGCAGAACAAATGCTCATAATCTAAGAAAAGAGCACTTGATGTAACCAAAGGTTCTCCTGCAGCTTTTTTATGGTAGGTAACTTTAAAATTCTTAATTGTATTGGCTTTTGAGTGCTGACTTCCAATAATTTCATACCATTCGTCTGCATCGGGTTTTCCGTTTTTATTTTTATCATAAGCCACATAAATCAATCCCGGTGCCGGCGGATTTGCTTTAGATGATGTTGGATTCGATACATCTCCTCCATATATTCTAAAATCTTCGGTTCCCGCAACATTAACAACAGTATGGTCAAAACCAACAATTATGGAACCTCCAAAACCGCCCAAATCTATTGGATAACCTACACTGGTTTCGTTGATTCTTCCCAAAGCTGTTTTCATTACATCTTCTTTAGAATTGCCCTCTTTATACAAATCGTTGGCGAACATGCCCGGCGCCGGGTCAAAATCAAAAATGCTTGTTATGTAAGGATTATAATTTGAAGTTTCGTTTGTAACTTGTACAGTTGTAGTTTTGCTTCCTTTTTTTTCGGCGGCTGTAACATTCACCGTAAATTCATAAGCACCGGCATAAATCGCTGTAAATCTTAAATCTTTTGTATTTCCAACAATAGAATCTGTTACCTGATTAACAGGATTTTTTGTCATGATCCACTCGTATTTAGCCGTATTTCCGGCATCAGAAGCTGGAATATCTAAAACCGTAAATGTTGGAATTTCATATTTTTCCTGAAGCGTAATTTCAATTACATTGGCATTTTCATCCGGTTTATCGTTATCACTGCTGCATCCGATAAACGAGAACGCGAAGACAAGCAATAAAAAATGGGTAACATTTTTTTTCATAATTTCTGATATAATAATTTTGGTTTGATACTGTTTGATTTATCGTGTAGGGATACTTTCTCCTAAAAGATGAAGGTCTGTTGCGCCCATGATTTCTGTTGAAGTTTCTCCCAGCCATCCCGCCTGTTGATTCAGACCATTGTACACTTTTACAAAGTCAATTCCGGGAAGTTCTGTTTTGTTTCCGTTTTTATCGATGGCCCAGTTAATGTCTATTCCGGAATCGTCATCGACATTGGGTGCATTATCCGCGTATCCGTATAAAAAAGCATATTGCACAAAGTAACTTCCGGTTCCGCTTTCATCTACGGCGTTATCAGGTAATCTCGTTCCTTTAAAAGTGATTGTTTCCTGATCTTTTAGCCATTTCGGCCAATAATCTAATGAATGATTGTAAGCGTTGTTTTGCGCCAAATAACCGCTTTTACCCTGATTGTCTGTCCAATAGATGTATTCCATATCTGTAAAAAGCACGGTTCCGGTTCCACCGCCCGGAACTGGTGTTTTGTTTGGATCCGGTCTGTGATAGGTTAATTGATAATTATGAATTGTTTTAGCCATTTTGTGGCCTCCACCTTCAATTTCAAACCATTCATCATCCGGAAGTCCGTTTTTATTTTTATCATATGCAACCATAATAACGCCGGCTTCACTGCTTCCGCCACGCAATTCTGCATTCGCATTCGGATTGGCATCTGCCCAAAAAGCATTGCCTAAAACTCTAAAATCACGCTTTCCTTTTACGTTTACAATTGTGTGATCAAACCCGAAAACGACATAACCGCCAAATGCGCCAAGCGAAACAAGATCTCCGTTTTTCTTTGCGAGATACGAATTGGCCCTTGTTAATATTCTCTCGGCGTTGTCGCCATCATTTGCCACAGGAAGATCATTGACAAATTGCCCCGGAGCCGGTTTAAATTCGAATACTTTTGCGATGTAGCTTTTTAATTCTTTAGTTTCTGCGCTTACAAAAACCTTTACTGTTTCGGTTTTTGTATTTCCTTTGTCATTGATGGTCACTTTAAATTCATAAGTTCCAACCTCTGTGGCAGCAAATAAGGCTTCTTTTGAAGTACTATTGGCCAAAGAATAATTTTCTGAAGAAACATTTACCGCCGTCCAACTGTAAGTGGCATCTGCGCCAACAGTTACTTTTGAGCTTAATGAAACTATCGCAAAACGGGTGGCATTATATTCATTGTTTTCAACTTGTTCTTCATCTGGCTGTGTGTTATCGCTGTCAGAACAATTGGTTAACATTACTGTTGCAAAGAAGAAAAGCAGTAATAACTTTAAATGTTTTAAAGAGCTGTAATACATATTTCTGGTTTTATTTTTTGGTTATAAAAGCAATATGTGCGGGAATATTTCCTGCTGTTGTTTTCCATTTTAATTTTCCCTCTGGGGTAAAACAATAGATATATCCGGTTACTACATAATTTTGGGCATCGGTGATGTAGATTTCTTTGGTTTCAGGATTTACCTGAAGTCCATACGGAATCATGATTTGCTTATCTGTACCGTCAGTAATAATTTTATCGCTTATAATTTTCTTGGTTTTGGTGTCTAATATCCCATAAGTAATTTTGTTGCTATTGGTGAGATAACTCCACTGAACGCTGTAGAAATAAAGTAAATCGTCGACAAGGCACATTCCTAAAACCGGAAGATCCAACTGCATTTTTTTCTCATCGCTCTGGGTATCAATTACAAAAAGATTAGATGGTGTATTGTAATAATCCCCTCTTGAACTCACATAAATATCTCCCCTGCTGTCTATTTGCATGCCGTAGAGATTAATACCCACGTCAATTTTCTTTATTTCGGTAAAAGTTTCAAGATCAATTACAGAAACTGTTCTGTCGTAATTAGGAACTCGGTAACCTCCGGAATTGGCAACATAAAGTTTACCATTATGCACCACCATTTGTTCGGGCTGGTATCCTACTGTAACTTTTCTTTTTATTTCTAATGATGTAGTATCAATTTCGGCAACAAAACCAATTTCGGCATTAGGGTCAATAGCTACGGGACCTGAATAAGAGCTTACATACGCTTTGTCTTTATAAAAAGTTACGTAACGGCAATTTGGAATATCAATTTTTTTGATGCGTTTTGCCGTCCATTTGTCTATGACTTCTACTTTATTAGAAACATTTATTACCGCATAAACCTTGTTGCCGTAGATTTGAATATCGTTTCCAACATCGCCTAATTCTTTTACAACTGTCGGGTTTCGTTCTGAATAAATATCGGTTGTATAGTTTCCTGTTCTATAATTAAAAACATCTATACTTGCCCTGTTCATTCCCATATTTCCCTCGTTTAAAAGATAGAAACCTTCTATATTTCCATCGCTTCTTGGTGCGGCAACACTTACATCCGAAGATGGAAAAATGGTTTCTTCTTCCCTACAGGAAACAAAAGCAAGGGCTATAAATAAAGGAAGTACTAATTTTGCGGTTATCTTTTTCATAGCTCAATACTGATTATAAATTTTAGTGTACGACCCGGCATTGGATAATTGTAAATCACTTCATATTGTTGATTGAGTGCATTATTGAGTTCTAGCGTTCCTTTTAATTTGTAATTATGAATTGCAAATGCTTTTTGTACCGATAAATCATGTGTGTACCAAGGCTGTACTTCGTTGATTCTAATATTGTTTACATTACCATTATATCTTTTTCCAACATAGATAAAACTATAGTTGAAATTCCACGATTCATAATTGGCATTTAGTATTCCCGAACCGCTATGCCAGGGTGTGTACGGAATCTGATCGCCGTAAGAAGACAATTCCAAACCTCCAAATTTGGTATAATCGCGACTTTCAGAATACGTATAAGTTAGATTTGCAGCAAGGTTCAATTTGTTAATATGCATGCCCATATTAATAACAGATTCTATTCCGTGGCCTTTTACCTGCCCCATATTGGTCATCATCCATCGGAACAAATTTCCGGTTGGAGCGGCAATTATTTTGTCTTTGGTATTGGTGTAATATCCATCGACCTGAATAGAAAATTTGTCGAAAAAACTTTCTCTAAGAGGTAAATTATAAGTAAACCCAACATCATACTGGTTCATATATTCAGGCCTTAAAGTGCTTGAACCAACCATTGTATAATATAAATCATTGAAAGTGGGCATTCTGAAAATACGTTTTGCAAATGCTCTTAAATTGAAATCATAATCTTTGAATGGCGTATATCCAAGAAATAATGCAGGAGTAAATTCTGTTTTATCGGGCGCTTTTGCATTGTAGCGTACTTCCTCGTGTACGTGCGTACCAACAACGCTTCCTAAAACTTTAAACCCGCCGACTCTGTAAGAACTTGCGAGAGAAAATAATGCTGTATAACGTTCCGGATACGAAAACAAGGTTTTAATTCCTTTTCTGGTGGCATTTAATCTGTTGTATTGAAAATCTGTAGAAAGCGAAATATCCCAGGTTGGCAAAATGCTGTACATATTTACCGCCGAGAAATAATATTCCTGCTGGTAATAACTATCGTCTGACTGTGCTCCTTCGGTTACGGTTTCACCAAGCACATTTGTGGTATCTCTGGCTACATAATGGGTATAATCGTAGGCGTATTTTGCCTTTGCCTGAAATTTATATTTATCGGTAAAGTCTTTTATAAAAGTTCCCTGAGAGAAAAAATTCTTATCGTATTGCCTGAAACCGTCTGAGAACTTATTTTCGACAATGGCGCCGGGAGCACCTCTTTCAGAATCATAATAATACACTTTTGCATCCCAGGAACCGTTTTTTATTTTTCCGTAAAGACCGGATTCAAATCTTAGTGCTTCTATATCACTGTTATGTCGGGTTGTGGTTGTATCGTAGGCTAAAGTTCCGTCGAGATTATTTCTTTTATATCTGAATTTATATTGCCCATTCGATTTTATGTATTCAGAACTTACGCTCATGCTTACTTTGTCGCTCAATTTTTGTTCCCATCTAAAAGACGGATCAAAATAATTGATAGACATTGTTTTGAAACGTACTAATACATTTGTTTTTTTTGCATCTGAAAAAACAGGTCGTTTCGTTCTTAAATAAATAGTTGAAGCTGCCGCAAAGTCTTTTGCCGACTGAAATATTTCACTTTTTTGACCATTGTACATGGTTAGGGATTCCATGTCGTCCAGAGAGTATTTTCCCAGATCTGTAACTCCGTTTTGGGCATTGCCTAATTGAATTCCATCGTAAAAAACACCCACATGATGTGTGCCCATGTTGCGAACGTCAACGGTTTTTAGACCGCCAAGACCGCCATAATCTTTAATTTGGGTTCCGGCAAAATAACGAAGTGCATCGGCAACATTATGACTGGCGAGATTTTCAAGCAATATTCCCGAAAGGCTTTGTACAGGAATAACTTCCTGATAAGGTTTTCCTTTTAATATTACTTCTTTTAAAACGCGCAAGCTATCGTTTGATACTTGAGAATGAAGTACAACAGGAGATAACAGAACAAGGAATAAAAGTATTTTTTTTGTATTATACATCACTTATTTAATTAAATAAACTTCTGGATGTAATAATCAAAAAAGCAATAACAAGGAATCCCGCCATACAAATGACAGGTTTGTTTATTGTTCTTCAACTTTATTCCACGAAAGTCTTAAACTATGTGATTGTGGCAGGTCTCCTGACTTGTTCCATCTTTAAAACAGCCTTCTCATTCGCCGCGGCGAACAATGGCATTGGTGTCGTTTAAAGACTTATATAGAACTTACAGTAGCGGGTCTGTTCAGGATTTACACCTGATTCCCTTTTAACTATTTTTTTTAAGAAAAATAGACCAAAATCTGGCGCAAAGATATAATTATCTTTATAAAAATAAGTATGAATGTATTAATTTACATTTTGTCCTACATATTGGCAAAACTGAATATTTTATCAAGTTCGATAATTGAAGTGCCTTTAGGCAGCACTTTTGGTGATTTTGCTAATTTTTTTGCCAGCAAATCAGTTGGCAGGGGTTTGAACTTTTTAAATAAGCCAATTGCATTAACTGCTTTTAATATTTTTGCCATGGCATATTCTCCAAAACGATCTGAATTTGCTCTTAAAAGCAGTCCCGGCCTAAAAATAATATATTGTTCAAAATTGAGTTCTGCAATGCTGTCTTCAAGTTCTCCTTTTATTTTAGAATAAAAAACTTTACTCTTCGAAGTAGCTCCGTAAGCAGATAACAAAACAAAAGAGGAAACGTTATTTTCTCTGGCTGATTTTGCAAATGTGGCAGGAATATCAAAATCGATTTTCTTTTGATTTTCCTTCGATCCTGCTGCTTTGAGTGTTGTTCCTAAACAAGAAAAAATGACATCGCCCACAATCAAATCCTTGTAATTGTCTATGTTGGAGAAGTCAATAATTTGTTCAACGAGTTTTGGATGTTTTTTTCCTGTTGCTCTTCTTACAAAAATGGTAACCAATTCGTAATTTTTATCTGCCAAAAGTTCATCAACCAGAAATTCTCCTGTTGAACCTGTTGCGCCAATAACCAATGCTTTCATAATTTTAATTTTTAAATGATAATTTGTAATAAAATACTAAGGCAGACTAATTTTCGTCAATATTAAAATCAACAGTGTAAAGTTTCATTGGTTGCGCTTTCCCTCTTAAAAGTATTTCTCCCTGATGCGCATAAGTTACAGGTAAATCTTTTGGCAACACTTCTTTTATGGCTTCAGAAATAACAAAATCATGATTAAAATCATTGCATTTACATTGAATTCTTGACGTTGTATTAAGAAGATCTCCATGATAAACAATTTCTTTTTTTACTTTTCCTACCCAGGTTGTTACGGCATTTCCGATGTGCATTCCAGCCTTAAACTTCGGAATCCTATTATAGGTTTTTAAATAATATTCATTCTTCTTTTCAATAGATTGTTTAAGAAGATAAAAACAATACAAACACCGCTGATCTTTTATACCTGTTGCCGTTTTCCAGGTTAAAATAATTTCGTCTCCGGCGTATTGATAAACCTCTGCACGCGAAGCGAGAATGGCATCAGTAAAATCATTGAACAAATCCTGCAGTAATTTGCTGTACAGAATATCTCCCAACTCTTCTGCCATTGTGGTGGATGATTTGACATCGACAAACATAAAAATTCGTTCTTCCTGCATCGGGCGATGATAACGTCCGGTAAAATAATTATAAAAAAACCGACTGCTAAGCAAACTGCTTATTTCTAAAAACAAAATCAGTAATATGGAAGCTGCCAATGAAAAAAGAAAATCTCCAACCAAACGTTCTTCTACATATTTATTTATCGCTTTCTGATAAGAGAAATGACCAAACATTTCTTCGAATATAACAACAATAAAAAGTAAAAACACTACTATTATCACGCTATAAATAAGCGCTTTTAAAACCATCGATACAATAAAAGAATATTTATTGAGATTGATAAAAGACTTTTCGAAAGTGATGATGAAAAACCCAATCAGACAACCAATAATGGTGCCCGGCAACAATTGTAAATATCCATAATCTAAACCTGCATCAGTAAATTGGGCGTATAACAAACCTAACGCTCCGCCAACAGCAATTGCCTTAAAAATCAGACTGTATTTTTTATAGAAAGGTATCTTTGGTAATTCCATACACTTAAAGATTCAGAAAAAGCATGATGCCTTAATCAAAAGTAATACAGAATGTTAAGTTTAAAAAATTAAATTGAAATAAAACGATAACAGAGATATTTCTGTTACCGCTTATAACATTGAATTTAAATCGTTACCGGATGTTTGTAGACTTCCCAGTCGGTATAACCATGGTTGCCTAATCCGTAATGCAAATCACGAATGGGCTGCGTTAATTCCCAATTGTTGTGCAAACGTTCTACTAAATCCGGATTAGAGATAAACGGTTCGCCAAATCCGGCAATATCAATTGTTCCCGCATTGATGAGTTCTTCAGATAAGGCTCTGGTCATGTTTCCCGCAAGAATAATTACGCCATCATACCAGGAACGAAAACGTTCTATAAAACCTTCAGGTAAAGCATGGCTTCCTTTTGATAATTGGTCCATTAAATGAATATACACTATATTTCTTTTCTTTAGTTCTTTCGCTAAATAGTGATACGTCGCTTCAATTTCATCGTAATGTGGCAAATCTCCCAAACCTCCGTAAGGCGTTTAATCTGATGCCTGTTTTTTGGCTGCCAACGGCTTCAATAACAGCATCAGCAATTTCGAGTAAAAATCTCGAACGGTTTTCTATGCTTCCGCCATATTCATCGGTACGATTGTTTACAAAAGGATTTAAAAATTGCTCTACTAAATAGCCGTTTGCGCCGTGAATTTCTACTCCGTCAAAACCGGCTTCTATTGCATTTTTGGCTGCAGCCGAAAAATCTTTAACCACATTTTTTACTTCTGCAGCAGAAAGTGCTTTTGGTTTTGATGCCGGAACAAATCCTTCTACTCCATTTTCATTATAACCCCAGGCCGAAGTATTTTGTGCCTGAATATCTGACGGACCAACGGGAGCGATTCCATTTGGTTGATTTGAAGTGTGGGAAACCCTGCCCACGTGCCACAATTGAGAAAAAATGGTACTTCCCTTTTCATGCACGGCTTTTGTTACTTTTTTCCAGCCTTCAACCTGCTCTTTTGTATATAATCCGGGAATGTAAAGCACTCCTTTTGCGGTATCAGAAATCGCAGTTCCTTCTGTAATAATTAAACCTGCACCGGCGCGCTGTTGATAGTATATCGCATTATTTTCGTTTGGAATTCCGTCTTCATTTCTTGCTCTGGTCATTGGTGCCATTGCAATACGATTTTTTAATTCTAAAAAGCCAATCTTTGCCGGCTTAAATATATCTGTTATCATAATCTATTTTAACTTGAAATTATTTTATTTGTATTTAACTTGTTGGTTGTAATCATTTTAAACACATAGAATCATAGATTTTTAGCTAAAAAAGGCGTTTCACTTGTATCAACAAACATAGCTATGTGTTAGAAACTAGTTTCTTTTTGTATTGTTTTACAGATGTGACCTATGTTTCTATGTGTTTAATTAAGCTTTTATAAATTACCACAAAGGGTTGTTTTTATTATTTTTTAATCAACCAGCTTTCAACTGCTCTCGAAAAATCGGCTACATCAATTGGATGTCTGCTTGTGATAAGGTTTCCGTCAGTTACAACTGTTTCTTCTAAAACGATTCCGCCTGCATTTTTTAAGTCAGATTGAATGTTCCAGTAGCCTGTTAATTTTCTTCCTTTCAAAATATCGGCAGAAGCCAAAACCACCGGAGCGTGACAAATAGCTGCAATTAATTTTCCTGATTTATTAAAGTCCTGAATAAATTTTATCACATCTTTATCATAGCGAAGATTATCCGGATTCCAGGCTCCACCGGGAATAAATACAGCATCATAATCACTTACTTTGATTTGATCTGCCGTGCGGTCAAATTTTATCCAGCCTACTGGCTGTAAGTACTGAATAGCCATCACATGTGTTTTTGACATTTCAGGAAATGCAAGTCCGTATCTTTCAGGAGCCGGATTGAATTTTGGAGAAACAATCTCTACCTCTGCTCCCAATTCTTTAAAATACCAAACCGGACCTGTCAATTCAATTTCCTCAAAACCGTCTGCTACAAGAACAGCAATTTTTTTTCCTTTAAGAACCGTTTTGTCTTTTACGGGAGTAAAAAAGAAAGCTTTTAAGGCTTCGTTTCCCGGTGCATTCAATAATTTTGTTACGGGCATATTTACCACTGCCGATTGAGTAGATAATTGATTTACAACTTCTAACTCGTTAGAATAATTTGTTTTCATTTCTTTAGTTTTTACTGTTACCTGAGCTTCTGCGTTTGATAGTGCAAATAGACTTACTATACTTGCTACAATGATTTGTTTACTTGTTTTCATTTTTCTTTAGATTTAATTGTTACTTGTTATGTTTAAAATTGTTATTCACGAATAAGCGGTGCAAATTCGATAAGGTTGTGAATTCCGTCCTGAAAAGGCTGCTTTTTTATACTCGTATTCAAATAATCAAGTACAGGTTGAATGGGCGGAAAATTGAGATGATACTGAAATGCATCATTACTTCTAAATTTTTCGAAAGTCACAAACTGGGTTTTATCACTATCCAGCTGAGATAGCTGATAGGTTACTACGCCGGGTTCACTTCGAAATTTTGGCATTGCAATGTGATAAACATCTTTAAAATTTTCCTCTGTGCCTGCCTTTGCATCGACAAAAAGCATAATGGTTAATTGCTTATCTTCTGCTTTGCTGGGTCTTCGCCATTCCTGCTTAGAAATAGGTTCCAGATCTTTTACGCTGATTATCTTTTCAGGCTTTGCCAATGCAGATTTTTGTAATTGAACTATTGCTTTTGACTCTGAATTTCTTCTGAATTTATTCAGTTTGCTTTGATTTGTCCAACGCTCGAATAACCAAATGACTGATTGATTATCTTGCTCAAAATAAGCTTCTGACATAATATTACTATCATCTGAAAGCGATTTTAGAACATAGTCTCTTATAGCTTTTTCAAATTTTTGCAGATATTCTTTCTTTACCTCGTAACGAGTCATTTTCGCCACTATAACACTTTCTTCTGTTTTAGTTGAAGTTTGTGCATTTGCAAACGCACTTGCTAACATAAACAGCGTTGTAAAAATTACTAACGCTCTTTGATAAATAGAGAGATTTGTTTTTGCTGTCATAATTTTAATGTTTAAGGATTATTATTTTTAAAGAATACTTGCTGATAATGATCTTAATTATAAACCAAAATTACTACCACAGGCAGCCTCGCGCCAATGAGGCAAATCACTAAAAATGTGTGATCGAAATCACTTTGAATAATTTCAGATTAATGATTTTTCTTTTTGAAAATAAAAACACCCAAATAATGAAACAATAAACCCACAGCCCATGCTAAAGTTTGCCATAATGGCCATAAATAAGTTCTGCTGGTAAAAAACCATATTGCCCAAATGATCGGAATTGTTAATACAAATACCAATAAGTGAATTCTGAAACCTTTTGTTGGATTGATTTGAGCAACTGTGTGCCCGTTTGCTAAATTTTTCATGATCTTTAATTTTTATAGTGGATTATTTTATTTAAGTTGTTTTCCTAATTGTTCGGCTTTTTTAAGCCACTTATTTCGCTGGCTTTCTGTTGATTTTCTCATAAAACCAAAAGTTGAAAATTTGACAGGATCAAATCCGACATAGCCAAAAACAATGTCTTTTAGAATTTGATATTGTGATGCACGATAAATGAGGTAAAACCACCATTTTGGTGTATCCATAGTAACGAGAAGTCTTAAACTTTTTCCTTTTAAGAGTTTTTCGGGGAATATTTTTCCTGAGTGATGTTTGAATGCGAAGTCCGGAAGTAGAATTCTGTCTATAAATCCTTTGGTAATGGCAGGCATAAAGCCCCACCAATTGGGATACGACAAAACAACGTGATCTGCCCATAAAATAAGTTCCTGTGACTGGATTAAATCTTTTTCGAGCTGTAAAGTTTCTCCGTTTTTATATCCATTAGAAAGATTTACATTAAAATCTAATTTAGAGATATAAATCGTTTTGCAGTTTGCTCCTGTAGTTTCTACTCCTTTTCTGTAAGCATCAAGCAAAGCATTACAAAAAGAATTTTCAGAAGGGTGTCCAAGTATTAATAAGATATTCGTTTTCATAGCAGCATCATTTAATTTGACACTGCAAAGATTTTAAATAATCAAAAGGTACGCCTGACACAAATGTGTCAAAAACTATTTATGGGCCAATTTTTGACGAATTCTCGTAAGTGATTGTCTTTCAATTCCTAAAAAACTGCAAAGATGCGATACGGATATTCTGTTAAACAAATCGGAATGGCATTTTATAAAATCGAGATAACGCTCTTCGGCAGTTTGAAATATGAAACTTTCAATACGGGCCTGCTGGCGCTTTAAAATTTCTTCGGCAACTAATCTTCCATATTTTTCAAAGCCCGATAAGTTTTCATAGATCCATTGCAAATTTTCATAGGAAATGCAAACCATAGTAGTTGGTTCTAAGCATTGAATCGAATATTTACTTGGCTGCTGTGTTATAAAAGCAGGATAATGCGTTGCGTAATCGCCTTTGGCATAAAAACCTACGGTGATTTCATTTCCATCATTGTCGATAAAAGAAGAGCGCACTAAACCGCTGGCAATAAAACCAATTGCTTTTTGAACTTTGTTGATAGGAACAAAAAAATCTTTTTTATTTAATTCTTCAATTGTAAGTTTTGAAGCAAACAGAAAAAGCTCTTCATCAGTAATATGAGGACAAATTTCCGTAACTGATTTTAGAAGTATTTCTGTTCCTGATTCCATTTTGATGATTTATTTAGATAAAGTTTTATCTACGAATGTTGGTATAATCGACTTAATGTTTCGCGGCTTACTCCGAGATATTCAGCAATTAGTTTTTTAGGGATTTTTTGCAACAGACTTGGATATGATTTGGCAAACTCTTCATAACGCTGTTGCGGATTACTGGATAAAAGCAATTTAATTCTTTGTTGTAATGCGACATATCCATTTGTGAGTTTTATTCTGAAGAAATGTTCCATCTGATGAAGATCAGCCGCTAATTTTTCTCTTGAGTCAAGTGTTAAACAAATCACTTCACCTTCTTCAAGACATTCAATGTACATTTCTGCTTTTTGCTGTTTAAAAAAAGCATAATAATCAGACATCCACCAGTTTTCCTGGGCAAACTGAACAATATATTCCTTACCATGATTATCCAGATAAAAAACTTTATAGATGCCGGATATAGCCAAAAAATCATATTTTACTTCATCTCCTTCATGAATTAAATATTGGTGTTTACGTACTTTTTTTACAGAAAAAAAAGATTTGATATATTCAAATTCTTCATCATTAATGGGTATTATTGCTTCTATATGTTTCCGTAATTGCTCCATAATTTTTGATAAAATTCCTTAACAAAAATAAAGAAAAATTAGCTTATAAGGACGTAAACATAAATCCATTACTTTTAAAAATTAAACTGAATTAAGAGATTTTTAAAATGCAAAAAAAAACTCCATACTAAATGGAGTTTTATAAAACGTAATGTGTTTTGTTTCAAGTAGCAAAATGCTATTTTTTTGGAGTTTCTCTGTCTCCCGGAGCCGGATCTCCATCTTCATTACCTTCATTGCTTCGGGTTGTACCTCTTGTTCCGGAATTTAATGATGTGCTGTCTCCTGCTTTTATAGCATCAGAATCTGTTGTGGTAGAAGTTCCTGAAGCAGAATTTGTTTTACAAGAAAAAGTGAGTGCCATTAAAAGAACAAACACTAATAATTTGAATTTGAATATAGTTTTCATAATGTAATTTTTTAATTTATATAAAGCTTTCTCAAATTTACTTAGATGTAAGTTTTATTTGTTTCAATATTTTAACTTTTTGTTACACAATTAAATACAAATCAACATATTACATATTTTTATTTAATTATGTAAATTGGTAATAGCAAAAAGAAATAAAAATGGATAAGATAGAAAATAGCAATTTTAAAAGACTTGTTGGTATATGGAAAACCAGTGGAAATATAAAATCAGGTCATGAAAATCTGGAATTAAACGGTATTGACAGTTACGAATTAATACTTGATGGAAATTATATTTTGCATAAAGCAAAAGTAAAAATGGGGAACGATCTTAGTGAAACATTTGAAATCTTTAAGTTAGAAAACCCAATGGATAAGGCTAAAACACAATATTTTGATTCAAAAGGTGAAGACAGAATAATGACAAGTTCGTTAGTAAAAAATGAATTTAATATCGAAGGAAAAAATTTGAAGTTTACAGGAAATATCAATGATCAAAGCACTTTAATAAAAGGTAATTGGTACGCTCAGACTCAAGATGGAAACTGGAATGACTTTATTGAACTGAAACTAGAAAAGCAAAAAAGTAAATAGACTGCAGATCAAAACAGGTATTTTTACTTTAGATCAAAAGCATCAAATAACTTATTTTTGAAATTACTAAAAATTAAACAACCAATTTCAAACATAAACCACCAAAAAACCATGCCCTGGACAATTCTTGAAAAATTATGGGAACGTACTTTGCATCCCTCCAGCCATACTCCTGCAAATACTACCCAAACCTGGGACAGTGAAATTAAAACTTTATATCAATTGGGTATTAGTATAGAAGATGTTTTGCAGTTTTTGTATTTTGAAAAACCTGATTTTGAAACTTTTAAAACATGGGTTACGAATAGGCTAAAAAATGAAAATACTAATGTTGAAGATTTTGAAGATAAAGTGCTTTCAGAACAAGATCTTCAATTTTGGAATAAAAACGGTTATGTTGTTCTAAAAAATGCTATTTCAAAACAAGATTGTAAAGATACCCAACAAGCCATTTGGGATTTCTTAAAAATGGATCCCAATGATAAACAAAGCTGGTATAATCGACACGAATATCAAAAGGGACTAATGCTTAATTTTTCGAATCATGAAACTTTAAACAAAAACAGAATTTCTCCAAGAATAAAAAAAGCTTACGAGCAGCTTTATAAAACAAACAAAATATACAAAACGATAGACAAAGTAAGCTTTAATCCTCCCGAAACGGAAGAGTTTCGTTTTTTAGGAAGTCCGCTTCATTGGGATACCAGCTTAAAGCAGCCCATAAAATTTGGATTGCAGGGACTACTCTATCTCAGTGATTGTGGTATTAATGATGGTGCTTTTCATTGTGTTCCGGGATTTCATAATAGTATAAATGATTGGTTAAATGATCTTTTACCAAATGAAAATCCAAGAGAAAAAGCTTTAACCTTAAAAGCGAAACCGATAATTGGTGAAGCCGGCGATTTTATAATCTGGAATAATGCGCTGCCGCATTGTGCAACGCCAAACAAGGGCGAAAAGCCAAGAATGGTTCAGTATCTTACCTATTTACCAGATGCTTATGATACTTCTGGAGAATGGGTGTAGCTATTTTAAAAAGTTTTTTTATTTCGGCACAAATAATTACTACATCTTTTTAATCAAAAACAAATGACATTTTAAACAAAGTAAAATGACATTTTGAACAAACTCAGTACTTGAACTTACCAATAACTTTGTCTTATAATAATCAACTAAATATTATAAGAAATGGAAAGTAATAATTATCAGGGAGCGATGCAAAATCGGGTTGGATCCGGATTTAATGCACAATCAACTACAAATGATGTAATTAAAGGAATTGATCTTACAGGTAAAATTGCTATTGTAACCGGTGGAAATACAGGTATTGGTTTAGAAACTGCCAAAACTCTTGCCTTTGCCGGAGCAACAGTAATAGTTCCTGCCAGAGATATTGAAAAAGCAAAAAAGAATTTACAGAATGTTCCTAATATAGAATTGGCTGAAATGGATTTGATGAATCCTGATTCTATCGATGCATTTGCACAAAATTTTTTGCAGTCAGGAAGACCTTTCCATTTACTTATTAATAATGCAGGCATTATGTGGGTTCCTTTTCGCAGAGACAATCGCGGTATCGAATCGCAATTGGCTACAAATTATTTAGCTCAGTTTCAGCTTACAGCGAGATTGTGGCCTGCATTAAAAAAAGCCAATTCGGCACGGGTAATAAATGTATCATCGCAGGGACATCAGTTTGCTCCTTTCGATTTTGATGATCCTAATTTCCTATACAGGGAATACGAGACTTTACAGGCATACGGGCAATCCAAAACAGCCTGCAATTTATTTGCTCTTGAGCTGGATAATCGTGGTAAAGAATTTGGTGTAAGGTCTTATTCTCTGCATCCGGGATCTATTAATGGAACTGAACTTGCCAGGGAAGCATCATTAGAATTATTTCAAAAAATGGGTTTCTGTGATGCAAATGGTGCTATTTTGCCAGAGATTTTAGCCAACTTAAAAAAGATTCCGCAAGGGGCCGCAACAACTGTGTGGTGTGCCACAACTTCTCTTCTGGATACTGTTGGAGGTGTTTACTGCGAAGATGTTGAGGTTGCTCCAATAGCCACAGAAACTTCAATGTCTTCGGGTGTCAAACTATATTCGCTTGATGAAGATAATGCCAAACGTTTGTGGCTGCTTAGTGAAAAAATGAGCGGAATTGCATTTAAAGTTAACTAATGAACTTAAAATACGACTTTAAGCCGTTGGGCGTAATGTCTAAATATTTTAATTAAACACATAGAAACATAGATTATATGTTTTTGAAAAAAGCAATTCAAAAAGAAACTCGTTTCTCACACATAGCCCGATAACTATCGGGATGTATTAATGAAAGTGAAACGCCTTTTTTGAGTTCAATAATTCTATGGTTCTATGTGTTAAAAATAATTGCATCCAACGGGTTAATTTTAGTAAATTTGGTAATGTGTTCGCCAAAAAATTATTGATTTAACCTCATCTATTTTTATAAAACAAATTATCGCAGACAAATGGAATTTGAGGCAAAATATATAACTCCGGATATTAAGCTTTCTTCTTATGAAGACAAGTTTTTTAAATCAGATATCATATTCGATGAGCATATGCTGGTATGGTTTATTTCCGGTGAAACAAAAATTGTTCAGGCAGATACTATTCATATTTTTAAAAAAGGAGATATTTTTCTTATTCCCAGAAATCAGCTGGCCACTATTATCAATTATCCAAAAGATGGTGAGCCGCACAAAACGGTGGTAATGCATTTAACGACTTCCAGACTTAAAGATTTTTATGCCAATCTCGATATTAAGCCCAAAACTTCCATCTCTCCAAAGATAAACTATTACAATAATCATCCGTTATTAGAAAGCTGTCTTACTTCGTTGATTCCGTATTTTGATATGAAGGAACTTCCGGAAGATATTGCTTCACTCAAAATAACCGAAGCGATCACTATTTTGAGAACTATTGATAAGGAAATAGATACTATTCTCGCTAATTTTGAGGAACCCGGAAAAATTGACTTGGTACATTTTATGGAACGCAATTTTATGTTTAATATGCCATTAGACAGATTAGGATATTTAACCGGCCGCAGTTTATCGACATTTAACAGAGATTTTAGAAAGTATTTTAATACTACGCCTCAAAAATGGCTCACGGCAAAAAGATTAGAATTGGCCCATTATGAGCTGACAAAAAACAAGAAAAAAGCAATAGATGTTTGCTATGAAGTTGGCTTTGAAAACCTTTCTCATTTTTCTTTTGCCTTCAAAAAACAATTTGGTTATACTGCTACAGAATTACTTACTGCCAACCTCAACGTATTGACTAAAAATGGAGATTTGATCGTGTAAAACAAATTTGTGTTTATCTCTTTCATATCAGTACATCACGCGATTCTCGTCTCCTAAAACAATGTTTAACAATACTTTATAATCTCTTTTTTTTTCAAAATATTATATTATATTCGACAATAAACTCCAAATATTCCAAATTTTAATTATCTTTAAATTCTCCCCAATTTTATAAATCGTTTCCTTGCTAATACAATTATGACCAACCAAAAACCAAAAGATATGAAGTGGTTCAACAATTTAACGCTTGAAAAAATTAGAGGAAAATTTTCAAAATCTATTACTAACAGCGAAGAATCTGTTCATTTTGAAAAAGGAAAAGAACTTTATGCTGCAAACCAGTTTCAGGAAGCTATCATTCATCTAGAAAACGCTATTAGCTCCGGTTCTTATCATGAAGCTTATAAATTAAAAGCAAATTGCCTGCAAAAAATGGACTATCATTACAATGCGATCGAAGATTTTGACAAGGCAATTGAAGCGAATCCTTTGGACTTTTCGAGCTATTATTGTCGGGCGGTTTCAAAAAAAGCTATTCTTGATTTTACCGGACAAATTGAAGATCTACATAATGCGATTTATTACTATAAAAAGAATACCATTTTAGAAAATTCGATATTAAGATCGTTTGAAAGTGATCTTTTATTTGCTAAAATGAGCATCGACGGACTAACAAAAAACGCTGCGGAAATTGCCAAAATTCCTTCTTTGGAAATTAAATCACTTATCACAGATTCATTACATCTTATCAAACAGGTAAAGTTAAAAAATGCCACCCTGAAATAGCTATAAAAAAATACGCCCTGAAATTCAGGGCGTATTTTTTATTTTTTCTTTTTCGATTTTGACTTCGATTTTTTAGCTTTCTTTTTAGCAATCTTTTTCGCTTTTGCTTTATCTTTTGCTTTTTTCGCTTTTGCTTTCTTTTTCGCCTTCGCTTTTTGTTTTGCTTTTTTAGCTTTGTCTTTCTTTTTATCCAGTTTCGCTTTTTCTTTTTTCTTAGCTACTTGTTTTTTCTTTTTCTCTTTTTCTTTTTCCTTTTCTTTCATCTTTTTATTCTTCTTTTTAGTATTAGATTTATCTCCCTCTTCTGAAGCAATTTCTTCAGTTTCTGTTGAAACTTCAGTAGAAACCGCTTCTTCATTTTGTTCTGCTGTTTCTGTTGTTGAAACTGTTGGTGTTTTAGCAACTTTGGCAGCGGGTTTCTTTTTTGTATTTGCAGGTTTGGTTTCAGTTTCTTCAGCAATTATTTCATTTCCTGCTTCAACATTAGTAGTGTTTTCATCAGTAGAAATCAAATTGCTGTTTTCTGTTTGCTCCTGGGTGTTTGTAATGTCTTTTTCTTTCATGCGGCATGTATTATTTTAGGATTTTACGTGGTTTTTAGCATTAAAGTTATTTTTACTTTATTTTAATGTTATCAAATTATTAACAAATATACTGTTAATACACATCGTGCAATGTTAAGCTTTTAGTTTGAGTGAAAGCTTAACATTGAAAACCTTAAATAATTGATAATCTGAATATTTATATTTTATTACAAACTTATTTTTCGACCTTAAAGGCAATCTAAACTAAAAGAGATATAAATATATATTATAACAAATATTATATGATATAAATAAATTTTTAGTAAAATAAGTGGTGAATCTGAAAAAGCTAAAAAAGCAAAAAACCACTTAAAAATTTTAAATGGTTTTCAATTAATTGATCGTATCATTTTCGTTTTGCACCGCGGGCATTAATTTTCGGATGCTTTTGTTGATGATGCTTCGTGTAGATTTTTTCTTGATTTCATAATCTCTGGTGCATTTTTCCAATTCGCCAAATAAGATTTGGAATTTGTCATAAAGCAAGTCCAATTCTTCCATTGCTTTTCTTGTTTTTGCATCTTCCGTCTCTCCTATTTTGTCTCCGGCAATTTTTGACATGTACTCAAATTTACGGAATGCGGCCAATAAAATTCGATGTTCTGCAGAGCTTATTCCTTGCATAGTAATTCTGGATATTGAATGGAAATTTTAATTTACGGAGTAACCAATAACGGATCGGCATCGGTATAAATTTTTGAAAGCGGTAATGTTTGCGATTTTACCATTTTTGTTTTGCCTGTGTTTCCTGATATTGCATTTATTGCTGTATTTAATAAAATTTCAGAACGGTTTCCTAAAGCAAAAACCTCAGGATTTTCAAGTTCGTCTGTATTAATTGAAGGATTTATTCCCGCAGCATAACCTCCTTCGTGCTTTGCATTAAATAATTTATAGATTGAAGGATATAAAACCCAGCCTTTTTTACCCGAAATCCTGTCATCTTCTACAGGAAATCCCGCAACATCTTTACCAACGGTTTTCTCGCCTATCGTTATTACATTTATAAACGGACTTAAATTGTTTATGATTATTTCTGAAGCCGATGCAGTATGTTTTCCGCATAAAATATATACTTTCTGAATATTGGGATGCGTGTTTTTAAGCGCTTCAAAACTTATATTTTTTTCATTACTTTCTAATGCCTGCTGAAAAGACTGTTTTACAACACCACCATTTTTATTTCCTTCAAACTCTATAAACAAATCGCCTGATTTTATGTTGGGAGCCAAAATAATACTTAATGCTGTTGCCGAAGCTATATCTCCTCCGCCGTTGTAGCGTAGGTCTAAAACCAGTTCTGTTATTTCTTTGTTTTTTAGTTCCTGAAATGTCTGCAGGAATAATTGTGCCATTCCAACATCAAAATGCGGAATTTCGACATAACCAATCTTAGTGTTTCCATTTGTAATAACTTGGCTTAAAAGTGGCTGTGTAAACGAAAAACCCTGAGAAATAGCAACTTGTTTTTCATTGTAAAATCCCAATTGGGCTGAGTATGAAATTAATTTCAAGTTTAATTGCGTTGCTGCTGCCATATTTTTGTAGAGGCTGTCATAATTATTTAAGGTTAATTCGACACCGTCAATACTTGTTATTAATTGTCCTCTCGCCAAACCATTATTTTTGGCCGGAGAATCATACAATGCGTATAAAATTACGCCGAAAACCTTGCCTTGATATTCCATAAACGAAATATCAAATCCAAATTTTTGCCGCAGGCTTTTTGGTGCGGTTTCCGGTAAAGCGGGATGCATTGCATACGAAAAAACATCATCGGCTTTTAATAACCTTGCAAAATACTCTTTGGGATTTACTGATAAATCGCCCTGATTTGGCATAGCGTCATTCCAACGGTAATATTTTTTCATTTGCCCGTACATCCATTCATTGGTGTATTCATTTGTTCCTTCTGTGTAAACCTGCTCGGGGTCATCTGAAGAGCAGGAAGAAAGAATGATAACTTCTATCAAAAGAATAATGCCATAAAAAAGATAGCTTAACGCTTTATTTTTCATTTTAAAATCTATAAATATGAATTCAATTTTTATTATTCCCGATATTATTTTCTTTATTTAAAAACAAAATAATCAACCAAATTTAAATTTCCGTCCACGCTGGCAAAAGCACCGTTTGCATCTGGTTTTTCATCTAAAACTATTAGTTTAGATTTGTTAACAGACATGGTTAAAATAACGATCACTTTTTTTCCGGGAACATACGATTCTGTTGTTCCATGTTTTACCAATTCCATTAAAATTGTTGGAGGCGAACTATACTGAAATTCAATAAAAGAACTAAATTGATCTTTGTTGATATTCTCAACTTTACCAATTGTCTGGCCGTTAATTTTACGCAGGATTCCGTCAAGGTTTCCTTCATATCCGCTTTTAGAATATAAATTTTGAGTAGGAAATATAAATTTATAACCCGTATTTCCTGTTTTACTTAATACACCTGGCTTTATTGCTGAAATGTTCTCTATCCAGATGTTTTCTTTTGCGAAAAACGAAATTGTATCAATGGTTTTTTTGGCAGTAAAATTATAGCTGTGTAAAACCTTTTTTGTTGTTTTTTCGGTTATTTCAAAAGTTTTTGATTTATCCCCAAAATAAACAAACTGATACTCTGTCTCAATTTTTTTTGTGAAAGCTGTTTTTTTATCTTTCTCTTTCCCTATTTCAATAAGTTTTCCGTTTACATTTATTTGTATAGAATCATTCAGGGCGCTATAACCTGTTATTACGACTTTTCCGGGTAAATTGGTTTCTGTACCATAATACGGAATCAATTCGTCGTTGGTACAAGATTCAAAAAATGCAATTATGATAGAGAAAATTAGTACTCTTGTCAAGATATTCTTCATATTGAGTTTTATTTATTGTAAAGGTTTTAAGTATCGGAAATGATAAAAATTCCGAATTTATTTTTTGATGAACTTTAATTTTTTAGAAACACCATTGTTAGAAACGGCAAGGAAATAAAAGCCTTTTGGCAAATCGCTAACTGATAAATTTTCTGGTTTGTATGGAGATTCTTTAACTAAAATTCCGTTTGCATTATAGATTTTTAATGCTGTTTCCTCGTTTTGATATTGTTCTGCCAATTGTAATTGTAAACTTTCCTGCACCGGATTTTGGTTTATTCTGCAAATCTGAGATTCTAATTCAACATCATCAACACCCAAAAGTGTTTCGGCAGTAACAGAGATTTTATCAATTTCGTAACCAATAAAAGGAAAACCAAGTTTAGTTCCTAATGCTATGTAAACTGCTGTTTCTCCGGTAAATTCAGAAATATCAACTGTGTAATCTTTAAATTCTGCTTCTTCAGTTGATGTTCTTTCTAAGGTTATTGTACTTATAAGTGTAAATGTAGTAGGATCTGGCGAAGTAGAACCATATATAAAAAGATCTTGATTACTATCAAAAATACTAGGTTGTGCATGTAGAGTTAAGGATAGTTTTCCAGAATAAAAGGAAGCATCTATGGCAGGTGATATTGCAAAATTATCTTCTGTAGTGGGTAAATATCCTAATGTATCAAAATCTATATTATATGTACCTAAAACATCAACATTACCGCCTACAATAGCACCTGTATTTGGATCAACCTGAATGTTTTTTCTTGTAAACCAATTGCTGCCATTTCCATCTCTGTCTAATAAAGTCCAGTCAGAAGCATCGGCATCATCAAAATCATCTTCCCATATTGTAAATTGAGCAGATGCTATTGTTGTCATCATTATAAATAATACTAAAAGTAGATTTTTTTTCATTTTTTTAAATTTTAAATTTTATTTTAAAACATGGGCAGATACAGATCTGCCCATGTAGTTTTAATAATTAACCTCTGTATAAATTAAAAATTAGTAAACTTTGTCCAAGTGTTAGTCCAAAGAGCCTCAGTTTTAAATGCACCTGTATTACCTGTTAAATTAAGCGCGCCATCATTAAAGAAAGGCTGTGTAAGACCCCATTTTGGAGCTGGATTTGCAGTTGAAATACTTGTACCCAAACCTGAGAAAGTTGTTCCTGCTGGCAGCGCTACATTATCAAACCCGTGGATTGATACTCTTAAATAAGAAGAATTAGCCTGAGTTGATGGAGCTTCATATCTAACTCCTGTGTTGTATCCTGTAACAGTTGCATCAGTCAAACTTATTTGTCCTAATCTGCGTACGTGAATAGCATTTTCGTATAAGTCAGCAACTGTAGTTGAGCTTACACCAATGATAGATAATTGATTAAGAACCGGACGTGTAATAAGCGTTGTAGCAGTACCTAAAGCATTATTATCTAACTCAATACCGTTAGAATCAGGATTTCCGCTGCTTAAACTGTGGCTTGAGTTACTATCGGCAATTGCAATCGCTTTTGTAATTGTTCCTGTATAACCAAGATCAAAATCGAAGTTATCATCATCCGGTGCAAAAGAAACTAAATGTGTAGCACTTACTGTTCCTCCAAAAAATTCGAATGAATCATCTCTTCCGTAAGATACCTGAATGTGGTTAACTGTTGTACCAGAACCCACTCCACCAAATGTTAATCCGTTGATTTCTATATCAGGAGATGTAGTTATAATACGTCCGGCAAATTCGATACGAACATATTTTAAAGTTCCCGCATTATGAGCGTTATTTGAACCTCCGTAGTAGAAATCAGGAAGATTAGGCTGATCTCCCAATCCTTCGATAATGTTATTATCTAATCCGTTATTTACAACAGCATCACCTAAGATAACAACACCTCCAAAATCTCCGGGAGTAGCTGTAGTAGCAGCGCCATCTAATAAATTGTAACTTGTAAAAATAATTGGAGCAGTTGCTGTTCCTTGTGCATCAATTTTACCTGTTTTAGTAATTACAAGAACTCCTGTAGCAACTCCTACCGCTAAAGGTTTTGCCTTAATGAATGTACCTGCCTGAATGGTTAATGTAGCACCAGATTTTACACGAACTACACCTTCAATTTCCCAAACTTTATCGCTTGTCCAGGTAGTGTTTGTTGTAATATCACCACTAACAGTTTGTACTGTTCCAGGATATCCACTGTAATCGGCACCAGCAGCTTTCATAGAAAAAGAAGAATCAGCAGTTGAATCATCATTTTGGCAAGAGCTCACAGCCAGAGCAATCATTGCACATAGAAAAAATTTTTTCATAATAATTTATTTAATTCTATATTTGCTGCAATTACAAACTAGGCCTTTGGAGAGAGCAGCAAAATATCTTTCCTCAGGTCTTTCTCTTTTTTGGTAAAGTTGTTTTCTATAAACGATCCCGCTTTACCATCGGCGTTTATACCTAATATTCCGTCTTTTACTCATAGGATTTTTTTAACGCAGTAAAAGGTTTGCTTTCCATTCTTCTAAAATTTATATCAAATTATTTAGAGAACATCTTAAAGTACTTTATTCCATTTTTGCTTCATGCACTAAACAAAAAAGAAATCTAATACTTACAACTAAATACATTAGCGTTTCAAAAATCAAAATATCATCCCCTGATTTTATTGTTAACGGTTTCTTAATATGCATAACAATCACCGCCATAAAGCAGCAAAATCCTATACCTGATTATGAAATTTTTAAAATGAATAATTAATGGATACACTTATAGTCCTGCCATTTTTAGCTTTAAATAATTCCTGATCAATATCCTGATCATATTTATCCGTCGCTCCGGCTCCTAGTCCAAATCCGGCTCTTGGGTTAGAACCTATAGGGACATCCTGTATTTTACTGTAACTATTAAGGTTGTTGTAGGTTTCTATACTGGAATCAAACAGGTTTTTTAGGCTGCATTTTAATTCCAGGTTTCTTTCTTTAAAGAATTTATAACTCACCTGCGCATCTGTTATACCATAAGGTTTACGAATTTCCTCGGCACCGTAATCAAATCCAACCAATATATATTGATCGCCAACCGCACTATGCTTAATACTAAAACCTAAACGCTCACCCACATAGTCTAAACCAAAATTATAACTGTACGGCGACTGCCCGTACAACGGTCTGTTTGCTTCATATAGAATACCGGATCCGTCTAATCTTTGATACGATCTTACCTTGGTGGAATTGACAGTAGCGTTACCGTTAATAAACAAGTTTTTTAGGGTTTGACCTTCGCCTAAAAAGGAAAGACTTTTATAAAATTCTATTTCAAAACCCCAAAGTTTAGCATCATAAGAGTTTATGTTATAAACATTTCTCTCTGCAGAGGTACTTAATGCCCCAACACTTTCAATAGGATTATCGATATCTTTATGATACACACCAAAGGACAAAATTTCGCCACCGGAAGGAAACCATTCCATTTTAAAATCATAATTATTGGCTACACTTGAAACAATTCCACCGGTATAATTATAAATAAAATAAGAACGAATAGGATCAAAATAGGGGATGCTTAAACGTTCTGCAAACTGAGGACGCAATACAGACCTGTTATATCCTAAGCGAACATTCATTTTATTAGTAGGGCTAATAATTAAGCTGGCTGAGGGTAAAAATTGCCATAACTTATCATCTTTTTGTTCCTGATCAAAACTACCGGCATCTATAGACTGACTTTCAATTTGTGTGTAAAGGTAACTTTCTGCCCTGGCGCCCCAGACAAAGCGTACAAAACGGCCCATTTTATTGTCAAGCATTAAAAACGGCGAATGCACTTTGACATCTCCAACATATTGATTACCATATTTAAAACCGCCAAACCAGCCATAACCACCGTAGTAATAATTGGATCCGTCCAGAAATTGTGTCAGCGAACCATAAAGATCAGCGCGGTCAGTTTGTTGTCCGAAGGTTTCTAATTTGACTGATACCTGCTGGTTGGTTGCTTTTTTATAAGTTCCGAAGTAACCGGCTTTGACATCGTTTGTAAAAGAATCACTAAAATTAAAAGAGTATTTAAAATTAATGGCCGCATTATAATCAATCTCATCGTTCGTAAAATTACTCCTCCTAATATTTTGAGTAGCATTATAAACATCGTAATAAACCAGTATGTCGTCTCCCACTTTTTTTCTTTGAATATTTAGAAATGTAGCGTCTTTGGTATCTTTGGTTACATTTCCGTAAGCTCCGTACCAGTTGATTTCAAGCTTATTAAACTTGTGATTTCCTTCAATTTTATTCTGAATAAAAGTCGTATAAACCGGATAATTAGTCTCTGCCGTTCTGGCCAATGTAGTTCTATCTAGTATATCATCAATCGGAACTCCGTTATCCCAGCCTGTAATTTGGGTTAATTGACTGTTGTAAATGTGCATTACAGTATTACGGGTTGTGATTTTATGATTATCAAGCTGAATTGCCGCATTAAACATCCCGCCCAAAGTCGAATTAAAATTATAAGTGGCACCGGAATTCTTAAACCCATATTTATTAAAGGTAGAATATGCCGCAGTTTCGTTTTCTGCCGAAAACTCTGAATTGCTTTTGTATTTTCCTCTTTCCGTATGCTCTATATCTAATTTTTCCTGTGTATTCTTAAAAATTAAAGACCCTGTAAATCCCCATTTGTTATTATCTTGTAATTTATAATTTCGTCCAATACCAAATTGAAGTGTAGTACCCGGGGCAGCATAGGTTTTATAAGTAGTAAAATTATCCTGTGTAAATTGTTTTGATTCCCTAATAGAAATACTCGGGTCTGCTTCATTACTATTTGTATTTACAGCTGTAAGATTATCAGCACTAGGAAAATCACGTCTCCCGTCATCAAATCCCCAATAGTCATAATCCCCTTCCTGCTTGGTAAGTCGTTCTTTAAACGTGCTTCTGCTATTGTATGAAGTACTGATAGAAAAATTGGTGAAATTTTCTTTTGGAATATCTTTTGTTTTTATCTCCACATAACCTCCGGCAAAATTCGCGTACATATCCGGAGTGGCAGATTTGCTCACTACAATACTTTCTACAATCGAAGTTGGAATAATATCAAAAGAAAAGTTTTGCTGATAGGCATCTGTACTTGGCAGGGCAATTCCGTCCATAACAGCCTGGTTCCATCTTTCGCCCATAGAGCGCACCACCACATATTTATCGCCCACAGTTGTAACTCCCGTGATACGTTTTAATGAACTTGCCACGTCTCTGTCCGGCGTTCTGGCAATTTGTTCGGCAGAAATACCATCAGAGAATTGAGGCGCTTTTTTTTGCTGCAGCAACATTCCTTCAACCGAAGCTGTAGCTTTTTTATAATCCTGAATAATCACGACTTCTTTCAATGATTGTGTATCTTCTTTTAGTGATACAACCAATGGCGTTTCCTGATCTTCAAGCACTTTGACATCCGTAATTTTTTGTGTTTGAAACGAAATAGCGCTTATCTCGATGGTATAATCTCCCGGTTCCAATTCCAGAATATAATTACCGTCGATATCAGACTGTACGCCATAATTAAGACCCGCAACTTTAATATTTACGCCCGGCAGCGAAAGTCCGTTTACATCAACGACTTTACCCGTTACTTTTCCCTTCTTTTTTTTTTTGCCCGTATCTTTACTGTTTACGGCTATATTATTTTGATTTCTTCTGAAATTTAAATTGGTCATACTTTGCAAATCCGTCAAAATTTCATCGATAGAAACATTGTCTTTTTTTAATGTAACCAATGGCAAACTCAAATCGAGATCTTTTTGATAGATAAACTGATACGGAGTCTGGGATTTTAAATTATCTATTATTTTTTGAGGCGTAGAATTTTTAAAATCAACCGAAACGGTACCGGTTTGCGAATACATAGTGTGCGTTCCTAAAAGGAAACCGAAAAACAAAATCCAAATGGCAAACTGCCTGGAAAAATCATTGTTCATAATTGATAATTGTTAGTTTATTAGAATTAATTTTTATATGATATTTTGGGTTAATATTTTAAAATATTGCAATACTTGTCTTGTAGCGCAAAGTTGATTTTGGCTAAAATGGTATTCTAAAATGTTTGTAATTTATATTTAGTGACTAATGAGATAAGTCTTATTTCCTGTAGACTGAATCTTGATTTCCAATGCAAATGCAATAGTCTGCAGCATTTCATAAAAACCTTGTCTCGTATCCAGCGTTCCCTGCATTTTTAAGTTTCGTAAATCTTCATCGAGATAAGTCACTTCAAAATGATGATCTGTTTGCAACTTAGTAATCACCTCTTGCAGTGTCAAATCATCAACGTACATCAGCACTTTTTTCCATTCTGGTTCCAAAACTTTTGTTTTTTCCTTAAACACCATCGAAGTTCCGGAGCCATAAACCGCTTTGTCTCCACGTAAGAGGAAAATCGTATTTTCTTCCGTTTCTACTTTTACTTTTCCACTTCTCACATTAACTTCCGGCTGATGGTGATTGTAGGCTTTAATATTAAAAGAAGTACCCAAAACAGTAGTTTTTATAGGTCCGGAGCTAATAACAAAAGGACGCGAAGGATCGCGCTTTACTTCAAAAAAAGCTTCTCCTTTTAAAGTAATCGTTCTTTCTTTTCCTGTAAATTCCTTGGGATATTCAATTTCTGTATTTTCATTCAGCCAGACGCGTGAACCATCAGGCAAATTCAACAACCGAATATCTCTATTGAATGTTTTTGTCGAAGCAATTTCAATTTTCGTCTGAGGCATCAAACTATAAACGCCAATTCCAAGAACAAATACGGCACAGGCAACTGCCGTCCAATTATAAAAGTTTTTGTATTTATCAACAGTAACATTTCGAATATTCTTCCACATCCGGGATGAAGTTTCACCAGGAAGAATTCCTCTGTTTGGTATTGCATTCCATTCGTCTTTTAATCTTTTTGACTTCATTACAATTTAAATGTTTGTTGTTGAAAATTAAACTTAATCTTATCGATACAACTACATTAGATTTCCAATGAATCAAATATCATAGGGCAACATTACTATTAACGTTTTCTTAATGTAAAAGAAGATTTGCAATAACATTATTTAATGCCCGAAAACTGCAGAATATTACAGAATCAGGTTTTGCTGACTCATAAAAAACAACGCAAACCAATACAATTCATGATTTTGCACCGAGTTCTTTTTAAGAAACTGCAATGTCTTTGATATCTGATTTGCAACCGCACTTGGTGACATATTCATTTCGATAGCAATCTCTTTATAACTTAGGTCTTCAAACTTGTGGAGGTTGAAAATTTTTCTTCTTTTTTCAGGAATTTGATCCAGTAATAATTGTATTTGTTCCAGCTTTAAATCAATATCATCGTCTGATTCTGAGGGAGAATCCAACTCTTTAATCAACTGTTCGTTTTCTACAGAAAAAATCCTGTTTTGTTTTTTATACCATTTCGAAATCTCTTGTTTCGAACTTTTAAATAAAATGGCTTCCAGACTAACTTCTGGGTCTAATTTTGTGCGATATTTCCAAAGATGAATAAAGACGTTTTGAGTAACATCTTCTGAATCTGCCAGTTGTGCAGTATATTTTTTGACAAAACAAAATACTTTAAAATGATATAAATCGTAGATTTCTCTAAAACAGGAATCATCTCCCTCTCGTAACCTTAATACCAAATTAGAACTCATGACGCAATTTTAATTGTTAAAGAAGACCCTTACAAATGTAAGATAAACGGTTATTGATATTTTTTCGATTTATTCATTTAATAATTTATTAATATTCGCAAATTCTTTTTTGATTTCTGGTGATATATCAATTCCAGTCTGCTTTTGTAAACTCCAAACAATAAAAGATTTTGTAATATTGAGGTTTAATAGCAGCAATTCTGAAAGATGAAAATTCACATTTTTGGCGCCTCCGGAAGCGGCGTAACAACAACTGGAAAAATATTGTCCGAAAAATTAAATCTGACTTATTTTGATAGTGATAATTATTTTTGGGAAACTACCGAACCGCCTTTTACAGTAAAACGAAATCCTGATGAAAGAAATGCAACCATAAAAACAGACCTGAATAATTTAAAAGGCTGGATTTTAGGCGGATCAATTTTTGAATGGGGAGAAAATGCATTTCCTGATTTTGACCTGATAGTTTTTCTTTGGATTCCTCCTACTATCAGAATTGAAAGATTAAAGAAAAGAGAATTTGAACGATACGGAAATATTATTTATACCGATCCGGCCAGAATTAAACAATTTGAAAACTTTATAGAATGGGCAACCGATTATGATAATCATACCGGTATTGCAGGCCGGAATTTTAATGCTCACGAAAAGTGGCTCAAAACCATTCCGTTTCCGATTTTAAAAATTTTCGGTGACTTAACTGTAGAAGAAAGAATTGCACTTATCCTTGAAAAGATAAAAAGCATAAACAATAAACAATGATAATTAAATAAATTTTTCTGTTAATGCTATAAGACAATTTGTTGCCTTTGAAGTTAATTTTGATTGAATGCTGAAATTCAGCAATAATAAATCAACTTTAAAAACCATTATTATGACAACAGATAGCAACAAATATTACGATCAAAACGATAATAATACAGAAGAAAACCAAAGTTATGTTGATCAATACCAACAACAACATATGGGTGACGAAAATACTTTTGAGCAGGAAATGCTTCTAAACGAAGATCAGAGTTATTTAGACAGTGAATTTTCGAATGCGCTTGAAAGAGACGATCAGGAAGATCTTGAACAAAATTATGACGACAGCGAATTAAATGAAGATGAGTTTGAAGAAGATGATCTGGAGGAAGACGAAGATGACTTAGACGCAGACGATCTCGATGATGATTTAGTGGAAGATTACGACGAAAACGATCGTGAACCGGAAACTTTTGCTGACGACGGTTATAAAATTGACTAATTCTGATTTTAGAATCGTATGAGCGCAATTGATAACAAAGAAATTCTAAAAAAGGCTAACAGAGCCATTACTCAGGGCGACAATGAAGGCTTTCTGGCCTTTTGCACCGATGATACCGAATGGACATTTACCGGCGAGCAAACTTTAAAAGGAAAAGAAGCCGTTAGAACGTGGATGAAAACAGCCTACAAAGAGCCGCCAAATTTTGAAGTTGCAAATTTAGTGGCCGAAGATGACTTTGTTATCGCAATTGGCAAAATCAAAATGAAAGATGAAAACGGAAGTATAAAAACTTACAATTACTGCGACGTCTGGAAATTTAGGGATGCAAAAATGGCTCAATTAAACGCTTTTGTTATTGAACCTAAATCCTGAAACTTATATTTAAATTGAAAGTCGTAATGGATCTAAAATTTCATGCTTTTAATTAAGGTTTAATGTTACGTAAATCTGGTAAAGTTTTTTAAAACCATCTTTTCCTTAATTATTAAAAAACCAATTCTCTTAAAGGCAATAAATGCCAGAATTAAATGTTTATATAAAGAGATTAAAATATTTAAAAAGTATGAAAAAAATATTGTTTTTGATTATCATCATTAGTGTTTCAATGCATGGATATGCACAGGACGAACTCAACAATAAAAATAAACCAATCCAATCTAAAAATTTAGACAATAAAGAAGCTGTTCCGCCAACGGAAGATGCACCAAAAGCAGACGATCCTACAATTCCAAAAGAACCGGTTACTTTAAAAATTAATCCGGATGAACTTTTTAATAATAATGTTTTATATAAAAGAGAAGCCAATGTACCGGGAATTTATTATCGTCGAAATGAATATTTAGGAGGATTTGTAACAAAATCGATTACATCGACAATACGTTACAGAGATGCCGCTTTTGTAGATGGTGATAAAATTAAAGTATATCTTAATGATAAAGTTATTGAACCGGAAGTTTCTCTTGATGGAGAATTTAAGGGTTTCAAAATAACTTTGGTAAAAGGTATCAACAAAATTGATTTTGAAGCTTTAAACGAAGGATCTGCTTCGCCAAATACAGCTGAATTTCAGGTCTATGATGATCAGGGAGTAGCTATTGAATCGAGCCAATGGAATGTTGGTACAGGCTACAAAGCGGTTATTATTTTGTATAAAGAATAAAGTTTAGAGTTATAGATTATTAATTCAATTAATTAACGGGAAAAAAAGAAAAACTTCTTTTATCCCGTTTTTTCTTTTTACACGTTTAGAATTAGTAGAAATAAAAAATATTTTACTGAAAATCAAACAATTATAAATATTTTATTTATTCTTTTTTGTAAATTTGATATTCCCTCTTTACATAAATTCAGGCTTTACAAATTGATTTTCCCTGAAAATATTTTGACAAGTAAGCATCGATATAAAGTTTTAATAAAAAATTAAGTTTTTTTTCGTTAACAAAATTACTAACTTAGAAATAGTAATAGAAAAATACTGTTCCTGTTTTATACGACTGTATTTCTATATTCATCTAAACGAAATAGGTAATCCTGAAAGCATTACTTAAAAAAAATATACTTATTTACTGTAATTAAAAAACAAAACTATGCGAGTACCAATCATTCGAAAAAATATAAAATTTACCCCAGATTCTAAAAGAGTTGTTGCACGATATTTTATGAATGGTGAAGAACGGACCCAACAAATGGTAAGCCGCATAATGTTGCTTGATGAAAAACAGGTTCTGCAAACCCTGGAGCAAACTCTTCGTGAATTTGCCAGGCGTCATCGAAATATCTCGAATATATTTTTCAAACATTGCGAAAAAATCAGACACATTATTGAGGGAATGCAAATAAACTATGATGCACTTTCTGTAGATAGAAAGATGCTTATAGGTTCTTTCTGTACAATGGAATACGCTATTGAATCGGCAGCGATTTTCAATCCGTCTATTATCGAAGATTTTGATCAGTCTGGTCTGGAAGCAGGGGCAAAACGCGTTATTATTTCCTTTCGTGCCACGGGCGAAGGTCATATTTCTTCTATTGTTTTTAGACGCGGAATTCTCGATAAGGACAATAATCTGCAGATAATGAAAAATGGTAATAACATTGATAAAGCAGAGATTGAACACAAAAGCTTATACAATAAAGAAAGATTTTTATTAAAGCTTTCAGAAATGCACACGCAGGACAAATACATTACCCAAATCATGCAGGATTTGCCGGATGAATTTGAGTATGCTGTCTTAAAAAGTATGGTAAAAGATGCTTTGCAGGATCCATCTATCCGTCAGGAAAGACGAACGGCACTTGAAGAAATCATCTGGCTGGCAAACTCCTTTTATGATTTACAATTTAAACACGATTCTGATATAACAGAACGTGTAATATTTCCAATCTCCGATTCTGAAAGCCGTGGTATCGAAGATGCCCGTTTTGTACGTTTCACCGATGATGACGGTTCTACCCGCGTTATGGCAACTTATACGGCGTATAATGGTCATGCAATTCTTCCAAAACTTATTTCGACCGAAGATTTTTATAATTTCAGGGTAATGCCTCTGCACGGGGTTGGTGCTCAAAACAAAAACCTGGCTTTATTTCCAAGAAAAATAAAAGGAAAATTTGCAATGCTCGCCAGAATCGATGGTGTTAATAATTACATCATGTATTCTGAAAGACAAACACAATGGAACAATCCTATTCTTTTGCAGGAACCAAGATATACCTGGGAACTCACCCAAATAGGAAATTGTGGATCGCCGCTTTGGACAGAAGAAGGCTGGCTTGTTATTACCCACGGTGTGGGTGCCATGAGATGTTATTGCATTGGGGCTTCTTTATTTGATCTTGATGATCCGTCTAAAGAAATTGGACGACTTAAAGAACCTTTACTTTCGCCTCTGGAAGATGAGCGAGAAGGTTACGTACCCAATGTTGTGTATTCCTGCGGGGCGATTATTCACAACGACAGTCTTATATTACCTTATGCAGTCTCTGATTATTCGTCGACTTATGCTGTGGTAAATATGGTAGAATTACTGGATGCTTTAAAAAACAGTAATAAATAAAATATTTTACAAACTATAAATAAGGCTGTCAATTGACAGCCTTATTTGTTTTTAGGCATTTGAGTAAGAGCTCTTGTTATCAAAAAACATAACTGAAAATCTTATAAAACTTCTCTTTAAAATTGTAAACGTTTTGCTTTTATAGCTAGTAGCTTTGATATCAACCTCTTAAAAAATGAATTTATACAGATTTTAAATTTCTCCTGTAAATTCTAAATTCTAAAAAATTACATTATGGATGAATCAAACAATACCTTAAAAAGTTCCAGCATCACTTCGGGTGAAAATGTTTCATTTTGGATTGACTCTGCTCCTATTATTTCCTTTGAAAAACCGGATCAGGATATTCAAACGGAAGTATTAATTATTGGTGGCGGAATTGCAGGACTAACAACTGCTTATAAATTATTAAAAGCAGGTAAAAAAGTAGTACTGGTTGAAGATGGTTTTATTGGCAGCGGCGAAACCGGACGCACAACGGCACATTTGACCTGCGCGCTCGATGATCGCTATTTTTTTCTTGAAGAGACCTTTGGCGAAGAAAAAGCAAAGCTCGCTGCCGAAAGTCATGCAGCCGCTATAGACGAAATTGAAAATATTGTTACGTCCTTAAATATCGATTGCGCTTTTAAAAGAGTCAACGGTTACTTATTTCTGCATCCTACAGACAAGGAAGAAAATCTGGATAAAGAATTTCAGGCAACGCAAAAAGCGGGATTGCAGACTTCTGTTTTAGAAGAAATTCCTGCTTTGGTCAATGCCGAAAAACAAAGATGTATCGTCTTTAACAATCAGGCACAATTTCATATACTGCAATATCTTCAGGGACTAGCCGATGCCATTGTTTCGCTTGGCGGAATTATTTATACCGAAGCTCATGCGGAAGATATTAACAAAAAAGGCGCGAAAGTAAATGGTTATACTTTTTCTGCAGATTATATCGTGGTGGCAACCAATACGCCTGTAAATGATGTTTTAACTATGCACACTAAACAACACGCCTACAGAACTTATGTTATTGGGGCCAAAATTCCGAAAGGACAGCTTCCCTACTCGCTTTGGTGGGACACAGGCGATCAGGAATCAAAATGGGTTTCTCAGCCGTATCATTATGTTCGTTTGGAAAATTATGATGATGAATACGATTTACTAATTTCCGGAGGTGAAGATCACAAAACAGGTCAGGCCGATGAAGAAGGGATTTCTGAATTTGAAAGATATGCCAGACTTGAGGCCTGGACAAGAAATTATTTCCCAATGCCGGATGACATTTCGTATCGTTGGTCTGGTCAGGTGATGGAACCTGTAGATTCTTTAGGTTTTATGGGGAAAAATCCCGGCGATGACAATATTTATATCATTACCGGAGATTCCGGAAACGGAATGACACACACTACAATTGGTGCCATGATTATTTGTGACAGCATTATGGGCATTAAAAACAAATGGGAAGATTTGTATAGTCCGTCGAGAATTACCTTAAAAACGACCGGCGATTTTATTAAAGAAGCAAGCAACATGGCTTCACAATATCTGGACTGGATAAAAGGCTCTGATTTAAAAAACACAGCCGATTTACCAGCCGGAGAAGGTGCTGTACTTTCTTCAGGCTTAAATAAAATTGCAGTTTATCGCGATTACGACAATGCCTTAAAAGCATTTTCTGCCGTTTGTCCGCATTTAGGCTGTATCGTACAATGGAATAATGATGAAAAATCTTTTGATTGTCCTTGTCACGGTTCACGATTTGACGCAGAAGGTATCGTAATCAATGGTCCTGCAGAAACTGATTTATCTAAAATCAATATCAAATAAAAAACATATGAAAGCGATTATACTACTTGCAACCTTAAAAAATAAAGGCAGATCTAACACCGAAATTCTTGTCGAGTTTTTTGCTAAATATCTGACACAGCAAAAAATTGAATTCGAAATAATAAAACTTGTTGATCACAATATTATTCCGGGAACTTATACGCAAATGGACATAAAAGATGACTGGCCGGATATTTACAATAAAATTCTGCAAGCCGAAATTTTACTATTTGCAACACCTATTTGGTGGAACAATCACTCCTCTGAACTGCAAAGATGTATTGAACGGCTTGACGAGGTTTACGACATTATTTTGAGTGGAAAAGATTCTCCGCTTGACGGAAAAATCGGCGGTGTAATTGTAACAGGCGATTCAGATGGTGTAGAACATATTACGGGAAATATTGCCAATTTCTTTTGTAGTATTGGTGTCACCGTTCCGCCTTATACTTCGCTTGGCGTTATTTGGGAAGGCCATGCCAAAGATGCAAAAAAGACCAAAGCCGAGCTTCTGGCTTATTACAAAAGCACCTACGAAAAAGATGCCCAGGCAATGGCAGAATCTTTAAAAAAAGCAGCAGAATAAGGCTGATAATACTTTAAATAAAAGCAAATATTAAAATTAATAAATGAGAATATCGTGGATAACAAAAATAAAAATATGATTAATGAGCACATGTCAAACGAACGAACGTTTTTGTCGTGGATTCGTACTGGCATCGGAATTATGGTATTTGGTTTCGTGATTGTAAAGTTTTCATTATTTGTCAATCAATTACCGTCCACGTTTTTTAAAGATTCCACTATTCCAAAAAATGGACTAACTATATTTATTGGCATTTCATTAGTGCTTACAGGCGCTATTACCATCTTGTTATCCTATTGGAAATACAGACAAGTACACAGACTTTTACAGCGTGGCGAATATTTATATTCTACAATGCTTTTAACAATCCTTACCGTCGTTATTTTTCTCATGAGTATTATTATCATTACCTATTTGATAGTGGCTGCCTATCCCTTTACATTTCTTGAAATCTAACAAAACAAACTGATATACTGTAAATTATGTAATTACCAGCTATCTGTTTTGTAAATTTTTGATTTTCTGTACCTGTACATTTACATTATACAAAAACTTAAAATTGACTATTATGAACTTAACCGAAAAAGAAAATTACGGTCAGCCTGACACGGATTTTCAAGACAATACAAATCCATCTAAAGATAATGATAAGATCCCTTTTGATAATTCGGTTACCAATGATGTAGAGCAGAATTTAAACCGGGGTTTTAGTAGTCAACAGGATCGCGATGATGAGCTCGACGATGAAAATGACAATGATTTACAAACAAATCCTTATGAGGATTATGACAATGATTTGAATGAGGATTATTTGAGTGAGGATGAAAAACTACAAAATGAAAGAGATGCCAGAAATGATGATGGTTTTGGAAAAAGTGATACTGAAGATAATGATGAATCTGTAGAAAACGAAGATGAAAGTGATGAAGATGACGAAAATCCCGATACTGAAAAAAGACAGGATTATGTTTCCGGAGATGCTTCGTTGACCGAAGATATTGATCAGGATCTTGAAGAAATTGATCCGGTAAATCATCCGCGTCAATTCTCGAAAAAGTACTGATAATTATATAACTGGAAATTTTAATTCTATAAAAACAAACTACCTCATGATGGATAAATTTGATTCTACTAAACTATCAAATACTCTTATTATGAACACAAAAAATTCAAATTCATCTGCCAAAAAAAATGATGACAGTGATAAAAAAGCAGCCAACTCTAAAAGTACTGAAAACAAATCTGGTGATAATGGAAAAACAGCGATTAAAAAAAGTCCTGCCAAAAAATAATTTTTATTCTGCTGAATTTTATTTCACAGAGTTTGGTTTTTCAGTTTACTAGAAATTCTATAAAGCCTCAAAAAGGGGTTTTATAGAATTTTATATAATTGATTTTTAATAATGACGGACCATGAAAAAGAAAAACGTATTAATTACAGGCGCAACAAGTGGCATAGGATATGAATTTGCAAAACTGTTTGCAGAGAAAAAATACAATCTTGTTCTAATTGCCCGAAATCGTGAAAACTTACGAAAAACGGCAGACGAAATGAAACAAATTGCAAAAGATCCGCTGGTGAAAATAACAGAAATTGCAATTGATTTATTTGAAAGAGAAGCTGCACGCGAAGTATACAAGATTACCCAAAAGAAAAAAATATTTATCGATATATTAATCAACAATGCCGGTCAGGGCGAATGGGGAAAATTTAATGAAACAGACCTTGAGCGGGAATTAAGTCTTATTGATCTTAATATTAATTCGGTATTAGGATTAACAAAATACTATTTAAAAGATATGCTGAAAAAAGATAAAGGAAAGATTCTCTTTCTGGCCTCTTCCGTATCAAAAGCGCCATCGCCATATATGGCCGTTTATGCTGCAACAAAAGCGTTTATCCTTTCATTTGCAGAAGCTATTTCAAATGAAACAAAAGATACTAATATAACGATTACCGCTCTTCAACCCGATGCTACCGACACCGATTTTTTTCATAAAGCAAAAGCAGAAAACTCAATCACCTATAAAGAGAAAAAACTAGCCAGTCCCGAAAAAATTGCCAAAGATGGTATGGAAGCTCTGGAAAAAGGAAAAAATGTTGTCTTGCCCGGCTTTCAGAACAAATTTCAAAGTGTAATGAATAATATTATCTCAGATGATATTATTGCAAAAAATATGGAAAAACAAATGAAGCCAAGCGACAAAGAAAATGGCCGCACAATGCCGCTTCATATGGCATCGTTACGGGAAAGAAAAGCGATAAATTCATATAAAAACACCAGCAATGGAGATTATTAAAAGCTATAATTCAAAATTATTACCTGATTATAAATATCAAAAAAATAATAAAACCTAATAAAGATATTGTACTTCCTTGTCTCAACGTTGTTTTTTTCATGCTGATACTTTAATAAGGTTGATGACCTGGAAGTACATTTTTTTTAAGTAACCTAATTCCAAAAAGTACTACTATGAACTTTGATATATTTTTACAAATCCTCATTTCTTCCATCGCAGCAACAAGCGTAATGACACTTTTTAGTTATGTTGTTTCTGCAAGCGTAAGAGAATTATACAAAGAACCGGTTCTGCTTACATACATCCTGACAAGATTTCACATCGAAGTATCTCTCCCAACAAAAAGGGTTTTAGCGTGGCTTTTACATTATATTATCGGAGCTTTTTTTGTTATCATATATCACTATTTGTGGCACTATAATGTGGCAGAATTTTCGTGGCGAATTGCATTACTTTTTGGTGCAATAAGCGGTATTGTGGGTATTTTGGGTTGGATGGTTTTATTTAAAATTATTCCGCAAAAACCCAATATCGATTTTAAGGGATATTATACACAGCTATTTGTAGCGCATGTTATTTTTGGTTTGGTTGCTTTTTTGGTTTACAAAACTTTCTTAGAATAAATACTATTACTAAATAAATAATAAAATTAAAAATCAGAAATTATGGAAACAAATACATCAGCCTCAACTTTGACACAAAAAAAATCAAAACTTAAAACAAATGTATCTACTCTCGAAAGAGTTTTAATGGTTACAAGCGGAGCCTATCTTTTATACTCCGGTTTATCTAAAGAAAATAAAAATGCCGGCAAAATTGGTGTTGGCGGGTCAATGCTTTTACGAGGAATTTCCGGATATTGCCCTGTTTACGATGCCGTGGATCATTTAAAAAACGAAAAAGCATCAAACGTAAACATCCGAGTTAATAGCGTGATCAAAAAACCTATTAGCGAAGTTTATGCTTTTTGGCGTGATTTCGAAAATTTACCAAAATTCATGAATCACCTTGAATCGGTAAAACCTATAAACTACACGACCTCTGAATGGACGGCCAAAGGACCAATGGGAATTGGAAAAATAAAGTGGAAAGCAGAAATCGTAAAAGATGAAAAAGAAAAATTTATCAGCTGGAATTCCCTACCCGATTCTACAATTAAAAATGTTGGAAAAGTTACTTTTAAACCAAAAGGAAACGCTACAGAAATTGATGTGACTATTTCATATCACGCACCATTGGGCGTTGCAGGAGAAAGTGCCGCAAAACTTCTTAATCCTTATTTTGAAAAACTTGTAAAAGATGATATTTTAAATTTTAAAGCTTATTTGGAGTCTGTGTAATATATAATTTTCTCAAGTAAAAGCCTGTAATTGATTATTACAGGCTTTTTAAATAAATCAAGTTGAGGAAATTTGAATTAGTAATCAATAAAAAAGTAATAACTTATTTACCTTTTGCAGTCCCTGTAGAATCTGTACTCATCGAACTATTTCCTTTTTGTGTAGTTCCTGCAGATCCTGAGCCGGTCGATCCTTCACCGGTTGCACCGGTTGTACCATTTGTGGCAGAATTAATAGTTGTACTGTCTGATGCAGAACTTACTGTATCAATTGTTTCTGTAGCAATTGTATCATTTGCGTAATCATTTGTATTGTTTCCATCGGCCTTTTTACAAGAAACTAAAAGTCCTCCAAAAAGTAAAAACAAGACAATTTTTGATTTAAATAAAGTCTTCATAGTATTAAAATTTTTCTGTTTGTATGATTCCAAATATAAAATTCAGCAAAAGCAAATTTTTATACAATTACTCCTAAATTTTATAGAATTATCAAATGTAATTTCACTAATACCCAGATTTACAACCACTTATTCAGTAAATAATATAAACATTTACCAGAATAGTATACGTATTTGATATTCACGGTTTTTAGATTTGTAATGTAAACTTTAAACTTCTTTATCATGAATACTTCAAAAAACAGTTATGCTGAAAGTTCCAGAACTTCAGATAAAAAACACGAGTCAAAAACGACTTCGTCGAGAAGTAATGAAAAACCTCATACCGACTATAAAAAATCGACCTTAAAAAAATAATTAACTCTAAAAATTTAAATTATGATACAAGAACCAAACGAAAATTTTGATCTGGAAGGTCACACTTTTCAATTAGCAGGCGATGAAATTAATTCTGAAACTATGGAAAACCAGGATCCTGCAATCAATCAGCACGAAATAGACAATTCTGATTCTGTTTATGAAGAATCAGATTTGGATACCGAAACCAGAAATGACTACGATCCCTATCAGGATGATCTGGACGATGAAGATATGAATCAGAACATCGATGAAGATCTGGATGACGACGGTGATGGTGACGGTTTTGAAGAGGATTTTGACGAAAATGACCGATCTGATTACTAGATAGAAAAACTATTATTATAACTTTAAAATTTACTATTATGCCAGGAAGAGATCCGGGTCCGTCAATTAAAGATAAGGACCAATACGAAGCACTGCGCGATAAAGGTTACAGCAAACAAAAATCTGCGCGTATATCAAATAGTCAGGGAGCCGAAAAACGAGGCGGAAAAAGTGGAGACTATGAAGAAAGAAGCAAACAGGACTTATATGCCGAAGCTAAAAAAGCGGACATAAAAGGAAGATCGAAAATGTCAAAAAAAGAATTAATGCACGCATTACGCAATAATTAATTCTCGATCCAAAATGTCTTACAGCACAATTAAAAGCAATTAAAAAGCCTTCATGATTTGAAGGCTTTTGATTTTTTCTATTGATTTAGATTTGATTTGGTTACTTTGTCATTTTGTGAACGATAAAGGTTTGAATATAATTCTTTTGGTTTATTAATGGCTTTTGGTTTTAAATAGCGATCTGTTATCTGAAAACAGTTATAGTGTCTGCTAAATTTTCTCTGTTAATGAAAGCCGCAATAAATTCCTGAACTTCGGTAGTACTTTCTTTTGGGGTTTCGAAAGAATTAATATGAAATTCATCGTCTTGATCAAGAATATGAATGATCTCCGTATAGCCCTTAGAAATTAAACTACCTTTTAATTTAATTATATTCAACTGCTGTTGGCTGTCCAGCTCTTTGCGAACTTTTAGTTTTATAGCTCTTTCCATAGTTAATATTTTAAATTATTAGACGTATAATTATATTCAAATATAGCTATTAATTGTTTTGGCTCATCACTAAAAATTATTTATAAGTCATTATTTATCAACATATTAATAAACAATATGTTAAAATCCGAAGTTATTTTTATTTTAACAGATTATAAGTTATTTCTTCAAATTGAGACATAAAAAATCCCACTTCATTGCGAAATGGGATTGTTTTTATTTAAAGTTTAAACAAAGTTATAAACTTTTATTGTCCGAAATTGACATTATCTTTCAACAAATGTTTTTGCAAAGACAAAAATTTGTCATGTTTGGCTTTCTATTTTTACGATTCACAGCTGCTGCACGAAACAAGACTTGTAACAAGTTCTTTAGAAACACTTTGGCTTCGTTGGTAATACAAACTTTTAATTCCAAGCTGCCACGCTTCAATAATCAAACGATTCACCTCTTTAATAGCTAATTCTGCCGGAATGTTCAGGTTGATACTTTGCCCCTGATCTACAAATTTTTGTCGGATAGCAGCTTGCTGTACAATCTCTAACTGACTAATTTCTTTGAAGGTTTTAAACACGTCTTTTTCCGTTTGTGTAAGCTGTTCCATATGCTGAACGCTTCCGCCGTTTAACATAATTCCTCTCCAAACCTCTTCATTATCAAGACCTTTTTCTTCAAGCAATTTGGTTAGGTATTTATTTTTTCTCATAAAATTACCCTTGCTTAAACCTGCTTTGTAATAATTACTGCTAAAAGGCTCAATTCCCGGAGAAGTTTGTCCTAATATTGCAGATGATGAGGTAGTTGGTGCAATCGCCATTGTCGTAGTATTGCGTCTTCCATAGCCTTTTAAGAGTTCCGGTTCACCATAAATACGAGCTAATTCCTGAGAGGCTTTATCGGCTTTCTCGCTAATATGTTTGAAGATTTCTGTGGTTTTCATTTTAGCTTCCAAACCTTCAAACGGAATCATATTTTTTTGCAGAAAAGAATGCCATCCCAAAACTCCAAGTCCAAGTGCGCGGTGTCTTTTTGCAAAACGATTTGCTGCAGAAAGATAATAGTTTCCTTCGGTTTTTTCTATAAATTCCTGCAATACAGCATCAAGAAAAAAGATGGCCAGTTTTACAGCTTCGGTATCTTTCCATTCATCGTAAAGCTCGAGATTCATAGACGAAAGACAGCAAATAAACGATTCGTCGTTTCCAGACGGAAGCATAATTTCACTGCATAAATTACTGGCATTAATAGGCAAGTTTTTATCTTTATAAACCTGTGGCTTGTTTTTATTTACATTATCAGTAAAAAAGATATAAGGCAATCCTTTTTGCTGACGGCTTTCTAATACTTTTGCCCAAACCTGACGTTTTTCGATATCACCATCAATCATTTCCTGCATCCAGTAATCTGGCACACAAATTCCTGTAAACAAGTTCTGAATCGGGTTTCCGATGCTTTTTATCTTTAAAAATTCTTCGATATCCGGGTGATCTACATCAAGATAAGCAGCAAATGCACCTCGGCGAACGCCACCTTGCGAAATCGTATCCATCGTAGTATCAAAAAGTTTCATAAAGCTCACCGCTCCACTACTTTTTCCATTATCCGTTACAGCGCTTCCGCGTCCGCGTAATTCCCCAAAATAACCGGATGTTCCACCACCAATTTTGGTCTGCATGATCACTTCGCCCAATTTATGGGTAATTCCTTCAATTTTATCCGGAACGTGAACATTAAAACACGAAATTGGCAAACCGCGTTCAGTTCCCATATTCGCCCAAACCGGCGAACTAATACTCATCCATCCGCGCTCGATCATTTCTACAAAAGAATCTTTCAATTCGGGTTTGTAAAGTCTTTTTGCTGCAGCAGTACAAATTCTGTCAATCGCACCTTCTACGGTTTCCCCTTTTAAAAGATAACCACGATTTAATATTTGTTCACTTTCAGAGTTTTTCCACCACATTTTGTTATCGGCATAACTTAATGGCGGAATATTTGTTTCGGTTGTATGTAATGTACTCATAATATATTCCGTTAAAAAAGATCGTTTGCAGTAATACTTTTATCGTGTTTGGTATATTCTACCGGTCTTTTTGCAAAAAAATCATCCAGACTGTTTGCAAATACTTCTTCTTCAAACCAAGCCATGTTTTTATAGTCTTCTGCAGGAACGTTAAATATGGTTGGAATCCCTATTTGTCCTAAACTTTCATCAATTCTAAATTTCATGAAGTTCACCAAATCTGCCTTTTTGATGGTTTCAATTTCACCTTCCTCAAATATCCAGTCTAGAATATCAGACTCTACGCCTATCGAATGTTTTACTGTTTCTCTGATCATTTCTAAAGTATCGGCATCAAAATAATCGGGGAATTCTTCCCGTATTTTATTGATGATATAAATTCCGCCATTGGCATGAATTTGCTCGTCGATAGAAGTCCAGGCAATAATGTTGCTTACATTTTTCATGTAACCTTTAAATCTTGTAAACGATAAAAGAATCGCAAACTGACTAAAAAGTGACACATTTTCGATTAAAATACTGAATAATATCAGCGATACCATATATTTTCGGTTGTCTTGCGAACGTGTATCTTTAAGAACATCCGAAAGATAATCTACACGTTTACGAACTACCTCAATGTCCATTAATTTTTCGAATTCATCATTATATCCCAAAACTTCCAAAAGACGTGAATAAGCCTCAGAATGCCTGAACTCACATTCGGCAAAAGTGCTTCCTAAACCATTAAATTCAGGTTTTGGAAAATGCTCGTAAATGTTGCCCCAAAAACTTTTTACCGCCACCTCAATTTGTGCAATTGCCAGTAAACTATTTTTGATTGCCGTTTTTTCGGCTACATTTAAATGAGAGTGAAAATCCTGTGTGTCAGCAGTAAAATCGACTTCGGTATGCACCCAATATGCTTTGTTGATGGCTTCTGTAAATTGTAGTACCTCTGGATATTCAAAGGGTTTATAGTTGATTCTCTTATCGAAAATAGACATAATATATAGTATTTAATGGTGACTAAGCGAGAATAAAAAAGCGGTTACGAAGTGGGAATAACAGCATTTCTATACTTACAAAATTAAGCCACTGTTGCTTTTTTGTTATCCTTTTGATGTTAAAAAACCAGCCAATTATCAACAGCTATAATCCTATTGAAACAGACCCAAAAATTAGTTTTTATGAACAGGAAGATGAGTCTGGCTAACGCCCAAATTATCAGTTATTTATAAAGGATCTAAATAAAGTTATCAACAGGAAAATGGACATCAAATTGGACTTTTTTAAAAACACTTATCAACAGCAATTTTCAAAAAACTGACTTTTTCTTGCCAAAATCCTTTCTTTCAAAAGAAAAAAAAGAGCAGGATTTTGTTTTTAAATCAACTGAAAAATTAAATCCTTTCAATCTAAATCATTTTAGAAAAACAAATATAAATATCTTATTTACAGCTATTTAAAACTAAAGTTTAACCACAAAGGCCGCAAAGATTTTACGCAAAGTTCGCAAAGCAGAATCGATACAAAGCTTTGCGAACTTTGCGTAAAATCTTTGCGGCCTTTGCGGTTTAAAAATAATTATGCTTTTTTACCGTAAAGCAAAATCCTTTTAAAAGAATATATAGCAGGAAGTTTAGGAAATTCAGCCGCTATTCTCTCTTTGTAAGTTTTAATAAAAAGCGCGCTCTCATCTCCGTCAAGTCTTTCTATATAAGGAATTAATGCCGATCCCGAAATAAAATTATAAAGCGTGTCGTGATCGTTGGCAATAATTGGATACACTTTTTGCATGATCTGAATATCTTCGAGTCCGCCATCAAAAAGGAGTTGCGCATAATCATCAATACTCAAAACAGGAGAATCTCTTTTAAAACCGTTTAGATAGGATTTAAACGGTTCTTCGTCAACCAATTCAGAAAGGATTTTATTGAGTTTATTTTCAGGCTGCACTGGCATTTGCACCGCAAATTGTCCTTTCGGATTAACTAATTCTATCAGTTTAGGAAACAATATTTCGTGATCGTTTGACCATTGCAAAGCGGCATTACTAAAAATCAAATCCCATTTTTCTCCCGATTCAATTGTTTCTTCTGTAGTTGCTTTTTTAAAATGTACATTATCTGTTTCTAATGATTTGGATTTTTCCAGCATTTCATCAGAAGAATCAACGCCCAGGAAATTGGCATTTGGAAATTTATCAGCCAGAATCGCCGTTTGTTCACCTGTTCCGCACCCCAAATCAATGGCTTTCATAGCTTCCGTCGGTTTAATAAAATCGATTAAATCATAAAACGGCTGATAACGAATGTTTTTGAATTTATTGTAGATTTCCGGATTCCAAGGCATTTTGTAGTGGTTTAAATGTGATGTTTGTTAAAGATACAAAATTATTCACTCTTTAATTTCTTAATCATTTTCTGTTTTCAATTTGTGAATTTAATGCAACAGTTTTGATATTGATGCAAATGTGTAGTCCCTAAGGGACAATCTTGTGGTGAAAATATTTTTTTTTCTACCAATATGTAACCTCTCCGAGGTATTATTTTAATAGTGCTTTGGGAGTCATGTATTGGTAGAAATATTTTTTACCAACATGTAACCTCGCCGAGGTATTATTTTAATAGTGCTTTAGGAGTTATATATTGGTGGATTTTTTTTTACCAACATGTAACTCTCCGAAGTGTTATTTTTATATTCCTTTAGGAATCATATATTGGTGGATTTTTTTTACCAACATGTAACCTCGCCGAGATATTATTTTAATAGTGCTTTAGGAGTCATATATTGGTAGAAATATTTTTTACCAACATGTAACCTCGCCGAGGTGTTATTTTTATACTCCTTTAGGAATCATATATTGGTAGAAATATTTTTACCAATATGTAACCTCGCCGAGGTATTATTTTTAATACTCCTTTAGGAGTTATATATTGGTAGAAATATTAATTTCCGTTTTTAAAATTGTCCCGTAGGGACTACATATAATTACCCATCTCTCCAAATTCTTACGACTTCCCACAACGTCATGCAAATGATTTTTTCGCTTAAAAGCAAAATCATTCACTCTTTAATTTCTTAATCATTTCCTTCCCATTTTCATTCTGCGGGTTGATTGCAATTGATTTTTCATAATTTTCAATGGCCAAAGATTTCTGTCCGTTTATCATATACGCTTCCCCCATACTATCATAAACATTAAATGAGTTTGGATGCAATTTGATATTCTGCTTAAAAAATTCGATGGCTTCATCAATATGTTTAAAGCGAAGTTGTTGATAACCAAGTTGATTTATAAAATCCTCCGTTGGATTAATGTTATAGCCAAATTCACTGGATAATTTTTTAAAATGCTCTTCCATATCTTTAAACAAAATTTTATTTGAGTTCAAAAAAGCTTCTGTATGCCAATTTTTATAAATAAACCGAAGTCCGTCATACATACTTTTATAAGGTACAGAAAAATGATTTTCTTCCTTGTATTCTTTATAATTCCACTGAAAAGATTTTGAAGCAAACATTTGTAATTGTTTCGTTAGTAAGTCAACCGCCTGTTTATCTTCATTGGCAATCGATACAAAAATCTTTCTCGAAAGCTGCTTGTTTTTCTTAAGATACAAAGCGTACTCTCCCATTACTTTATCTCTGTTTTGATCACCTGTCAAAGCCGGACTAATAAAAATCGATGCCTGAAATAATTCCGGCGCTTTTTCATTGGTATAAATTCCAAAGAGTCCACCAAGTGAGTGTGCTTCTAGAATTCGATAAGGCTGTGTTCTGTAGTTTTTGTCTATGTACGGAACAAGTTCATCTTTTATAAAACTTAGAAAATTATCTGCTCCATTTTCTTTTGAATCAAATCGTGGTGTAAAATCCCTTCCGCGTTCTGTATTGGGAATTGCCACAATAATCATCTTTGAAATAAAATTAGTCTCAAAATCAGAAAGAAAATCGACCATTTCGGAAACGTACTTAAAATGACTTCCGCCGTCAAGCAAATACAAAACCGGATAAGAATCTGTTGAAGAATTGTATTCCGGAGGAGTATGAATCCAGATTGTCCTGTCCTCGTTAATTGTTTTAGAATGAATTAAAAATTGCTGGTGATTAACCGGAGGAATGGAATCTATTGCTTGTGCCACGGCATTTTTCGAAGAGAAAATTAAAAAAAGTCCGCAAATGCAAACACTAAATCTTTGAATTTGAGTTTTCATACTTTATATGTTTGTTACACTGAATTTATCTTGTTTTGAATAACTTCAACAACAATAGTTTTCTTAAACATAAAGACTTAGGATATTACAGATTGTTACACCTGATTTATCTGATGTAAAAACGCTAGTAAACCTGACAGGTTTTAAAAACCTGTCAGGTTTGTTGCTCAATACTTAGGAAATATTTACATTGAATCTTTTATTTGAAATTTAACTTTTAACAGTCGCAAGATGCACCGCTCTATATTTATTAAAAACAATGAAAATAATTCCGATAATAAAAATCAAAGAAATATTGGTTAACCCCAATAAAAACTGACTTTTAACGGCATATAAATTAACAAATCCGTAGCTAAATATCGAACTTACCATATACGTTGCACCGCCTGTAAGTCCGCTGGCAACTCCGGCATTTTTAGAGAAACGGCTTAAACAATAGCCATAGATAATATTAAAGATAAAGCCGCCACACATATTAATTCCCATTGTAAAAGCGATTAAAGTATAAATATTACTTGCAATTGAAGAGGTAAAAATCATAAGTAAAACCAAAGTAAGCTGTATGGAAACCGCAATAGTTATTTTTTTAGCCAAAGGTTTATGAATAAGAGATTTAGCCGTGATTCCGCCCATCATAACAGCCAAACCTGATAATAAAGAACTGTAACCCGTAGTAACGGCAGAATACCCAAACACGCGTTCTACAATAAACGGACTCGATAAGCTGTAAACTACAACAAGACCAAAACAAATACCAAGAATTATAATTCCCAAGGTAAAATCGGGTGATTTCAAGATGTTTGTGTACGTTTGTGCGATAGATTTTAGCTTAAATTCATGATAGTATTTTAGAGATTCTCCACTATACAAAAGTTCCAGAATTAAGAACAATAAAGACAATCCGCCAAGAAAATAAAAGTTAGATTTCCATCCAAAAATATTCTCCAAATATCCTCCTAAAAATGGCGCCATAATGGGCGCGCAAGCCCAAATAATGGAAAATAAACTAATGTAGCTTTTTAGTTTTTCGCCAGAATAAAGATCGACAAAATAGGCACGTTTTGCTATTACAATAAAAGCAATTGCGATACCCTGAATAATTCGCATGGCATAAATAACATAGATATCCGGCACCAATGCAATTACAAAACTGGTAATTGAAAAAACGGCAAGCGAGGCAATGCTAATTTTAAAACGCCCAAAACTATCGAGTATGCTTCCTATAAAAACCTGGCTAATTCCGAGGCTAAACATAAAAAAAACCAGCGAAAGCTGAATGGCTCCTGCCGAAACGTGTAAATCTTTTGCCATAGCCGGCAGCGATGGTAAATAAATATCTGTTGCAAATCCGGATAACGGAATTAAAGCAAATGCTAATTTGGTGCTAAAACCCTGATGGTTTTCTGGTAAATTTCTCATTTTATTAAATTAATTGGTAATATAATTAGACCGATCGGTCTTTTACTGGATAAAAATAAACACGAATTTCACTAATTTGCACGAATCTAAATGGTTAACTTAGTTTGTGTAATTAATTTGCAAAAACTAATTCGTGTAAATTAGTGAAATCCGTGTTTTATAATACATACTTTTCAAATTCGTTTTTTAGGCTGTCTAAAACAATCTTCATCTGATCATTATTTCCTAATACTTTTCGACATAAAATACCGCCTTCAATCATGGCAAAAGCTTTAATACTAAAATGTTCGGGGTTTATTTCTGCTGATAATTCTTTATTATTAATTCCGTTTTCAACAATGTTATAGAATCTTTTCTGGGCCGCCAGAATCGCTTTTTTTACCTGCTCTTTTATAACAGGATTTGTATCATCGGCTTCGATCCCGAAATTTAATATCGGGCAGCCTTCTGTCATGTTTTTATCATTTTCATATACAGCTAATAAATTGAAGAATTTGGCTTTCGCCGATGTGCCCTGAGCGACAGCTGTATCCAATTTACCGGCCAATTGCGATCTTAGATATAAAAATGATTCTCTGCAAATTTCATCCTTACTTTCAAAATTGCCATAGATTCCGCCTTTTGCAAGCTTGGTAACTTCCATAATATCGGTTAGCGAAGTTCCCGCCATTCCTTTTTTATTGATCAAAGGAGCCGATGTTTCGATAATAAATTGTCTGGTTCGCTCTGCTTTACTCATAATTTCTAAATTTTACATTGCAAACATAGACCGATCGGTCTTAAATACAAAACATTTTAACTTTTTATTTTAGAAGACAGAAACTTATTGATATGAATAATAAACATGTCGGGTAAATCTTTGTCAAAGTTTAAAATTTTGACAAAGATTATATGCAACTTATTTTTCGATAATAATTCACCATCATGACATTGAATTTTTATGATATAGACTAAAAATCAGGTGTTAAATTTTAAAAACGCTAAACATTAATCGCAACCCATAAGATTTTTTTTACAGCCCAGCAATTCCGCGGAAAAAAAGCAAATTATAAAGATTTGGTAATGTGAATCAAGACATATTTTGATTAGATTTACCACCAAATTGACCCCAATAATATTCAAATACAGAATGGCTTACAACAAAAATGATCTGATGCGCTTTTTAGACGCTCAAAATAAATTGTACTTAGTTGCACTTGCAGAAATTAAAAAAGGGAAAAAAGAATCTCCCTGGATGTGGTTTATTTTTCCGCAGATAAAAGGTTTAGGTTCAAGTGACACTTCAAAATTCTACGAGATTAAAAATGCCGACGAGGCAATGGCTTATCTGGAGCACCCTATTCTTGGAAAACATCTTCTTGAAATTACCAAAGAACTGATCAATACAAACGAAAAAAGCGCCCTGGAAATTCTTGGAGATAGTGATGCCGAAAAATTAAAATCGAGTATGACATTATTTGCTAATATTCAAAATACAGAACCAGTATTTGAACAGGTTATTAATAAATACTTTGGCGGATCGTATGATTTTCATACTATTCAATTATTATATAGTAATTTATAAAATTTAACCGCATCCCGAAACCTAGGAACGCAAAGGTTTTTAATTAAGCTTTTCGTATTTCAAATATAGCCCAAGGTTTCAACCTTGGGAGACTGATTGTAATAATGCATTGCGCTCCAATGGTTGAAACCATTGGCTATGATTTTGATAAAGCTTTGCGAAATTTGCGTATCCCGATAGCTATCGGGATTGCTAACTTTACGGTTAAAACCTTCACCGTATAAAATTAATTATATCTTACTCTTTATTATTTGGAGATATTCTAAATAAGCAATAACTTTCGCCCTCGAAATCCCGAAGTGGAAATTTCATTACATAAATACCATTTGCTTATATCTTCAATATGAAAAAAACAATCTTTGCAGTCCTATTATTTGCGTCGCTTTTTGTTAATGCACAGCAAAACAAGCTTCTGGATGCTAATTTCTGGAAAACTTCTCCAGATTTAGCCACTTTAAAATCTACAATTGAAAAAGGAAATAACCCAACAGAATTAAATCAATTTGCATTTGATCCAACTGTTTTGGCCATTAATAATGGTGCTTCAAACGAAGTTGCGAAGTATTTAATCGATCTTCCGGGTAATGGAGTAAGCAAACTTACACACGACGGACGTATCTATTTACATTGGGCGGCCTATAAAGGAAATGCAGAATTGGTCGAATATCTTATCAAAAAAGGTTCTGATATTAATCTTGAAGACAGCCACGCCACTACACCAATTGTCTTTGCTTCTGGTACCGGAGTGGTAAATCCTGCTACTTATGATGCTTTTTTTAAAGCAGGAATTGATCCTAAAAAGAAATACGACGGAGCAAGTTTATTATTATTGGCTATCCCGAACGATAAGGATCTTGCCACAACAAATTACCTGGTATCACAAGGTTTATCGCTAAAAGACGTTGATAAAAACGGTTACACGGCTTTTGATTATGCAGCAAGAGCAGGAAACATTGCACAGCTAAAAGCCCTTGTAGAAAAAGGAGTAAAATATACAGACTATGCCTTAATTACAGCCGCTCAGGGAATGCGTCGCAACGCAAATCCTATTGAGGTTTATAAATATCTGGTAGATGATTTAAAATTAAAACCAACTGTTACGGCCGCAAACGGGCAAACGGTGCTTCATATTTTGGCCCGCAAAGAAAAACAGTCTGAAATTGTAAAGTACTTTATTGACAAAGGTGTTGATGTAAACAAAACCGATAAGGACGGAAATACTCCTTTTATAGTAGCATCAGAAGGAAAAGATCTTGAATTACTGCAAACCTTACTGCCAAAAATTAAAAATATTAATGCCGTAAATACTAAAGGAGAATCTGCGTTAACGCAAGCTGTAAAAGGCAGTTCGGCAGAAATTGTTTCGTTTCTTTTGAGTAAAGGAGCCGATATTAATGTGAAAGATACCAAAGGAAATGATCTGGCTTTTTATCTTGTAGATTCTTTTAGAAGTTCTGGTGAAGCATCGCAAAAAGATGATTTTGGTGATAAACTGGCTGTTTTAAAAAGCAAAGGAATAAATTTTGCAACACCGCAAAAAGACGGAAACACCATACTTCATACAGCGGTAATCAAGAACAATATTAACCTGCTAAAAAAACTGGAAGGACTTAATATTGATCTCAATGCCAAAAATAAAGAAGGCTTAACTGCCTTACATAAAGCGGCTATGGTAGCAAAAGACGATGTTATTTTAAAATATTTGGTAGCATTGGGCGCAAAAAAAGAAATCAAAACCGAGTTTGACGAAACTGCCTACGATTTGGCAAAAGAGAATGAAATTTTGAAGAAAAATAATATATCGGTTGAGTTTTTAAAGTAAATAATTATACATGAAATCATTATCTAAAATCTGCCTTTTGGTAGTATTCGCGTGCCTTTTCTCCTTTAAGGCAGCTGCACAAACTGACAAATATAAATGCCTTTTGCAAATGTCTAATTATGTAGGCGAAGGAGCTTATATCGTAGTATCGCTTATTGATGCTAAAGGCGAATACGAAAAAACATTGTACGTAATGGGCGATGACAAAAAATGGTACAAAAGCATCAAGGAATGGTATAAATTTTATGCTAAAAAACCAGATATCAGTGCAAAAACAGGCGCTTCTGTAACGGGAGGAGACCGCAGTGTAACCACATTTGAAATCGAAGCTTCAAAATTTAATAAAGGCTATAAAATTCGTTTTGAAACTGCTGTAGAAGATCAAAAATATCATGTAACCGATGCAGAAATTCCGTTTACAACAGAAGGAATTGCTGAAAAAACAGAAGGAAAAGGATACATCAGATATGTAAAATTAAATAAGATATAAGGCATAATGACATTATCCGTTTGGAGATACGCGCATTTAACTCTCGCTGTATTTTCTTCTCTATTTCTAATTCTGGCATCAGTTACAGGAACTGTACTTGCCGTAGACGCTGCACAGGAGAAAATACAGCCTTATGGCGTGACAAATTTTGATGATTTGACTCTTGCTCAAACGCTTCCAACATTGCGTAAAAACTATATGGAAGTAACTGAAATCAGTATCGATCACAATAAATTTACAACACTAAAAGGCCTTGATGATGATGGTAATGATATTGATGCCTGCATAAATCCTCAAACGGGAAAAATTATTGGCAAAACCCAAAAGAAAAGTGAGTTCATTCAATGGGTGACGTCACTTCATCGTTCGCTTTTTTTGCATGAAACCGGGCGTTTTTTCATTGGTGTCAATTCTTTTTTGCTTTTTCTTATTGCCATTTCCGGTATTGCATTAGTTGTACAAAGACAAAAAGGCTTTCGCCGATTTTTTTCTAAAATAGTCAAAGATAATTTCAGCCAGTATTATCACGTGGTTTTAGGAAGGTTAATGTTGGTTCCTATTTTTATTATTGCACTTTCAGGAACGTATCTTTCATTGTTACGATTTAAGGTTTTCACCGAAAAACCAATCCAGCCGAAAGAAATTAAAGTTGCTGCAAAAATTTCTGAACAAAAGAATATTGCCGATTTTGATATTTTCAAAAAAACAAAACTTTCTCAGGTTCAAAAAATAGAATTTCCTTTTGATACCGAAGATCCTGAAGAAGTTTTTATTCTAAAACTCAACGATCGCGAACTAAAAGTGAACCAGTTTACAGGTCAAATTGTAAGCGATACGCCCTACCCGACTACCGTTTTACTTGAAAATTTAAGTCTTGATCTCCACACAGGCCGGGCGAATATAGTTTGGGCAATTGTTCTGGCTTTGGCTTCATTAAATATTCTGTTCTTTATATATTCCGGGTTTTCGATGACCTTAAAACGCAGGGAAACCAAAATTAAAAACAAACATAAAGCCAAAGACAGCCGTTTTATTTTGCTTGCAGGATCAGAAAACGGAAGTACTTTTCGCTTTGCCAATGCCATTCATACACAATTGATTGCCAACGGATATTCTTCTTATTTAGGAGGATTAAACCAATATACGGCATTTCCTGAAGCAGAACATATTATCATTTTTTCTTCGACACATGGTTTGGGCGATGCACCTTCAAACGGAGGGAAATTTTTGACGTTGCTAAATCAACATCCGCAGAAAAAAAAGATCAATGTTTCTGTTGTTGGATTTGGTTCTAAATCATACGCAGATTTTTGTGGCTTTGCCAAAGAAATAGACAATTGTCTAAGCAAACAAAATTGGGCAAACAGAATTTTAGACTTGCATACTATCGACGACAAATCGCCCGCACAATTTACAGATTGGGTAAAAAACTGGAATGCACAAACAGGAATAAACCTCGCGACAGCTCCCGCTACTTATGCCCAAAAACCAACCGGGTTGCAAAAAATGATGGTGGTAGAAAAAACAGCATTATCTGAAACGGATCATATTCTTAGGCTGACGTTGAAACCGAGAAAAAAAATCAAATTTACATCGGGAGATTTGCTTGCTATTTATCCTGACGGAGACGGCAGGGACCGTTTTTATTCGATTAGCAAAAGCAACGGCAATATACAATTGGTTGTAAAATTGCATCAACATGGTTTTGGTTCGGGATATTTGTATAATCTTGAAGCTGATTTTGTTATAAAAGCCAGAATTGTGCATAACGAAGGATTTCATTTTCCTAAAAAGGCTCAAAAAGTTGCCTTGATTGCCAACGGAACGGGAATTGCCCCATTTCTGGGAATGATTGAAGGCAACAAGAACAAAACAGAAACGCATTTATACTGTGGTTTTAGAAATGAAACTGAGAATGTGGCCAAATACAAACAGTTTGCAGAAAGTCAAATTCAAAGCCAAAACCTGAAAAGTTTTCACATTGCTTTTTCGCGTGAGCAAAACCAATGTTATGTTATGGATTTGATTCGGAAAGATGCTGATTTCTTTGCCGATTTATTGAAAACCGGTGGAAAAATCATGATTTGTGGTTCGCTTGCGATGCAACAGGATGTCGAAAAAGTTTTGGAAACCATTTGCATGGATAAAAACAAAACCGATCTTGCGCATTATAAAGCTTATAAACAGATTCTTTCTGATTGTTATTAAATTTTAGCCACAGATTAAAGGATTAAAAGGATTTTTTTCACGCAGATTTTGCAGATTGAGCAGATTTTATTCTCATTTTATGTCATTGCGAGGAACGAAGCAACCTCACTAAAACTAAACAAAGATTGGATTCTCATTGCGGAGTTACTTACGAAGATTTCTCCTCCGTCGAAATGACAAAAAATCGGAATAAAATCTGCTTAAATCTTTTTTAAATCTGCGTGAAAAAATATTTTGCCACAGATTAAAATAAATCTGCTCAATCTGCAAAACCTGCGTGAAAAATAAATAATTATGAAAACTATATCATACCTAAAATATTTCGCAACTCTTTTATTAGTGCTTTGTAGTTTTACATCAAATGCACAAATCCTGCGTAAAAGAACGACACTGCTTATGGGCGGTCGTTTTGATATCAGCATTGTTGCCAAAGATTCTCTCACAGCAGAAAATTCAATTGATACGGTTATTGCAGAAATTACAAGAATAGAAAACCTGATTTCTGACTGGAAACCAACTTCTCAGGTTTCTGAAGTAAACAGAAATGCCGGAATTGAGCCCGTAAAAGTAGACCGCGAGGTTTTTGAATTAACGCAAAGAGCGCTTCAGTTTTCGAAAATTACAAATGGTGGTTTTGATGTGAGTTTTGCCGCAATGGACAGAATCTGGAAATTCGACGGTTCGATGTCTACTATGCCTACAGAAGAAGCTATTAAACAATCTGTTGCAAAAGTTGGGTATCAAAATATTATTCTCGATAGTGTTCAATCGACTATCTTTTTAAAACTAAAGGGAATGAAAATTGGCTTTGGTGCTTTAGGCGAAGGTTACGCAACCGATAAATGCCGCGATATGATGCTAAGCAAAGGAATAACGGCAGGAATTGTAAACGGCTCTGGCGATATGACGGCCTGGGGAAAACAGCCAAATGGAAAAGACTGGAATATCGGGATGACAAATCCTTTTGATACTAATAAACTTTTTGCCGTGGTGCCTTTAAATAATGGCGCGGTAACAACATCTGGAAGTTATGAGAAGTTTGTTGTTTTAAACGGAAAACGATATTCGCATATTATCAACCCTGCAACCGGATATCCGTCTACAGGACTTTGCAGCGTTACTGTTTTTGGTCCAAATGCCGAAATGGCAAACGGTTTCAGCACATCGTTAATGGTTTTAGGAAAAGATGCGGGATTACAATTAATCAATCAATATCCGGAATATTCTTGTGTTATGATTACGGATAACGGGAAAATTATCAAATCGAAGAATTTTAAGATCGCTAAGTTTCATCCTAAAATTTAAGTGTAATCCCTACGGGATATTTGTTTGGGCATTTATTTTTTTTCTACCGAGATGTAAATCCTAGCGGATTATTTTTATTTATGATATTATTTTACTGATATCAATCATTATTTTATCATAATCAAATTAATATCAAAAGACAACTAAAGCGGTCGGTTTGTCATTTCGACGGAGGAAAAATCTTCGCGAGAAGCTCGACAAAGATTGGCGATTTTGATTGCGGAGTTTCTAGTGTGATTTCTCGTTCCTCGAAATGACAACTGCACCGAATATTCTGAATGACAAAGATTGGCGATTTTGATTGCGGGAGCTTCTAGTGTGATTTCTCGTTCCTCGAAATGACAAACTTTGTAGACTATTGTTAATGAGGTTGCTTCGTTCCTCGAAATGACAAACCGCACAAAAATATTCTTATGAAAACTAATGCCCTAGCCCCGATAGAAGTGGAAATCCTTTTGTGGCGGGGTTCGCCACAAAAGATTGGAACGTATAGCGGGATTAGCTCCTGAAAAAAAAAGTTTTTATAATCAATGCGGTATATAAATATTAAACGTCGCCCCTTTCATTGGTTGTCCACTTGCGCTGATAAAACCATTGTGATTCTCAACTATTTTCTTTACAATGGCAAGACCAATTCCGGTTCCTTCGTAAACATCTTTGCTGTGTAATTTTTGGAAAACACCAAATATTTTTTCATTGTGCTGAGGATCAAAACCAATGCCGTTGTCAGCAAAACGAATATGACAGTATTTTTTATTTGGAACTAATTTTTCGTCCAACTCTGCCCCGTCTGCTACACGACTGCTAATTTTTATAACTAAAGGTTCGTCTTCTTTGGCAAATTTAATCGAATTGTAAATTAAATTTTCTAATAGCTGCATAAACTGAAACGGAATAATACACGCCAATCCGTGCAAATCGGTTTCGATTACAGCATTTTTTTCTGAAATATTTTCCTGTAAAGCTTCGTGAATATCTGCAATAATTTTATTGAGATCAATGGTTTCAAAACTACGGTCGACAATAGTGGTGCGGGAAAAAGTAAGCAAACTATTGATTAATTCTCGCATTCTGTTTGTTGAATAGAGAATTCGGTTGAACTTTACTTTTCCGTCTTCAGATAAATTCGGAAACTCATTTGAAAGTATCAAATTCGTAAAAGTCTGTATTTTTCTTAAAGGCTCCTGAAGATCATGACTTGAAATATAGGTGAAAGCATCCAGTTCTGCATTTTTCTTTTTGAGTTCTTCGGCATGTTTTTCTATTGCCGCATACTGAGCCTCAAGTTTGGTATTGGCTTTTAAAATGATTTCGTTTAAAGCTCTGGTTTCTTCTTCCTTGGCACGCAGTTCCTGATTTTTTCTGAATAATTCTGTAAAAACCATTACTTTGGCCTGCAAAATTTCCGGAGATAACGGTTTAATCATATAATCTACCGCGCCAGATTGATATCCTTTAAAAATATACTCGTTTGTATTCATGTTGGCGGTCAGGAATATAATTGGTACATGCTTTAATTTATCGCTTTGGCGGATGAGCTCAGCGGTTTCAAAACCATCCATCAAGGGCATCTGCACGTCCATTAATATAATTGCAAAATCCTGATTTTTCAATAGAATTCTCAAGGCATCTTTTCCGGAAGATGCCTCGACAAATTTGTAACCTCTGTCGGCGAGAATTACCTGTAATGAAAGCAGATTTTCTTTTTTGTCATCTACAATCAAAATTTTGATTGGATTATCTGCAATGTTACTTTTCATTGAATATCTTATTTAAGCCACACACGCATCAACGTGGATAATTGTTCAACATTTACAGGTTTTGTCATATAATCTGAAGCTCCGGACTCGATACATCTTTGTCTATCGCCTTTCATTGCTTTTGCTGTTACCGCAATAATGGTCAAATCTTTATGTTTTTCATCTTTTCTAATGCGTTTCATGGTTTCGTAACCGTCCATTTCCGGCATCATGATATCCATTAAAACAATATCAATAGAATCATCTTCATTTAACATATCAATCGCTTCCTGACCGCTTTCTGCACTTATTACATCAAGTCCGTAACGTTCTAAAGCCGTGGTTAATGCAAATAAGTTTCGAACGTCGTCATCCACCAAAAGTACTTTTTTACCTTGTAATACATCTTCTTTCAAATAGAAAGACTCAATTCTTTCGCGCATTTGTTCCGGAAGTTCCTTATGTACACGATGCATAAATAATGCCGTTTGATCTACAAGTTCATCCAGAGAATCTAAGCTTTTTAAAATAATACTATGCGCAAATCGGTTTAATCTGGCCCTTTGTTTATTATTTACATCTCCTGCAGAGTGTATAATAATTGCGGTTTCCTGCCCTGCAATATTATTCTCCAGATCTGTAATAAGTTCTAAACCGTCTGCATCTGGTAAAACCAAATCTAAGATAATACAATCAAATGATTTTTTGCTAATTAAAGTAACCGCTTCTTTGGCTGTTTTTGCACTTAAAACCTGAATATCGTTTCCACGTACAGCGTCGAGTATTCTTTGAAGATCGGTTTCATTATCATCTACAACCAGCAGATTTTTTGTTTTCTTGTTTTTAAAGTCATGAATATCATTAAAAAGATTCGTTAAAGATTCATTTTTAACGGGTTTAAGAAGAAAGTTTCTTGCGCCACGTTTAAGGCCTTTGTTTCTTTCATCTTCACCGGAAATAATATAAACCGGAATATGACGCAGATTAAAATCGGTTTTTAATCTGTCCAGAATTTTCCAGCCGCTCGTATCCGGCATGTTCAAATCCATCGTAATCGCATGCGGATGAAACTGATTGATAAAGTCTATAACATCGTTTCCTTTTGTAGTAACAATAGCTTTGATGCCATTATTATGCGCTTGTTCGAGCATGATTTTGGCAAAAGTCAAGTTATCTTCTGCAATCAGCAACACTTTATCATCAGGTTTTATATCGGTTCTGTCATCGCCAACTTCATCAACAAAGAACAAATCAATATCAGATCGATTAAATCTTTCTGACGGCAACGATTTAATTCGGCCTTTTACATCTTTTACATCTTTATCTTCATTTACATCAATATTCTCTATTTCAGCAATATGAACATATTTTAAAGGAAGGAATAAGGTAAATTTACTACCAATATTGGTTTCACTTTCCAGTTCGATACTTCCGCCTAATAAATCAGAAAGTCCGCGGCTAATCGATAATCCTAAACCTGTACCACCATATTTACGGCTTGTAGAACCTTCTGCCTGTTGGAAAGCTTCAAAAATTATGTTTTGTTTTTCTTTAGAAATACCAATTCCCGTATCAGAAATTTCGAAAGCAACCACCGCTTCTGCATTTTCAAGACTTATATTGCTTGTTTTCCAGTTGTTATCGGCTTTGTAAATTTTCAGTTTTACTTCTCCTTTTTCGGTGAATTTGAATGAGTTTGAAAGTAAGTTTTTCAAAATCTGATTCAATCGCTGCGAATCTGTTTCAATCAATTCAGGAAGGTTTTCATCCATAATAATATTGAAACGCAAATGTTTTGCTTCTGAAATCGGGTTGAAAGTCGACGCCACAAACTGGCTGATTTCATCAAAACTAATTGGGTTATAATCAACAGAAATATAACCTGATTCGATTTTTGAAAGATCCAGAATGTCGTTGATTAACTGAATAAGGTCATCTCCGCAAGAGTTGATCGTTTTGGCAAACTGAATTTGTTTTTCGGATAAATTTCCGTCGCGATTCGCAATTAATTCATTCGCCAAAATCTGCAAACTGTTCAGCGGTGTTCTTAACTCGTGCGACATATTTGCAAGGAATTCAGACTTATATTTGGATGTCAAAGTCAGCTGATCGGCTTTTTCTTCCAATGCTTTTCTCGCCACTTCGACCTCCTGGTTTTTAAGCTCTACTTCTTCTTTTTGATTCGCTAATAAGAATGCTTTTTCTTCCAGCTCCTCATTTGTATTTTTCAATACTTCCTGCTGACTTTTAAGCTCGCTTGCCAACGATTGTGATTGTACCAATAATTCTTCGGTTCTTGAATTTGATTCAATCGTATTCAATACAATACCAATACTTTCTGTTAATCCTTCAAGGAAATCTAAGTGGGTTTCGCTAAAAGTATCAAGCGAAGCCAACTCAATAACCGCTTTTAATTGTCCTTCAAACAATACAGGTAGAATAATAACATCTTTTGGTTTTGCGTCTCCAAGTCCGGAGTTTATTCTGATGTAATCTTTAGGAACATTACTCAGAATAATTCTCTCTTTTTCGACTGCGACCTGACCAATTAATCCTTCGCCCATTGCATATTGCGTTGGCGAATTTTTTCGTTTGATGTAAGCGTAAGATGCAATCAAATTCAGTTTAGAATCCATGAATTCCTCATCTTCCTGCAGAATATAGAAAAGTCCGTGCTGAGCAGTTACAACCGTTGCCAGCTCCGAAAGGATTTTTTTTGTAACCGAATTCAATTCTTTCTGTCCCTGAAGCATTTGCGTAAATTTCGCCAAATTCGATTTCAGCCAGTCTTGTTCCTGATTACGCAATGTTGTCGCTTTCAGGTTCGAAATCATCTGGTTGATCGTATCTTTCAAGGCTTCCACTTCCCCTTTGGCTTCAACACCAATGGTTCGTGTTAAATCTCCTTGCGTTACCGCCGATGCTACCTCAGAAATCGCACGTACCTGCGTTGTTAAATTCGCCGCAAGCTGATTTACGTTTTCTGTTAAGTTTTTCCACGTTCCCGATGCTCCCGGTACATTCGCCTGACCTCCCAGTTTTCCTTCTGCTCCAACCTCACGGGCCACAGTTGTTACCTGATCTGAGAAAGTTGCCAGCGTATCAATCATTTCGTTGATTGTATCTGTTAATTGTGCCACCTCACCTTTGGCATCAATGGATAATTTTTGTTTTAAGTTTCCTTTTGCTACAGAAGTTACAACTTTCGCGATTCCACGTACTTGCGACGTTAAATTCGAAGCCATCAAGTTCACCGAATCTGTCAAATCTTTCCAGGTTCCCGCAACCCCTTTTACTTCAGATTGTCCTCCCAGTTTTCCTTCGGTACCTACCTCACGCGCCACACGGGTTACCTCAGATGAAAACGAGTTCAGCTGTTCCACCATCGTATTGAAAGTGTTTTTCAAATCGAGAATTTCTCCTTTTACGTCAACCGTAATTTGTTTAGAAAGGTCACCATTTGCTACGGCTTTGGTTACATCGGCAATATTACGCACCTGACCTGTTAAGTTAGAAGCCATCTGGTTCACCGAATCTGTTAAATCCTTCCAGGTTCCCGCAACTCCAGGTACGAACGCTTGCCCTCCCAGTTTACCTTCTGTTCCTACCTCTCTTGATACACGGGTTACCTCCGAAGCAAAACTTCGCAGCTGATCCACCATTGTATTTACGGTTTCTTTTAGTTGCAGGATTTCTCCACGAACGTCGGCAGTAATTTTCTTAGACATATCCCCGTTTGCTACGGCAATTGTAACCTCTGCAATATTACGTACCTGAGTGGTTAAGTTACCCGCCATTTGATTAACAGAATCTGTTAAATCTTTCCACGTTCCGGCAACTCCCGGTACATTTGCCTGACCTCCCAGTTTTCCTTCGGTTCCTACCTCACGCGCCACACGAGTTACCTCTGATGCAAACTCACGAAGCTGATCTACCATCGTATTCAGGGTTTCTTTTAACTGAAGAATCTCCCCACGAACGTCAACGGTAATTTTTCGAGACATATCCCCATTTGCCACGGCAATCGCCACATCGGCAATATTACGTACCTGAGCAGTTAAGTTACCCGCCATTTGGTTAACGGAATCTGTTAAATCTTTCCACGTTCCGGCAACTCCGGGTACATTCGCCTGACCTCCAAGTTTTCCTTCGGTTCCTACCTCACGCGATACACGGGTTACCTCAGATGCAAATCCTCGCAGCTGATCCACCATGGTATTAATTGTATTTTTAAGTTCAAGGATTTCTCCTTTTACGTCTACGGTAATCTGGAGCGATAAATCTCCTTTTGCTACCGCCGTTGTTACTTCGGCAATATTACGCACCTGACCTGTTAAGTTGGATGCCATTTGGTTAACCGAATCTGTTAAATCTTTCCAGGTTCCACCAACACCTTCCACCTGCGCCTGTCCTCCCAGTTTTCCTTCGGTACCAACTTCACGCGCCACACGGGTTACCTCTGATGCAAACGAGTTCAGCTGGCCTACCATCGTATTAATGGTGTTTTTCAACTCCAGAATTTCTCCTTTTGTATCTACGGTAATCTGGCGTGATAAATCTCCTTTTGCTACCGCGGTTGTTACCTCGGCGATATTACGAACCTGACCCGTTAAGTTGGATGCCATTTGGTTCACGGAATCTGTTAAATCTTTCCAGGTTCCGCCGACACCTTTTACTTTTGCCTGACCTCCCAGTTTTCCTTCAGTTCCTACCTCAAGTGCCACACGAGTTACCTCTGATGAGAATGAGTTTAGCTGATCCACCATTGTATTGATGGTTTTCTTCAGCTCCAGAATTTCCCCTTCGGCAACGGCTGTAATTTTTTTGGATAAATCTCCATTTGCCACGGCAGTTGTTACCTCGGCAATATTACGCACCTGACCCGTTAAGTTCGATGCCATTTGGTTTACAGAATCGGTTAAATCTTTCCAGGTTCCACCAACCCCTTTTACTTTTGCCTGACCTCCCAGTTTTCCTTCTGAACCTACCTCACGTGCCACACGAGTTACCTCGGCACCAAAAGAGTTCAGCTGATCCACCATCGTGTTAATCGTATTTTTAAGCTCCAGAATTTCTCCCGCAACGTTTACTGTAATTTTTTTAGATAAATCGCCTTTTGCCACAGCTGTTGTTACCTCGGCAATATTACGCACCTGACCTGTTAAATTCGATGCCATTTGGTTCACCGAATCGGTCAAATCTTTCCAAACTCCCCCGACACCTCGCACTCTTGCCTGACCTCCCAGTTTTCCTTCAGATCCTACCTCTACCGCCACACGGGTTACCTCAGAAGAAAATGAATTCAGCTGATCCACCATCGTGTTGATCGTATTTTTCAGCTCCAGGATTTCTCCTTTTACGTCTACGGTAATTTTTTTCGAAAGATCTCCTTTTGCCACCGCCGTGGTTACATCGGCAATATTACGCACCTGACCTGTTAAGTTCGATGCCATTTGGTTCACGGAGTCGGTCAAATCTTTCCAGGTTCCTCCAACTCCTTTTACCTGCGCCTGTCCACCCAGTTTTCCTTCGGTTCCTACCTCTCTTGCTACACGGGTTACCTCAGATGAAAATGAATTCAGCTGATCCACCATCGTGTTGATCGTATTTTTTAGCTCCAGGATTTCTCCTTTTACGTCTACGGTAATTTTTTTAGATAAATCTCCTTTTGCTACCGCGGTTGTTACATCGGCAATATTACGTACCTGACCGGTTAAGTTACTTGCCATTTTATTTACAGAGTCGGTCAAATCTTTCCAAACTCCACCTACACCTCGCACTTTTGCCTGACCTCCCAGTTTTCCTTCTGTACCTACCTCACGCGCCACACGGGTCACCTCCATCGAGAATAAGTTCAGCTGTTTTACCATTCCGTTTACCTCTTTTGCAATTCTGAGGAACTCTCCCTGAAGCGGATTTCCTTCAATAGAAAGCGGCATTTCCTGAGATAAATTTCCTTTTGCAACCGATGTAATTACGTGTGCAATTTCAATAGTTGGATGCACAAGATCTGAAATCAAAGTATTTACAGAATCTACACAAGAACTCCACGAACCTCTGGCGCCATCAAGGGCTACACGATTGGTTAGTTTTCCTTGTTTACCAATGCTTTTTCCCACTTTTTGAAACTCAAAAACCATTCGTTCGTTAAGATCAATAATTTCATTTAAAGTATCACAAATCGAACGTTTTACACCGCTTTGATCTGTTGGAAAACGCTGGGTAAAATTTCCGTTTTTAACTTTAATTAAAATCTTTAAAAATTCAGCATCTGTTAAAACAGATTCTTCGAACTCTTCAGTTGCTTTTTTCATAATTCTTTATAAAATGAATTAAAATTTATCTTTTGGGTATCGGTTTCAGTTTTCAGTTCTCAGTCTCAATCTTTCGTCTAACCTCTTTCTTCTTTCTTCTAACTTCTTTCTTCTAACTTCTAACTTTCTCACATGCTTTCAATCAAAATCTTTCTTAAATGAAATTGCACAAAGGCATCCATAGAATCAGATCTTTTGGTATTGTCATTATAATTTAGAGGTTTTATGATATAACCCGAAATTCCAAGTTTTTCTGCAGCAAACCGATCTTCTCCTTCAGAAGAAGTGGTCATTATAAAAACTTTCATTTTTTTCAGTTTTTCATCTTCCCGAAGCACTTTCAAAAACTCTATTCCGTTCATTCTGGGCATGTTAATATCCAAAAGAATCACTTGCGGATTCAGGTTTAAGTCGGGATCGCGCAACAGTTTTAAGGCCTCGATACCGTTGTAAGCGGAATGAAGTTCATATTCGATTTCTAATTTTTTTAATGATCTTTCTACACTAATAATGTCGAGTTCATCATCTTCTACTAATAAAATGGTCGGTTTTTTCATAATTCTAACTATTTCTCCAGGTAAAAATAAATTCTGTACCTTCTCCAACTTTAGAGATCACAATAATATGTTCTTGTTGATCGTCTATAATTTTTTTTACAATTGCAAGTCCAACGCCTGTGCTTTCCTGCTCGTTTTGTTCGCGAAGTGTCTGGAATATTTCAAATATTTTTTGGTGATACTCTATTGCAATACCAATTCCGTTATCTTTTACCGAAAACTCGTAAAAATGAGAATATTTTCTACAGCTAATTTCAATAAGGGCATCTTCACGACTGGTATATTTTACGGCATTACTAATTAAATTAGCAAAAACCTGTTCGAGTTTTATTCGTTCTGTAAATAATTCGGGCAAATGGCTTATTTCTAATTTAAAGTTTCTTGGCACAATCGAATCGGCAATTTCATGCACCAGATTGTTGGTATCAATGTGTTCTGGCGGAACTTTAATATTTAATCGTGCATAATCTAGCAAACCATTAATCAGGGCTTCCATTCTTCTGGTTTTCTGCGGAATAATAGCTAAATATCTTTTTAGTTCAGGAGAAAGTTCTTCATCCAAATCTTCTTCAATCCAGGTTATTACGTTATGAATTCCACGTATAGGCGCTTTTAAATCGTGAGAAACGACATAAGCAAACTTATTAAGTTCGGCGTTTCTGTTTTTTAATTCGTGGATATTTTTATCGAGTTTGCCGGACATGCTGTTTAATGATGATGCCAAAGCGGTTAATTCATCATTTCTGGTATCTTCAATACTTGTGAATTTTCCTTTAGAAATATTTTCGGCGAGACTCACCATCGAAGAAATTCGTTTGGTCGTAATTTCCATGATATAAAACGTACTGGAAACCCCTACTATAATAGTCAAAGTAAGGAAAATGAGAGAAAAAATTCGCGTGTGCCTGAGAGAAATAAGCAGCTCTTCACTGTGATGTTTTCTTCTTTTATATTCTATTCGGTCGAATCTTGTGAACTTTTTGGATATATCGTCGTTGATTTTTTTGCCAATGTGTTTTTTTAGTGAATTTTCGAAGAAATTATTAAAAGAACTTGAGCCTTCTTTTCTGGCCCGAATGAGTTTTTCAGAATAATGAAGCCAATTATTATGAAGTGTATTAATCGAATCAAAAATAACGCGCTGCGAGTTATCATTGCCAATACGCAAATTTTGCTCGTTTACTAAAAGCGGAACAATTTTAAGACCTTTAAAATATGAATCTAAAAAAACATGATCATCTGTAAGCAAATAACCTCTAAAGGCACTTTGCATTTCGATAATCGCTTTATGGGTTTTGTTTGAAGTACGGATTATTTCTTCTGACCTGGCTAGAAAATGGGAGTTTAACTGCACTTTTTTTGACATCATATAATTGGTATATGAGTCTGCAACAGAGAGCAAAATTATCAGTGTAAATGCTAAAAGGATTTGGGTGGATAATTTCATTTTCGAAAATTAAACATATATATGATTACTCTGTACTTATTTCTGTAAATAAAAATAGTAAAAAAAAACAGATAGCTATACTTAGTTTTTTAAGTTATCTGTTTTGAGTAAAATTATATAATTCGAAGAAACTAAAAATTTACGCAAGCTTTGATTCGTAAGCATACTTTCTTAAAATTTGTTTTAAGTCGTTAAAATTATTTGGTTTCGAAATATAATCGTGAGCCCCAAGCTGTTTTGCTTCTCGTTTAATATCTTCAAGCTGTGAAGTCGAAAAAATAATAATTGGAATTTGCTGTAGTACTTCCTGTTTTTTTATTTCGGTCAAAAGTTCTAAACCGGACATAACAGGCATATTGAGATCAAGAAAAATTACGTCTGGTTTTATTTCCATCATTAAAAGCTTATGGTAAGCTTCGACAGGATCATTTATTCCTGTGTATGAAGAATGAGAAACCGCATTAAGTGCTTCCATAAACAATTCGCAATCATCTAAATCGTCATCGATTTGAAGAAACTTTTTATAGGCCATTGGTTTTATTAAATTTTTGGAATCTTATTAGACATTATATTAATATCTTTTCCTGCTATTTGTGGTATTAATTAAGCCTCACTTTATAAAAAAATCATGATGCCAATAAATAACGTTTATGCTTATTGCTCCTTATCAAATGTAATAATTTAATTATTAATATAACTATTAACGGGCAAAATAAATATCACAATAGAACATTTGGTTGTAAATAATTCCTGATTTTACTAAAAGAATAAATTTTACAGTTTTTTTTGGTTTTTTATTAAATAACTATTTCAATTTCTCTTTTTGAAAGCTAAATTTTTCTATTTCTTTCAAAAATTCGCTGTCAAAATTAGTATATGCTTTTAGTCTGTATTTTTTATCTCTTGCACGCATGACAAAATGAATTTTTTGAACCATAAGCCAGATTGGTTCGTAGCGTTTGTGTCCTAATAAATACTGAATTTGCAGGGTAGAAAATTTTCGTTTGGAAAGCGTCATTAATTCAATACAAATCATCCAGTGCCTAAAGGGTAAATTGGAATTCTCCATTACGGTTCCTGAACGAAGTCCTATTCGGCTGCCACATTTTTTACATTGAAATTTCAAATCTGTTTTTCGAAAAGAGTGCTGGTCGTGTCCGCATTTTTTACAATCCAGACCGTTTTCAAAACGTTTGTTTTTAAACTCTTCGATACAGGTTTCTTCGTCTGGATATTTTTCGAAAAACTCACGTAATTCCATTCTTACAATTTATATTTTACGATTTAAATATAAATCATCAAACACGAATTTTACTAATTATCACTATTTTTTGTTCGTGCAATTAATTTCACAAACTACGCTATCTATTAAAATTTGTGCAAATTCGTGCAATTATTCAAATAAAAAAGGGAATAAACCAACTGATATTCCCCTCTTCAATACTAAAAAATAGTATTACAATTTTTCTTGTATTTCCTTTTTGTATTTATTAAGAATTGATTTTGTCATTCCTAAATTTGCTTTTGTAGAATCTACAGCCAGATAGATAAAATAATCTCCATTATCAGAAACATCAATAATATGAATTTGAGATGTTAAAGTAATCATTACATTATCAATTGTTTGTCCATCCAGACTTAGTGCTTTTATGGCATTCATTTTTGCTTTTACTACTTCAAGATTATAAGCAGATGCTAATTCAGGATCAAAATTAGCCACTACAGATTGTGAGTGATATGAGATTCCGCTTTTAATTTCAGCAACGGAAACTGCAATAAAACCTGGTACATTTTTTTGAAGATCTTCTCCAAATTGTTTTAAAAAATCAGACATGGTATTTTTTTTAGATTGGGTATTTGAAACTTTTTTCTTTAGGATTTGGTGCAAAATTATAGATCCATTCCTATATAATTATCCGCTTTGCGTACCTTGCTTTAATTTTTTTATCTGATAATTCATAATTCTGTTATAATAGTTTAAATCCATAAAAAAACTCCTACTTTATCAGCAGGAGTCTTTCAAACAAATAATCTATTCTAATTTTAATGCAGTTTTATTTTAGAGTTTTATTTTTATTTTTTGTCGGTTAAACCACGTGTTAACCAGCCTCTTTTATTTGCCGTTGCAATTGCATATGGCGTTATCCAGAATAAACTGAAAGTATAAAAAAGACTATATGAATAGGCCCAAAGTGATTCTCTTAAATTATATCTTTTTGCATAAAATAACACCGGGAAACTAGATACGATTAGTATGCTCAATAATGTAGAGCTTAAAAACAATACCGGGTGAATGGCAATAAAAAAGAACATGAAAGCTAAAAATGGATAAGACATTAACATTTTTAAAGATTGATTAATAAGCAACAATCTTGAACCAAATTTAGATCCTTCTCTGAAATTTTTAAAAACAAATTTAGACATCGCAATATTTTCACGAACATTACTTCTCGCCCATCTAATGAACATTTTGTACAGACCAGTATATTCTTCAGGAACGTTTGTTAATACAGTAGCATTTCTTTGAAACAATACGTGATTTCCTTGTTTTAAAATCATGTTTGTCATAGCGCGGTCTTCGCCAATATCCGATGGCTGTCCCATAAAAGTTTGGTTGATCCATTCTTCAAGGCACCCAAAAACAGCTGTTTTACGATAAGCAGCAGCAGCACCCGGAGTACAAAGTACAGATCCTAACATACTTTCTGCAGAACGCATGAATTCAAAACTCATTACGAAACTTACGTTTAACATTTTAGGAAGAATTGCTTTTTTGTTATTCAAAACCTGAACGTTTCCTGCAACTGCCCCACATTTTTCATTTACAACAAACGGACTAACTAAATTTCGTAAAGTATCTGCTTTTACAATAGAATCGCTGTCTACCGTTACAAAAATTTCTCCTGTTCCTAATTCAAAACCACGATAAAGTGCGTGACGTTTTCCTCTGTTTTCAGGTTGTTGAAAAATCGTTAAACGATCTCCTAATTTTATTTTTGCCTGTTGCATCCAGTACCATGTATCATCTTTACTACCATCATCGACAGCCAATAACTGCATTTTCTCTGCTGGATAATCGCTGTTTGCTAAACTTAATAAAGTATCCCAAACTAATTTTCCTTCGTTGTATGCAGGAACAATTATAGTAGTGGTTGGCAATAATTCATCACTAACTGATTCGATCGGTTTGTACTTGAAAAATAAATATACATTATAAAGAAAAGCTCCTGTCTGGAAGAAAAACAATAATATGGTTACGATTAAAAAAGGATAACCCCATGTTGAATTGATTCTGTCTAATTGAAACTGATCAAAGTCGTCTTGTAATAGGTAAACCACAAAAGCACCAGCAAACATTAAAAGAAATGTTCCTGCCAATACAAACAAGTTGAGCTTATTTGAAGTGCGTGCAATTTTTTTTGCGGTTGTGTCGTTATTAATACGAAATATGGAACTTGTTATATTTTGTTCGTCGTTGCGTGTATCGCTTGTAGTATAAAATTGTTTTGAGATAATTGTTTCACTTTCCATGTTGTGTCCTGATTTGTTTTTTTATCTAACGGCTTTTAAAATTCGGGTGTTTCTTCTTTTTGATTAGAAAATGTTTACTGAAACACATTATCTCAATTAGCAACCTGTGTGCCATTATCTTTTTTCACTGAAATTGAGCGGTTTACCTCATATCCTTAAAAAACAATGTGTATACTTTTTATACATTTTGGTATACAGTACACACATTGTACCTCAATAAAATCAAGTGTTTCTGCTGGAAATACTGGATCGATTTACCGCAAAGACCGCTAAGATTTTTTTATTCCTGAGTTTTTATAAAAAGATAAGTTCGCAAAGCTTTGTGTTGATTTAGGTTGCGAGGTTATGTTTTCTGAAGATCAGGTAAAACATAGCCAACGGTTTCAACCGTTGGAGCAAAATACATTTCCATTATACATGTCCCAACGGCGTCCCTATGGTTGAAACCGTAGCCTATGTTTAAACACAGAATCGATAAAACTTTGTGTTGATTTAGCTTTGCGGACTTGTGTTGTGTTAACACACTTTAAAAAAAACCTTAGCGCACTTCGCGGTTAAATCTTTTTTTTATTTTTATTTCTAAAATTTGTCCAATTCTGAAAGTTCGGTTGTCATTAGGGTATAACATTTAAAACTATACACAATGGAAACTAGAATTAATTTATTCGAAAAAGGTCAAAAAGCATTAACTCCTTTATTTGGAATTACTGTTTATTTAAAAAAATCAGGTCTTGAAAAATCACTTGTAGATTTAGTAGATTTTAGAGTATCACAAATTAATAGTTGTGCTTATTGTCTCGATATGCATTCAAAAGAAGCTTTGGCGGCAGGCGAAACTCCACAACGTTTGTTTGGTTTAAGTGCCTGGAGAGAAACTCCTTTTTACACAGATAAAGAAAGAGCCGCTCTTGCCTATGCAGAAGCCGTAACTGCTTGCCATGTACCTGATGATGTTTATACTGATGCAAAAGCACACTTTTCTGATGAAGAGTTGATTGATCTTACTTTGGCTATTACAACGATCAATACCTGGAACCGTTTAAATCTTGCTTTTCCAAACAATGTAGGATCTTACAGAGTTGGGCAATTTGGATAAATAAATCAGCTGTTTTTTATTTGAGGTAAAAGAGTAAATTTATGTCTTCAATAAAAACAGCTTTTTTTCTAGCCACAGATTGGATTTTTATTTCACGCAGATTGGGCATATTGAGCAGATTTTTTTATAATATTCAAGTCTTGTTTGTCATTTCGGAGGAGAAATCTTCGCAAGTAACTCAAAGTATTTCAAATCTATGGGGAAATTATTGCGGAGTTTCTAGTGTGATCCTTCGTTCCTCAGGATGACAAAAATGAGCATAAATCTGCGTGAAAAATTAGCCAAGATTAAAAAGATTTTTAATTTTTAATTCTAAATTTTTAATTTAAAAAATATAACCAATGAACGAGTTTTTATTAATTTTCAGAAGAGATTTTACAACTAAAGAAATACAGCCTTCGCCGGAAGAAATGCAGCAGCATTTTCAGCAATGGCAAAATTGGTTTGGGAGTCTGGCTGCTCAAGATAAACTGGCAAGACCATTACAACGCTGGGACGGACAAGGAAAAATTGTTGCCAATAACAAAAACGTAACAAACGGTCCGTATGTAGAAATCAAGGAATCTATTGGCGGAATGATTACCGTAAAAGCCAAAGATTATGACGAAGCTGCCGAAATCGCACAAAATTGCCCAATTTTGAATTTAGGTGGAAATGTGGAGATTAGAATGGCGGTTTCTGAATTTTAGATTGTTGATTTTAGATTGTAAATTAGGCGTGTCTTTGCGAGGAACGAAGCAATCTCACTCGCAGAATCGACAAAGATTTACGACAAAGATTTACGACAAGATTGCGTCAAACCCGACATGTTGTAAAACCTGTCGGGTTTAAAACGTAAGGTAATCTAAGTGGTTAAATCGACATAAGTCTATATTAGTGAGGTTGCTTCGTTCCTCGCAATGACAAAAATTGGAATTTTGCAACTATGGAAAAAGAACTCATACCCAACCTATTCAGAACAGAATACCAAAAAATAGTTTCGGTACTTAGTAATCTGTTTGGTATTCATCATATTGAGATTGCTGAGGATATTGTAAGCGATACATTTTTGGCTGCAGCCGAAACCTGGGCAATAAAAGGAATTCCGGATAATCCGACTGCCTGGCTTTATACGGTTGCAAAGAATAAAACCAAGAATTATTTTAAGCGAAATGATATTTTTGAAAAGAAAATTGCAACCGAAATAAAATACAACGCACCGCTTCATAATCCGGAAACGGAAATTGATTTATCGGAACAAAATATTGCCGATAGTCAATTGGCCATGATTTTTACGGTTTGTAATCCCTGTAATTCAAACGAAGCTCAGATTGCATTGGCGCTAAACTTATTATGCGGTTTTGGAATCAATGAAATCGCAGACGCTTTTTTATCTAATAAAGAAGTAATTTACAAAAGAATCAATCGCGCCAAGGAAAAACTCAAAGAAGAAAACATTAAAATTCAGCATCCTAATTCGGCAGAAATTAACGACCGCATTGAGACGGTCTTAAAAACGATTTATCTGCTGTATTCTGAAGGTTATTATTCTACATCGCAAAATACGACTTTGCGCAAAGATCTTTGTGCCGAAGCGATGCGCCTCACCTACTTATTGATTCAGAATGAAAGTACCAATTTACCAGCAACAAACGCTTTAATGGCTTTGATGTGTTTTCACTCTTCAAGATTTGAAGCGCGAACTTCAGAAAATGGAGAAATTATTTTGTATCAGGATCAGGACGAATTACTTTGGAATCAGGAACTGATCGATAAAGGAACTTATTTTTTAAGCAAATCATCGTCAGGAAATAAACTTTCTAAATACCATTTAGAAGCCGGAATTGCTTACTGGCATACACAGAAAAAAGATTCTCCCGAAAAATGGCAGCATATTCTGGAATTGTACAATAATCTGATTATTCTGGAATATTCGCCAATTGTGGCTTTAAACCGCACTTTTGCCTTATCAAAAGTAAATGGCAAAAAAGAAGCAATTATCGAAGCTGAAAAACTCCATTTAACCGATAATCATTTCTATTATTCTTTACTCGGAAATTTATATACTGATGTGGATAATAAAAAAGCACATCAGCATTTTGTAACCGCTCTTGGTTTAGCCAAAACAATTGCTGACAAAAATATCATCAATAAAAATATTCTTCAGCTTTCTTTTTTTTGATTTAAAAAATTCTTAATTTCAATAGTAATTCGAGTGTATTTGCATTATCATTTATTATTCGCATAATAAGGCAGTTTTTTCCAAATAATGACTTCAAAATTATTTAAACAGCTGTTAAATCTTTAATAAATATTAATGTTAAATATTGTAGGAAAACGTATATTTGAGTAAACAGAATTTTTTATATCGTGCAAAAACAAACAAAATCACATAGTTTTACTTTTCCTAAAACTCCTACAGGAGTAGACGGCCTTGATGAGATTACTGATGGTGGATTTCCTAAAGGACGACCAACTTTAATCTGCGGTGGTGCGGGCTGCGGAAAAACATTGTTATCTATGCAATTTCTTATTAAAGGGATTACAGAATATAACGAACCCGGAGTTTTCATGTCTTTTGAAGAGCCTTCGGATGATCTTACATTAAATGTCAAATCACTTGGTTTTGACCTCGAAAAACTAAAAGCAGATAAAAAGCTTGTAGTAGATCATGTAAGAGTTGAAAGATCGGAAATTGAAGAAGCGGGAGAATATGATCTCGACGGTTTATTTATAAGATTAGGACATGCCATCGATTCGATAAAAGCAACCCGAGTGGTGCTCGATACGATCGAATCTTTATTTGCAGGTCTTGACAATCAGGCTATTCTTAGAGCTGAGTTACGAAGATTATTTCATTGGCTTAAAACCAAAGGCGTAACAGCGATTATTACAGGCGAACGCGGAGAAGCAACGCTTACACGTCAGGGATTAGAAGAATATGTCTCGGACTGTGTTATCGTTCTGGACCATCGTGTTATCGAACAGGTTTCGACCAGAAGAATGCGAATTGTAAAATACCGCGGATCGACTCATGGTACAAACGAATATCCTTTTTTAATTGATGAGGACGGAATTTCGGTATTGCCTATTACCTCTTTAAAATTAAATAATGAGGTTTCTTCAGATGTAATTTCTACAGGAGTTCCCGGTTTAGACGAAATGTTTGACGACGGCGGATTTTATCGCGGAAGCAATATATTGATTTCCGGAACTGCGGGGACTGCCAAAACTACCGTTGCCAGTTACTTTGCCGACGAACAATGCAAAAAAAATGAAAGAGTAATCTATTTTGCCTTTGAAGAATCGCCGCAACAATTGGTGCGAAATATGAAATCGATTGGCATTGACCTGGAAAGACATATTAAAAAAGGTAATCTACAAATTCATTCTTCACGTCCTTCATTAAACGGACTTGAACTGCATTTGCTTACGCTAAGAAAACTTATCAAAGAATACCAACCTACTACTATTGTTATTGATCCTATCAGTAATCTTATTACAGTTGGAAGCCAGCAGGAGGTTCGTTCGATGCTGGTGAGGCTCATAGATATGCTAAAAGCGAATAATATTACGGCACTTTTTACTTCTTTAAATAAACAGACGGATAATTTTAGGCCAGATCTTGCAGAAGAATCCGTATCATCCTTGGTTGATACCTGGATAACGGTACGTGATATGGAAGGAATTGGCGAAAGAAACCGTGGAATTTTTATCATAAAAGCCCGCGGAATGGGCCATTCTAATCAGGTTAGGGAATTTGTCATTACAAGTAAAGGAATTGAACTGCTTGATGTGGAATTAGGCCCGCAGGGAATATTGACGGGATCTGCAAGAAGAACGCATCAGTTCAGGAAAACTATTTCTGATATTAAACTGCAAAATGAAATTAGCAGAAAAGACCGTGAAATTGAGCGCAAACGCAAAGTACTTCAGGCTAATATAGAAGCGCTCCGAAACGAATTTGAATCGGCAGAAGAAGAATTAAGCATCTTAAAAGCAACAGAACTGTTGAATGAGAAACTGAATCCTAAAAAAAAATAGCAATAAAATGAAAAAAGAAGCTGTAGCCGAATGGCAATTGTTGCTATATATCGCAGGTCAGACACCAAAGTCGATTAAAGCACTCGAAAATATAAAAAAATACGCCGAAGAATATTTGGCAGGTAAATATAGTATCGAAATTATAGACTTACTTAAAAGTCCGCAGTTGGCCGAAGGAGATCAAATCCTGGCCGTTCCTACGTTGGTCAGAAAATTTCCTGAACCAATTCGTAAAATAATCGGGGATCTTTCTAATGAAGAAAGAGTTTTGGTGGGACTCAATATTAAACCTTTAAAAGTGTTATAATGAGCAACTCATCTGATGTTACAAAACCGGAAAAACATAAGTTCATGCTTTTTGTTTCGGGTATGTCTGTAAAATCAGGGCATGCAATAGAAAATTTACGAATAATATGTGACAAATATCTCGCCGATAATTTTGAACTGGAAATTATAGATATAAGCCGGGATACAGAACAGGCCGTAATACATCAAATTGTAGCCATACCAACATTGATTAAGATAGGTCCTGCACCAAGAAGAATCATTTTAGGTGATTTGTCAGACAGGGAAAAAGTATTACAAATACTAAATTTAAGGGAACAAATTTGAGCGATAACAACAAACATATCGAATCTTTATTAAAAGAGATAGCAGCATTAAAAGAAGAACTTCATGAGTCTAATAGTATTGTTGAGGCCATTAAAACAGGTGATGTAGATGCATTGGTAGTAACCAATAACGGAACTCCACAGCTTTATTCTCTTGAAACTGCAGATTATACTTTCAGGCTTTTAATTGAAAAATTCAGGCAGGGTGCTTTGAGTATTTCAAGGAATGGTTTAATCCTGTACTGCAACGATTACTTTTCTGAGCTTTTGGGTGTACCATCAGAAAAAATTATTGGGAACTATTTACAGGAATATTTTAATAATCCGGATCATTTTACGGCTCTTATCGAAGCACTGAAATACGGTATAACGGCACACGAAATCATATTTAAAACCAATTACAGTACTAGAACTTTTTTGGCATCAATATCTGTAACTGATCTTGAACCATCTGTACAGGGATTAGGAATTGTCGTAACTGATTTAACCGAAAAGAAAAAACACGAAAATGCGTTAATCCAGCATCAAAAAGAGCTTGAGCAAAAAATAAACGAACTAAACCGCATAAACTCTAATCTGGAAGAGTTTATTCATGTCATATCTCATGATCTTAAAGAACCGCTTAGAAAAATAGTAATGTATAATGAAAGAATCAACAAAACAGATCTTTCAGAAACAGACACTAAATATCTGAGCGTAATGAAATTATCTGCTTTAAGATTAAATTCTCTCGTGGATGATTTGGTAAATTATTCCTCGCATACTAAACAGGAAGAGCGTACACAAGTAAATCTGGTTGAAATAATTGCTGAAGTTAATGATGATTTAGAACTTATTATTAATGATAAAAAAGCTAATTTTGAGATAGGAAAACTGCCTGTATTACAAGCATCAAAAGTACAAATGCGACAACTTTTTTCTAATTTAATCTCAAACGCTATTAAATACAGTAAAGCAGATATTCCTCCTGTTATACAAATTTTTCAAATTGATGATTTTGAATCTGCTGATAAATTTGTAAAAATTCAAATAAAAGACAACGGTATTGGAATGGAAAAAAATCATCTGCTTAAAATTTTTACTATATTTCAGCGTTTACATGCTAAGAATGAATATTCCGGAAATGGTATTGGCCTTGCTATTTGCAAAAAAATCATGGAAAATCACTCCGGAAATATTACTGTAGAAAGTAATCTCAACGAAGGCACCACATTTAATCTTTATTTTCCAATAGTATAAAATGACAAAATTGAACAATCTGCATATTATTATTGCTGAAGATGACGAAGATGACGCCGACGTAATCTCTGAAATCTTTAATAAAAATCCTGATTTTGATAAAGTTAGCTTAGTATCAAATGGCGAAGAACTTTTAAATTATTTAAAAAACACCGCCAACGAAACTCCTGACGTTATTCTTACCGATATCAACATGCCCATAATTGATGGTATTGAAGCGCTACAGCAAATTTTAAATACGGATACGCTAAAAACTATTCCGTGTTTTATCTATTCGACGAGTATAAATCCTGCTTATAAGGAAAAATGCGATTCGCTCGGTGTAAAAGGTTACCTCATTAAACCCTATTCTATTGAAGGTTTCGAAGAAATTCCTAAACAAATCATTAAAATCATCGAACAGCAATAAAATTATAGTAAAGCCACAGATTAAAAGATTAAAAAGATTTTTTTTAGGCAGATTCTACAGATTTAGCAGATTTAATTTTTAAAATTATCTTCTTGAATCTGTACAATCTGCTTTATCTTTTTAAATCTGCGTGAAATAAATAAACCTTTGCGGACTTTGCGTAAATCCTTGCGCACTTTGCGGTAAAATCTATGTTCAATTTCTGTAGCTAAATAGACTTTTAAACATTTCTCCTCTTACTCAAACATTCAAATAACCCAAAACAATCAAATAATAATCAAAACGGTGTAAATAATAATTGGTGTTATGATAGTTGAAAACAAATTATACATTTGTCTCACAACAACCAAAACACAACCACGTGAATCTAAAATTACGTTTAACCGTTTTCTTATTATTTAGTTTTGTATGCAACAGGACAAATGCGCAAAATTCTCAGATTGATAGTTTGCAGCGTATTTTGCGTGTTACTAAAATAGATACTTCAAAGGTTAACCACTACAATACAATTGCCGATTTATATAAAGAAATCGATCCTGATTCAACTTTATTTTATGCTCAAAAAGCAGCTGTTTTAAGCACCAAAAAGGGATACCATTTTGGTTTGGCAACTGCTTATACAAACAAAGGAAATGCTTCTATTATTCTTGGAAATTATTCTATTGCGCTAAAACACTTCAAAAATGCCCAAACGGAATTCGAAATTGCGCTGAAACAAAACCCTGATAATAATCAATTTAAAAAAGGTTTGGCCCGCACTTATGCTAGTTCTGGCGTTGCATATTATGAACAAAACAATTATACTTTAGCCTTAAACAATGACGAACAAGCCTTAAAATTATATCAGGAAATTCACGAACAACAAGGTATTTCTAAAGTATTAAATAACATTGGTACAATATATAGATCACAACAAATTTATCTTAAAGCCCTTCATTATTTAAAAGAGGCTTATAAAATACAATTAAGTCTGGGAGAAGAAAATGCTCCAATAACGCTAACCAATATTGGTGCTATTTATTTTGAATTGGGCGAATATGAAAATGCAATTCAATATTATAATAAAGCAAAAAAAGGCTTTGAAAAATACAATAACAAACGTGGTTTTGCACTCTTAAACAATTATTTGGGAGATTATTATAAAAAACAAAACAATCAATCACTTGCTCTGGAGTATTACCAAAAATCTTTGAATTTATACGAAGAAATTCAAAATAAATTTGGCGCTTCTCTGGCCTTATATAGCATTGGAATGTTACTACAAGAGCAACAAAAGTATACTGAGGCACTTCCGTATGCTACAAAATCATTAATGTATGCACAGGAAATTGGCATTCAGGATCAAACATTTCATACAGAAAAGTTATTAAGCGAATTGTATGAATCTTTGAATCAGCCAAAATTAGCTTTGGCACATTTTAAAAATTACATTACTGCCTGGGACAGCATCAACAATCAGGAAACAAATAAAAAGTTTGCAAGAGCTGAAATGAGCTATGAGTTAAAGAAAAAAGAAGCCCTGCTTTCTGAAAAACACAAAAGAGAAATTCAGCTGGTTATTTTCTCTATTCTTGGCGGATTATTATTGATCGTTTTAGGTTTGGTAATTTACAACCGAATGCAGGTAAAACGCCAGCTCACACTTAAAAAAGAAGTGGCTGAATATGAACAAAAAGCACTGCATTTACAAATGAATCCACATTTTGTTTTTAATTGCCTAAGTTCTATTTCGAGTTTTATTGTTCAGAACGGAACAGATTCGGCATTGAAATATCTTTCTAAATTTTCAAAATTAATGCGCCTGACACTCGAATATTCAAAAGGTTCACTAATTCCGATTGATAAAGAAATAGAAAGTCTGCAGAATTATCTCGAACTCGAACAGCTTCGTTTTCAGGATAAGTTTGAATTCGAAATTCAATCAACTGAAAATGTTGAATTTAATATGGGATTGCCACCATTATTGATTCAGCCTTTTGTAGAAAATGCGATTCTTCACGGCATGGTTCCCAAAGAAGGAAAAGGAAAAATCAGTGTTAATTTTGATGTCCAAAACAAGCAATTAATCTGTACAATTACCGATGACGGAATTGGTTTATCAGAATCTAAACTTTTAAAAGAAAATTCTGTTACGGCGCACAAATCCATGGCGTTGGAAATCACAAAAAAACGTTTGAAGATTATGGAATCCATCACTTCCAAATCGGCAAAAATAGAGATTATAGAACTCAATTCGGCACAACAAAAAACAGGTACAAAAGTTACGCTGTTCCTGCCAATACAATACATTTCATAAAATCAATATCAATTTCAAAATACAATAGCAATACCAAAAATACCAAATACCAAAACCATGATAACAGCATTATTAATCGACGATGACAAACATTTAAGAACCGGTCTAAAAGCGCTTTTAGAACGATATACAAATGATATTTTTATTGTGGGCGAAGCCGAAAGCGTTAAAACCGGAATCGCTGCGATAGAAAAATTGAATCCGCAGGTTATTTTTCTGGATATTCATCTAACAGACGGAACCGGTTTTGATATTCTGGAACGTCTTTCTAAAGCAAACGGAAAACTAAAATCGCATGTTGTTTTTATTACCGCACACGAACAATATGCTTTGAAAGCTTTTAAATTTAGTGCTTTAGATTTTATTCTGAAGCCCGTTGATCCCGAAGAACTGCAGCTTACAATGGCCAAAATAAAAGAAGCAGTCGGGAAAAATAATTCGTTTGAAAACATCGATTTGCTGCTCGAAAATATTCGCAAGAAAGTCGACAACTTCAAAAGAATTGCTTTATCAACCAGCGACGGAATTCATTTATTTGAGGTTTCGGATATTATCCGATGCGAAGCCAAAATAAATTACACTCAGTTCTTCATCAAAAACCATAAGCCTGTTTTGATATCAAAAACACTTAAGGAATATGAAGAATTACTTGCAGAACACGGTTTTGAACGCATTCATCAATCGCATTTAATTAATTTATCATATCTCAAATCGTACATCAAAACAGATGGCGGATATGTGATTATGGCCGATAATGCTAATATTCCGATTGCGCAGAGCAAAAAAGAAAAATTGCAGGAATTAATCAATTCACTTTAAAAAATCATCCCCAAAATTTTCTAACGAACCACTCAAACTATAATCAATTATGAGAAAAAAATTACTCTTTTTGGCATTACTATTTTCAGTAATAGTAAATGCCCAGACCGTCTCTATTCCGGACGCAGCCTTTAAAGCCAAATTGCTGGAAGCCAGCGCTACAAATCTTACAGCGTTTAACGAAGCCGGAACTGCTATAAAAATTGACACTAACAATGATGGAGAAATCCAAAATAGTGAAGCATTGGCGGTTTACAGACTACGCGTTTGGAACTCTTCTATTATGGATTTAACCGGAATTTTGAGTTTTACTAATCTTAAAAATTTAGATTGTACCAACAATTTTCTATTCAATCTGGATGTTAGCAGTTTAACAAATCTGACTGTTTTAAACATTTCAGGAAATTTTATTGGGACATTAGATCTTAGTGCATTGTCAAATCTTACACAATTATTTTGTGACCAGAACAGACTTAGTAATCTAAATTTAAATGGTTTAACAAAAATTAGTACTTTGCTTTGCAGTAACAATCAATTGACAAACCTTGATTTATCAGGGATGACAGATTTAACTGCCTTAATTTGTGAAAACAATAAGCTGACCAGCTTAAATGTAAGCGGATTGCAGAATCTTAAAACAATAATTTGCAACAGCAATAATCTGGCAAATTTAGATGTAAGTGCTACACCAAATTTAGAACAATTGCAATGTGGTCATAACCTGCTTACAAGCCTTAATGTTACGGCTTTAACCAAACTAACTAATTTGTCTTGTTTTTACAATCAAATTACCAGTTTAGATTTAAGCAATTCGACAAAACTGACCAATTTAAGCTGTGGCGAAAACAGTATTGCTACTTTAAATTTAAATAATTTAACGCAACTTACCACTTTAGAATGTTCTTATCTGCCAAATAATTTAATCATTAACGGAACGAATTTAAATTCACTTATAAGCTTTCAGTACACGGGCCCAAATTCAGTTTTAACCTTAAACGGATTTCCCGCAATCCAGGATCTGAACCTGATTTTAGCCCAGCCCACCGTAACACTAAATGTATCAGGATTAAGCACTCTTACCAATTTATACATGTTTGGAAATCCAACAACGACTTTAACCATAAACGGTTCCGGCATGACGTATCTTAAATCAATAAATTGTTCTAACAGTCAGCTTACTTCTCTAAGCTTAAACGGATTAAACAATCTTAATTCCTTAAATTGCAGTAACAATAAATTAACCGCTTTAAGCTTAACAAATTTAGCTAATCTAGAATATCTGGATTTTGGCCGAAATAAAATTTCAACCCTAAATTTAAGTTTAATTCCCAACTTAAAACATTTGGATGTTAACAATAACAAACTTACCGGTTTAGATGTAAGCGGCTTAGCAAACCTTGAATATCTAGATTGTTCGAATAATGCTTCGACAGATATTGTTGGTAATCAAATTACAACATTGGCTATTTCCGGACTAACCAAACTTAAATATCTGGATTGTTCGAATTACTTATTTGATGGCGTTTTGGGCGCAGCAGGAAACATCATTACTTCTTTAGACGTTAATAATTTGGTTGAGTTAGAAAAATTAAAATTGTCAAAAAACCGTCTTCCCTCTTTAATTGTAAACGGATTAACCAATCTTACCACACTAGATTGTTCGTATAATTTATTGACAAGCTTAGATTTGATAGGGTTAACAAACATTACCAATTTAAATTATTCTCATAATTTATTGGCTAATTTAAACATGACGGGCTTAGTTAACATTACAGAACTGGATTGTTCTCATAACAAAATAACGACGCTAAATGTCGAGAGCATGCCCAATTTAACCAAATTAAATTGCAGCAATAATTTGCTTGTAAACTTAAATATCAATGGTTTAAGCCAGTTAGCTTATTTATATCTTGATAATAATAAAATCTCGGCACTTGATGTAAGTTCGTTTTCAAACCTAATTCAATTAAGCTGCAGCAGCAATCAATTAACGGCTATTGATGTCAGCAACTTAAACAGCCTTGCCTATCTTCATTGCAGCGGTAATAAATTAACCAATCTTAATGTGAGTTCATTAAACAGTTTGATCGATTTATCCTGTGGTTTTAATGAATTAACAAGTCTTGATGTATTGCCTCTTACTAATCTTATTTATTTTCAATGCGAACACAATCAGCTTACAAGTCTTGATTTATATACTTTAACCAATCTTGTAGAACTAAATTGTGGTTATAATCAGTTAAGTACGCTTGATGTTATAGCTTCACCACAGTTAAGAAGTTTAGCCTGTAATTCTAATCAGCTTACAAGCCTTGATTTGCGTAATGCGCCAAATTTGCAAGGATTATATTGCAATGATAATCAAATTACAACGCTCGATGTAAGCCTTCAAAACAAACTGACCTATTTGTGGTGTCATGATAATGCATTAAATACTTTGTTTATCAAAAACGGAAGCAATGAACCCGATTTAAGATTTTCCGGGAATCCGGCCTTAACGTACATTTGTGCCGATGATGCCCAGTTGGCCACTATTCAAACCGAACTTAATAATTCTGGCATGACAGCAACAGTATCAAATTCCTACTGTAGTATAAGCCCTGGCGGACCTCATAACACATTAATCGGAACAACTATTTTTGACGGTAATAATAACGGTTGTAATATAAATGATCCCTTGCATCCAAACATTAGAATCGACATTAACGATGGTACCACTACCGGAAGTGCTTTTACAAATACCGAAGGAATTTCGACATTTTACACCCAGGCCGGAAACTATAATATTTATCCAAATATAGAAAATGCGACGGCGTTTAATATCTCACCGGCAACAGCTTCGGTTACTTTTCCTGATAATAATTACACCATAAGCAATCAGAGTTTTTGTCTTTCTGCAAACGGAATTCGTCCTGATATAGAAATCGTAATAAGCCCGATTACACCCGCAAGGCCAGGTTTTGATGCCAAATATAAAATTGTCTATAAAAACAAAGGAAACCAGATACTTTCGGGTACTATTAAATTAGTTTTTGATGATTCCAGAATAGACTTATTAACTTCATTACCAGAAACTACTACGCAAACCACTAACAATTTAAGTTGGGATTACAACGCACTTTTGCCATTTGAAAGCCGTGTTATAGAACTTGAGTTTAATGTGAATTCTCCGGTAGAAACTCCTGCCGTAAATAATGGCGATGTATTGAGTTTTGTAACTTCAATAACGCCTGTTGCGGGAGATGAATTTCCGACAGACAATAGCTTTACCTTCAACCAAATTGTGGTCGGTGCTTTTGACCCGAATGATATAACGTGTTTAGAAGGAAAAAGCGTTTCTCCGAGTACAATTGGCGATTACCTGCACTACATTGTAAATTTTGAAAATACAGGAACTGCAGCAGCTGAAACTGTAATCGTAAAAATAGTGGTTGATCAAAGTAAATACGACATCAATTCTTTGCAATTAATGGACACTTCACATGCAGCTCAAACTTTTATTCACGGAAACGTAGTTGAATTTGTCTTTTCAAATATTAATCTGGGCGCGCCTGTGACGACTAACGTTACGGCAAAAGATCCTCCTGTTGGCGGTCACGGAAGTATTTTATTCAAAATTAAAACTGCAGATGATCTTCTTACCAATGATCAGGTTGAAAAACAGGCTGATATTTTCTTTGATTATAACGCACCAATCGAAACCAACAAAGCCGAAACAATCTTTAAATCATTAGGAACCAAAGATTTTGAAACAGATAAAAGTGTAGCATTATATCCAAATCCAACCAAAGGAAATGTGACTATTAATTGCGACAATACCATCAAAAAAATTGAATTATTCGACGTTCAGGGAAGAATCCTGCAAACTAAAATTGAAAACAATAATAGTGCACAACTGAATATTTCAAACAAAGCAAACGGACTTTATTTCATCAGAATTACAACTGAAAACGGCCTATCGGTCGAAAAAGTAATTAAGGAATAAATTTAGGTAATTAGTATTCCGCATTCAAAAAGCCTTCTAAGATCAATCGATTTTGGGAGGCTTTTTTGTGTATAATATTTCTTTGAGGCGCTATTTCCTGCTATCCGAACGTGAAAAGCATGAACTGGCGAAGCAATGCGTACCAATTTAAACACAAATTGCACGAATTTGTACAAATTTTAATAGTTAACTTATTTTGTGAAATTAATTTCACGAACGAGAATTAGTGGCAATTAGTGAAATTTGTGTTTGTTTTATATGATGGCCAAACAGTGGTGTACTATCACGGCTAGGACACCCGTTTTTCATAACAACTATTTTTGTACTTTTAATCCCGAACAAAGCCACATTTATTCCATGACGTTTTACATCAATACGGAACATTTAAAAAAAGAAATTGAATATCCTAACCGATATCAGCCTGAAAATCTTCTGAATAGCGCTGGAATTGTCTTTGCTTCCATTTTTGTATTTCTATTATTATTTGCGCCATTTGGCGTTTATGAGCCTGAATTCAAGCTCAATTATTTCCTCATTTGTTTCTTTCATGCTTTTTCGCCTGCGCTAATTTTATTTCTCTATTTCGGAACATACAATTATATAGAACGTGAACAACTTAAAAACTGGACATTACTAAAAGAATACATTCATGTTGGCATATTTTTGCTTTTGTCCGGAATTGCCAGTTTTTTAATGCGTGATCTAATTTATAACAACCCAACTAACTGGTCGTGGCGTTATTTATATGAAGAAATTCGAAACTGTTTTCTCGCCGGAATCCTTTTTTATTTTTTTCTGCGAATGGCTGGTTTTTATTTCAAATCAAAAAAAGATTCGCCTTTTGTGGTTCAGTTTGAGCCTTTAAAAAACAAAACCGAAAAAACGGCCATCTCTCCCACCCTTTTTATCAATACCCAAGTCAAACAAGACGATTTTACTTTAAACCCCGAAGATTTACTATTTGTAAAAGCCGATGGCAATTATATCGAACTCACCCAATCAAACCACGACGAAGCGACTGTAGAACTCAAACGAATTTCGCTCACCCAATTCGAAAAACAAATCACCGATTATCCGCATTTTTTCAGATGCCACAGAACCTATTTGGTCAACATGTTTAAGATCGAAAAAGTAAGCGGAAATTCTCAGGGTTACACCTTATCTTTTCATAATACCGATGCCAAAGTTCCCGTTTCCCGAAACCAGATTGAGAGTTTCAACCTTTGTTACAACCAACTCCGCAGCCTGCAGATAGCCTAAGCTTGTCGTTCGTCACAAAAGCTTGTTAGTGATAACAAGGCCGCTTACAACACTATTTTCTTGTTGTAGGTTTGCCCTCAGAAACACTAATCAAAACTTATTATGACAACCCAAAACACAGCTTTAGCACCAGATGCAAAACAGCCAAATCAGCTTGTTTACATCGGCAATATCAAAATACTATTGACCATTTTGGTTATTTTGCACCATACTTTTATCGCCTACAGCTCTTCAGACGGATGGTATTATACAGAACCTACTACCATTTTTGGCGTACTAATTCCTGTAAAAATGTTTATCAGCGTCAATCAATCGTTTTTTATGGGCTTTTTCTTTATGCTTGCCGCCTATTTTACCGATTCGTCTTTTACCAAAAAAGGCACCTTCAAATTCATCACAGACCGTTTAATCCGATTAGGAATTCCGTTAATATTTTATTCTCTTGTGATTTCGCCTTTTACAAGCTATCTCGTGTATTATTTTGCTAAAGGACACCATATTAGCTTTTTGCAGTATTTAAGCGGTTACGATACCTGGATCGATGTTGGCGTAATGTGGTTTGTATTGGCTTTGCTTGTTTTTACTTTTATTTATGTAATCGCAAAAACGGTTTTCAAAATCAGTTTTGAAAACACATTGCCTGTTCCTACCTCAAGAAACATACTTCTATTTGCATTGGCATTAGGACTCGTAACTTTCGCCGTTAGAATCATATTTCCTGTAGGCTGGGTTCTAGAGCCTTTCGGATTCCAATTAGGACATTTCCCGCAATACATCGCCTTTTTCACTATCGGATTATTGGCTTCTAAAAACAATTGGTTCCAACAACTTTCAGATAAAACCAGAAAACGTCTTACCCTTTCTTCATGGTTGTGTTTAGCCTTTTTCCTAGTCTTTTTCGTGATCAGACTCACCGTAAAAATGCCTGTAGAATGGTATTCAGGAGGTTTTCACTGGCAACAACTACTCTACGCCATCTGGGAACAATGGATCGGACTTTCCATCTTAACCGTCCTTCTCACCAAAGGAAGAACAAAATGGAACCAATCAACGCCATTGCTTGCCAAATTATCCCGTTACAGTTTTGCTACTTATATTTTTCATCCGGTAGTTATTGTTGCATTCACCTTAGCTGCAAGAAACTGGGCTGTAGATCCTGCTGTAAAACTTCTGGTAGTCTCGCCGTTGATAGTTGTGGGGAGTTTTGCTTTTGGGGGATTGTTGGTAGCGATTCCTGGGGTGAAGAAGATTATTTAATCATCAATCAAAAAACGGATTTGTTTGTGGAGATGTTTTGGATTATTTTCAGGAGCTATTCCTGCTGTCCTTCCAAATCTTTTGTGCCGAACCCCGGCACAAAAGGATTTTCCCTCCCATCAGGGCTCATATCTTTACATTATTATATCAAAATCTTATCTTTG